>JAKIXW010000251.1 GCA_022708865.1 Acidobacteriota bacterium
GCAACGCCGCGTCGAGGATGCGGTGCTCGGCCGGGGTCATGGCTCAATTATTGCACACACTTGATCTATTTTGAACACTGTTGTTCAATCAATGTATGCGTACGGCATTCCCCACCGAACATTCCGGCCGATCGATCAACCCGGTCATCAAGGTGGCCGACCTCGCCTGGCTGGAGTTCGATAAGCCTGACCTGGCCCGGACCGAGGCGTTCAGCCACGCTTTCGGCTTCGCGACCGCACTCAGCACCGATACCGAATTGATGTTGCGCGGGGCGGACCCCGGTGCCCCGTGCGTGATCGTCCGCCGTGGTGGAACAAGTCGGCTCCGCGCAGTGGCATTCGCCGCCGCCGAACGGGCAGACGTGGTGCGGCTGGCCGACGCTGCGGACAGCCGCGTCCGTCCGCTGCCGGAGACCCTCGGTGGCGTCGCCACCGACCTCATCGACCCCAGCGGGCTGCAGGTACGTATCGTCGCCGACACCCATCGGCTGGATTCCCTGTCCGTTCAGACACCGCACATCCTGAACGTCGGTCACCGCACCCAACGCACCAATGCCACCCAACGGCCGCCCCGGATACCGGCCACCATCCAGCGGCTAGGGCATGTCGTTCTCCAGAGCACGAAATATCGTGCAGCGCTGGACTGGTACCTCGATCACCTCGGGCTGATCGTCTCGGACTTCCTGTACTTCCCCGGCCAACGCGACCGCGGTCCGACCATGAGTTTCATCCGCTGCGACCGCGGTAGCACTCCCTCCGATCACCACACCCTGGCGATGGCGCTCGGCCCGGCGAACCGGTATGTGCACTCAGCGTTCCAAGTCTGCGATCTCGACGCGCTGGCCGCTGGCGGAGAGTTCCTGAAAGACGCAGGCTACCAACGCTCCTGGGGTATCGGCCGGCACATCCAAGGCAGCCAGATCTTCGACTACTGGCGCGACCCGGACGGGCTACTGGTGGAGCACTTCACCGACGGCGACCTGTTCGACAACACTGTCGAACCAGGTTGGGCACCCTTTACCGCCTCCGGCCTGGCCCAGTGGGGCCCGCCGGCGACCGGCGACTTCCTGGGCACCAGCCCCCGGCACGCGCGCGGCGAGGCAGCCGCGCTACTGGCCGCCCTGCGCACGGACAACGAATTCGATCTGAACCGCCTCACCGGCCTGTTGAAAGTAGCCCGCTCATGACGACCACGATCCTGCGCACCGTCGACACCTGGTGGGTCCAGAAGCCCAGCGGCGCAACACCGATCACGACGGCTGCCCGCACCACCGCTGAACTGCTGGCAGACCTCGACGCCATCGCCACGGCCGAGGCCGGCGGGGACACGGTTCCGGTGGACAGCCTCGAACTCTGTTCTCCTGTCACCAGGCCGTGCCGGGTGATCGCCCAGATGACCAACTACGCCTCCCATGTCACCGACTCCGGGATGGATCCCACCAGGATTCCGCTCACGTTCTTCCGCAAGTCCTCGGCATCGATCACCGGCCCGTGGGCCGACGTCGTCAAACCCGGCCACGTGCGTTTCCTGGACTACGAAGTGGAGATCGGCCTGGTGGTCGGCCGGGATACCCCGGTCGGTTCGACCATCACCGACCTGCCCGGCGTGCTCGCCGGTCTGGTGGTGACGAATGACATCTCGGCCCGCGATATCCAGCTACCGCAAACGCAGTTCTACGAGGCCAAGTCCTACCCGGGCTTCACCCCGGTCGGGCCGGCGCTGGTCCTGCTGAACGCCGAAGAGTGGCAACGGTTCGGGGACCTGCATCTACAGCTCCGGGTCAACGGTGAGCTGCGCCAGGACATGCATGTTGCCGGCGACATGATCTATCCGCCGCTGCAGGCGCTGCAATCGCTGACCCGGTTCCAGGATCTCTCGGCCGGCGATCTGATCCTGACCGGAACCCCGGCCGGCACTGCGCTCAGCGCTCCACCGAAGCCGATCGAGATGATCGGATCGCTGCTGCCGCCCGCGCTGAAATGGAAGGCCTTCTTCAAGCGTCAGGCCGCCAACCCGAAGTATCTCGCCGACGGCGACATCGTCGAGGCCTCCGTGGCGACCGACGATCGGATGATCGTTCTCGGCGCACAGCGCAACATCGTGAAAGGCCATGGATAGCAGCGCTGTTCAGCGGACGCCGGTCGCGATCGTCGGCGCTGGGCCCACCGGGATCACTGCCGCAACGCTACTGGCGCAGTACGGTATCGACAGCATCCTGATCGATCGTTGGCCGGCCGTCTACTCACAACCCCGCGCCGTGCACCTGGACGACGAGGTCGCCCGCATCGTGCACCGACTGGGCATCGGAGAGCAATTCGCCGCCATCTCCAAACCCGCACTCGGGCTGCGGCTCCTGGACCGACAACACCGGGTGCTCGCCGAATTCCACCGCGATACCGCAGGCAGCCGAAATGGCTTCGCCCAGGCCAACATGTTCGACCAGCCCGCGCTCGAAGAACTGTTGCGGTCAAATCTGGGACGATACCCACGGGTCCGGTTGCTCAGCACGTGCGAGGTGACCGACGTCGCCATCGAGGCCGGCCGAACGCACATCACCGCGGTGCATCGCGGTGATGGCACGGAGCACCACATCGTGGCCGACTACCTCCTGGGCTGCGACGGCGCCAACAGCTCGGTTCGCGACCGTATCGGAACTCGGATGCACGACATGAACTTTCGCCAGCGGTGGCTGGTCGCTGACGTGGTAGCGAACGTCGACCTCGGCCAGTGGGAAGGAGTGCATCAAGTGTGCGACCCACAACGGGCCGGCACCTACATGCAGATCGGCCCCCAGCGGCACCGCTGGGAGTTCCAACTGCTGGACGGCGAGTCCGCCCAGGACTTCGACACGGTCCCGAAACTCCGATCGTTGATCGCCCCGTGGACCACCGGCGTGTCCGACACCGAACTCGAACTGGTGCGCGTCACCGAGTACACCTTTCGCGCCCAGCTGGCCGACCAATGGCGAGCCGGCCCGGTGTTCCTGCTCGGTGACGCCGCGCATCTGACACCACCGTTCATCGGGCAGGGCCTGGGCGCCGGCCTCCGCGATGCGATGAACCTGTCCTGGAAACTCGCCGGGGTGGTCGCAGGACAACTGGCACCCGATGTGTTGGACACCTACCAACCCGAACGACGACCACATGCGCATCACATGATCGCGATGGCACTCGGCGTCGGGCGAGCCATGACGGCCGGCGGGAATGCCGGCGACCTGGTCCGCCGCGTGGCGGTTCCCCGCATGCACCTGATTCCCGGGCTGAGAGCCAAGATCACCGACTCGACGACGCCGCGGCTGCACCGGTCCGCCCTGGTCCACCGAGGCCGGCTCGCCGGACGTCTGTGCCCGAACCCACTGCTGGACAGAGGCTCTCGTCTCGACGATGTGCTGGGCATCGGCTTCGGCGTGGTCTCCACGGAACGTCCGGGCATCGACCAACGAGAGCTGATCACCCGGAGCGGCGCCGGGTTCCATCACGCCGAGCCCGGTAGCGAGCTGGCTGCCTGGTTGAGGTCCGGCCGCGCCACCACCGCCGTCGTTCGCCCGGACCGCACTGTGCTGGTCGCCGGTCGCGACATGGATGCACTATGCCGGGCGCTGCCGACGTTCATTACTCGGTGAGCGTGCAGCCATATGTATATCCAGGCCCCGGAAATGCTCGAGGGTGCACGCTCGCGACATGAGTCAGGCTGAGTAGTTCGGCTTACCCAGACCGAGCACATGCTGAGCGATCATGTTGCGGAACACTTCCAGCGATCCGCCGTAGATCCCGGCCAGCGGTGCAAACCGGTAGACGTACTCCGACTTGCCCGCGTCGACCGCGCCGTCGGTTTCGACCGGCAACAGCGCGGCGGTACCGAGCACATCCATGACATCGGGAGCAATGTCGCGCATGGTCTGGGCCTGTGCGACCCGGCCGAAGATGCTCGGTGTGCTCAGGCAGGCCTCCATCTTCGCGATGCTGCGGCCCAGCCGGTATGCCACCGTCCCGTCGTCCACCGCGCGCGCACCGTCGGGCCCGGGCGTGCCGAGCACGGCGGACGCGGTATCCACCGCATCGACCATGAAGCCGGCCTGGTGCGCCATGATCGCCGGGTCCTGCAGTCCATCGTTGCTGGCCGCAACATTGCCGTGCTCGGCGTCCAGTGGGCCGCGGAGCACGGTCCACCCGCCGTTGGGCTCACCCAGCAGATACTTGTCGTCGACGCGGACATCGCTGTAGTAGACGATGTTGGTCCGGTCGCCGTCGACGGTCCGGATGCCCTGGATCTCGATGCCCGGCAGGTCCAGGGGAACCAGGAACATGGTGAGACTCTTGTGCTTGCGCGCTTCCGGATCGGTGTTGGTGATCAGGAAGACGTACTGACAGTTGTGCGCACCGGTGGTGAACATCTTCGAGCCATTAATCACCCACGTTGACCCACCTTCATCCCGCACCGCGCGGGTCTTGCAGGTGGCGATGTCCGAACCACCCTCGGGTTCGGTGTAGCCCAGGCACATTCGGGCCTCACCGCTGAATACCTTGGGCATCACCTCGGCCACCAGCTCCGGCTTGCCGAAGGCCTGCACTGCTCGGGCGACCAGAGCCGTGGTACCCCAGGTGACCCACGGCACGTGGTGGCGCCGCTTCTCCAATTCCCAGATCCGGCGGCGGACCCGGGTGAATCCACCGTCGGGTTCGGGTGTCCACTCGCCCTTCAGATAGCCAGCAGCTCCCAGCGCCAGGTGCACGCCCTCGTGGAAGTTGTCGCCGGTCTCGCGGTCATGCCGGATCACCTCGTCAGTGACCTGTTCGGACAGGAAGCGGCGGGCCTCGTCGCGGAATTCCTGATCCTCGACGGAAAGTTCAACTGTGCTGAAGTCCATGATGTTTCGTCCTACTTCGCGGCCGCGACGGCGGCGGCTTCTCGTTCGGCACAGATCTCGGCGATGCGGCGGG
>JAKIXW010000252.1:0-275 GCA_022708865.1 Acidobacteriota bacterium
ATCACGCGCGGCGAGGTCGTCGGCCGGGTGCTGTAGCGACGGCTGCGGCCGGGCCGGGGAATCAGGTCGGCGAAGTTGCTCAGCGGGTTGATCGCCGAGCCGAGGGTGACCACGGCGTCGCGCAACGCCTCGACCGTCGGCTCCATCGCCTGCATTCCCTGACCCATCCGGTTGATGGTGTCGGTCAGGTCGGCGAGCTGCTGCAACGGCCCGTTGGCGGCGGTCAGCTTGTCGATCACGCCCTCTTCGGCGAGCAGGCGGTCGGTCAGGCCGTC
>JAKIXW010000252.1:356-4937 GCA_022708865.1 Acidobacteriota bacterium
AGCCGGTCCAGGGAGCCGCCCGGAGCGATCGCCCGGCCCAGGGGCGCGTCGTCGTCGAGCAGTTCGTTGGCGACCCGGGCCACCTTGTTGACGCCGTCGACCGTGTCGCCGAGCCCGAGCGTCTGCAGCACCACGGGCGCGGCCTGCTTGCCGGCTTCGTCGGCGGTCTTGCGCGCCTGGCCGATCGCGTTCTCGGCGATGCGCAGACCGGCCTCCGCGACGGCCGCACCTGCTCTCACCGGGGCGAATGCCAGGTTCACCAGGTTCTTGCCCAGGTCCATGGCCCTCAGTCTAAGGAGTGGCAGACGGGTCATTCACAGGAAACTGGCAGGAACCTGGAAGACGATGGAGAAGGAACTGGGAGGACATTGAAGCCATGGCTGCGCCCGTGAGTATCCAGACAACGCCCGAAGCCCGCGTACTGGTCGTCGACGACGAGATCAACATCGTGGAATTGCTGTCGGTCAGCCTGAAATTTCAGGGTTTCGAGGTTCACACGGCCGACAACGGCCCCGCGGCGCTCGACCGTGCGCGCGAGGTCAAGCCGGACGCGGTGATCCTCGACGTGATGATGCCTGGGATGGACGGTTTCGGGGTCCTGCGCCGGCTGCGCGCCGATGGCATCGATGCCCCCGCGCTGTTCCTGACGGCGCGGGACACCCTGCAGGACAAGATCACCGGCCTGACCCTGGGCGGCGACGACTACGTGACCAAGCCGTTCAGTCTCGAGGAAGTGGTGGCGCGGCTGCGCGTCATCCTGCGGCGGACCAGCCGGGGTGCCGAGGAGGTCCGGACGTCGCGGTTGTCCTTCGCGGACATCGAGTTGGACGAGGACACCCATGAGGTCTGGAAGGCCGGCGAGCCGGTGTCGCTGTCACCGACGGAGTTCACGCTGCTGCGGTATTTCGTGATCAACGCCGGAACCGTGCTGAGCAAACCGAAGATCCTCGACCACGTGTGGCGTTACGACTTCGGCGGTGACGTCAACGTCGTCGAATCCTACGTCTCCTACCTGCGGCGCAAGATCGACACGGGGGAGAAGCGTCTGCTGCACACGTTGCGTGGTGTCGGCTATGTCCTGCGGGAGCCCCGCTAGCGGACAATGGGCGCCATGTCCCGAACCGTGCGGCCCGGAGTGCCGCTGCGGGTGGCGCTGGTCGCGGCCACCCTGGTGCTGGTGGCGATGGGCCTGCTGGCGTCCGGCATCGCCGTCACCACCATCCTGCGCGCCGATCTGATCGACCGTGTCGACCAGACGCTCATCGACGCGTCCAACAGTTGGGCGCAGGCGCCGCGGCGGACCTCTCCGGTGGCCACCGAGGTACCCAATCCGGGACGGCCGCCGTCGAACTTCTACGTGCGGGGCATCGGCCAGGACGGTCGGGTCTGGATCGCCGTCAACGACCGGGACGCGGAGCCCGATCTGCCCGACGACAACGATGTCGGCTCGGACCCGACGACGGTCGGCTCGATGAACGGTTCGCACGTGCGGTGGCGGGCGGTGTCGGTGCGCGGCCCGGAGGGTGAGCTGACCACGGTCGCGATGGACCTCTCCGACGTGGAGTCGACGCTGCGGTCACTGGTCTATGCGCAATTCGGCATTGGAACCGCGGTGCTGCTAGTGCTCGGGATCGTTGGTTATGCGGTGGTGCACCGCAGCCTGCGGCCCCTGGTGGAGGTGGAGCGCACCGCCGCCGCGATCGCCGCCGGTGAACTGGATCGTCGTGTGCCGCAACGTGATCCACGCACCGAGGTCGGACGGCTGTCGCTGGCGCTCAACGGCATGCTGGCGCAGATCCAGCGGGCGGTCGCGTCGTCGGACCAGTCCGCGGAGCAGGCGCGCAGCTCCGAGCTGCGGATGCGTCGGTTCATCACCGACGCCAGTCACGAACTGCGCACGCCGTTGACCACCATTCGCGGGTTCGCCGAGTTGTACCGCCAGGGCGCGGCGCGCGACGTCGAGATGTTGATGTCGCGCATCGAGAGCGAGTCCCGACGGATGGGTCTGCTGGTCGAGGATCTGCTGCTGCTCGCCCGCCTGGACGCCCAGCGTCCGCTGGATCAACACCGCGTGGACCTGCTGACGCTGGCCACCGACGCCGTTCACGACGCGCAATCCATTGCGCCCCAGCGCAACATCACGCTCGAGGTGTTCGACGGGCCGGGCACGCCCGAGGTCGTCGGCGACGAGGCCCGGCTGCGTCAGGTGCTGGGCAATCTGGTGGCCAACGCGCTGCAACACACGCCCGTACGGGCGGGGATCACCGTGCGGGTGGGCACCGTCGGCAACGAGGCGGTGCTCGAGGTGGTCGACCAGGGGCCGGGCATGGATCAGCAGGATGCCCAGCGGGTGTTCGAGCGGTTCTACCGCACCGACTCGTCGCGCACCCGCAGCAGCGGCGGCACGGGGCTGGGACTGTCCATCGTCGACTCGCTGGTGCACGCCCACCACGGGACCGTCACGGTCACGACGGCGCCGGGACGGGGCTGTCGATTCCGGGTGGCGCTGCCGCGGGTGGCGGATGCGGCCGAGCACGCTGACGACGCCGACGATTTCGGGGATGCCGACGACGCCGAGTTGGTCAATCCAGTTCTGCCAGAGCGGCTTTGATCTTTGCCTGAGCCTCGTCGAGAGATTCGGGCGACGGGTTGCGGTCCACTCCTGCGAAGCCGAAGTCGGTGAGGTTGTAGGCCGGGAAGACGTGCACGTGCAGGTGTGGCACCTCGAGTCCGGCGATCAGCAGCCCCGCGCGCTGTGCGCCGAAGGCCTTGGTCACCGCGCGGCCGATCCGCTGCGAGACGGCCATGCAACGGGCGAACACGGCCTGGCCGACATCCTGCCATTGGTCGATCTCGGCACGCGGGACCACCAGGGTGTGGCCCTGCGTCATCGGCTCGATGGTCAGGAAGGCGACGAATTCGTCGTCCTCGTAGACGAATCGGCCCGGTATTTCGCGGTTGATGATCTTCGTGAAGATGGTGGCCATGGCTCCACCCTAAGCTGCCGAGCAGACGCAAAGGGCCCTCTCTCGTCGCCGAAAAGGGCCCCTTTGCGTCTGCTCGCGAAGAGAAACGCCGGTTAGCGGTCGGCGTCGGTGTAGCGGATGACGCCGCGGATGTTGCGGCCCTCGAGCATGTCGGCGTAGCCGTCGTTGATCTGCTCGAGCTGGTACTGCCGGGTGACCATGTCGTCGAGGTTCAACCGCCCCGCCTTGTACATGCTCAGCAGCTGCGGGATGTCGTGGTGCGGGTTGCCGCCGCCGAAGATGGTGCCCTGCAGGCGCTTCTGCAGCAGGGTCAGCATCGACAGGTTCAGCTTGACGTCATTGCTGGCCATGTTCGCGACCGCGGTGGCCACGACGGTGCCGCCCTTGGCGGTGATGTTCATGTAGTTGTCGATGTCCTCGCCCTTGAGCTCACCGACGGTGACGATGGTCTTGTGTGCCATCCGGCCGTTGGTGACCTCGGCCACGCCGGCCATCGCGCTGAAGATGTCCGGGTAGGCGTGGGTGGCGCCGAACTTCAGCGCGTTGTCGCGTTTGAACTCGACGGGGTCGACCGCGAAGACGTTGCGCGCTCCCGCGTTCAGCGCGCCCTGCAGCGCGCCGGTGCCCACACCACCGACGCCGACGATCACGACGTCGTCGCCGGGGCGGACGTCGCCGCTACGCACCGCCGAGCCGTAGCCGGTGGTCACGCCGCAGCCGACCAGGCAGGCCACCTCGAACGGGATGGACGGGTCGATCTTCACCACCGAGCTCTTGTGCACCACCATGTACGGGCTGAAGGTGCCCAGCAGGGTCATCGGGATGACCGGCTGACCGTTCTTCACGGCGTGGATGCGGTGGGTGCCGTCGGACACCGCGGTGCCGGCCAGCAGACCCGCGCCCAGGTCGCACAGGTTGCGCAGGCCCTCCTGGCAGGCCGGACACTCGCCACACGACGGGATGAACGACAGCACCACGTGGTCACCGGGGGCGATGTGCTCGACACCGGGCCCGACCTCGGTGACGATGCCGGCGCCCTCATGGCCGCCGAGCACGGGGAATCCGGCCATCGGGATGTCACCGGTCACCAGGTGGTGATCCGAATGGCACATGCCCGACGCTTCCATCTGGATCTTGACCTCGTCCTTGACGGGGTCGCCGATCTCGATCTCCTCGATCGACCATGGCTGGTTGAACTCCCAGATCAGAGCACCTTTGGTCTTCATCTGTACCTCTTTCGACTAGAGCAACTAGAGCCTCTGGTCAACAGACTAGAGGCTCTAGTTAAGTGCGTCACAACCACCCCGAAGCAACCGCTTGGTAGAGCGCTGATCACGGCGCCCGCGTTGACGCGTGCACGTCGGCATCGAGGCGAACACCAGGGTGAAATTTCGGCCGCTTCGCCGCCCTGGTGCAATTGTCGACGCTGCTGTGCGCGCCTGAAGTCACCAGATCTTGACCGGCGCCTCACCCAGCGGGTAGTAGCCGGGCAGTTTCTCGCCGGCCATGCTGCGCTCGATGCGCTTCTGCATGGTGGGCGTCAGGTCCCCGGAGCCGATCAGGTTCATGAACGCCTTCTGCACGTGCCCGAAGT
>JAKIXW010000253.1 GCA_022708865.1 Acidobacteriota bacterium
CTAGACGATGGGGGCCCGGCCGAATCTCTTCGGGGTACTCACACCGCTTTCGCGCTGGGAGCCACGTCAGCTTAGGGCACGCCGACCGCATTCCCCAAACCGCGTCGGCCCCTAACCGGACCGTGCCCCCACCAGGGCTCGAACCTGGGACCTGCGGATTAAAAGTCCGTAGCTCTACCGACTGAGCTATAGGGGCGTGGGGCATCAGAATAGCCGAGCGCCGGCACCGCCCGGACCACCCCGGCTAGGGATGCGTCAGGACCACGAATGCGAGTGTGCCCAGCGCCAATACCGCGCTGAACCCCAACAGAAATGTCATCAGCAGCACGCGTCCGCGCGCCCGATCGTCGGGGGCGAACTCCACCGGTTCAAGGGGACACGCGAGCGAGATGACGGGGAGCGGCGCGGTCACCGGATCGCCCGCGCCGCGCGCGAGCTCGGCGCCCATCGCCGCGGCGCTGCCGAACCTTCTCGCGGGGTCGTGTGCCATCGCGCGGTCGACGACGGCGGCCAGCAGCGGGTCGATGTCGGGCCGTACCGCCGACAGCGGCGGCGGGGGCGTCACCGTGATCGCACGAGCCAGGTCGACGAGATTCTGCTCGGGGAAGGCGCGCCGGCCGGTGAGGGCCTCATAGCCAACAACCCCGACCGCATAGAGGTCGTCGGCCACCGTCGCCGGTCGTCCCGACAGCCGCTCCGGGCTCATGTAGGCCATCGTGCCCATGATCCGGCCGATCTCGGTCCGCCCGGTGTCCGGTCCGGTGGCCAGACCGAAGTCCCCCACCCGAGCGGCACCGTCCTCGGAGAACAGGATGTTCGCCGGTTTGATGTCCCGGTGCAGCACGCCCGCCCCGTGGGCGACGGACAGCGCCGCCAGCACCTCCCTGAGCATCCGCCGCACGTACCGCGGGTCCACCGGGCCCGCCGAGTTCAGATCGGCCAGGCTGTGCCCGGGCAGTCGCTCCATCACGATGAACGGTGCCCCGTTGTGTTCGCCGGCCCCGTACACCGTGACGATGTTCGGATGGCGCAGTGCGGCTGCGGCCTGCGCCTCGGTCCAGAACCGGCGTTGATAGTCCGGATGGGTGTCGTATCCGGGATAGAGCAATTTGATCGCCACCACCGTGGCAGTGACGGTGTCGAATCCCTCGCGCACCTCGGCCATACCGCCGCGCCCCAACACGGACCTCAGGTCGTAACGACCGCCGAGCAGTTCGGGGGCGAGCATGTGGCCAACGGTAGTCGCCGGGCGCGGTGGCGGCCCGGGCCGACATGCGCCGCGTTGCCATAAACTGGCGCGAATGCAGTATCAGCAAACCAGGCAACGGTTTTGGCTGAGCCACCCGTGGCTGGCCGCATCAGCGTTGCTCGGAGGTCCGTGGCTGGTCGCCCACGCCGACCCCGCCAGCTACCCCGCGATCACTGGATTCGCTTTGGCCGCAGCATATTTCGCCCTGCGGAGTCATCATCGCACGCGTGCGATCACCCGGGCGGGCCTGAGTGCACGGGCCGATGTCGAACATCGACTGGCGTTGATGGGCGACCCGCGCGGGACGTTCGGACGCTTCCCGCCCCAGCGGGCCGGCTGGTTCCCCGACCCCGCCCGTGCCGGGACACCGGACATCCGGTACTTCGACGGCGTGGCCTGGACCGGCTACACCGCTGCACCCAGCTACTGAGCCTGCACCGAATCCAGGTGCGGGCAGTAGTGCATGCCGTTGCCGCGATGTTCGACCGGCGGCAGGTTGCGCGCCGGGGTCTCCGGCAGCGGTGCGTCGGCGGCCGTCCGGCCTGTCACGCGATCCCAGCCCGCACGGGCCCGCGGATGCATCCGGCTGCGCTGCGGCAGCGCCCGGAACACCAGGTTCACCGCCTCGCCGAACCGGCGGTGCAACCACTCGTCACGGCTGGACCAGCTGTAGCCCATGAGTTTTCGCACCGGCGGGTCGTAGAGACCGACCGTGAACCAGACGAAGAACCGAGAGATGACGGCGCGGTTCGCCCGCCACATCCACTCGGGCATCCACTCGACGAATGGCGGCTTGGGAAGCTCGCGCAGATCCAGCACGTCGCGCGCGGCCTTGTTGTTCTCCAGCACCTCGGTGCACATGTGCTCCCAGTACACCTGGAACTCCTCCCAGGTCTTGGGCACGGGACGCATACTCATGCCGTACATCGAGTACCACTGAATGTGCTCCTCGAACAGCTGCCGCTTCTCGTCCTCGGTGATCCCGCCGCACAACCGCTCGGCGACGATGATCGTCCCCACGAAGAACGTCGAGTGCGCCCAGTAGAAGACGTCGGGGTTTAGCGCGTGGTAGCGCCGGCCCTGAGCGTCGACGCCCTTGATGTCGACGTGATAGTCACGGACCTCGGCGCCGGTCCGCGGGGCCCGGTCGCTGTCGAACACCACACCGCCGATCGGATACAGCGAGCGCAGCAACCGCGGCCAGCGCTCCTGGAAGAAGATCGAGTGCTCCTCGACCGCCGCACCCAGCTGCGGGTGCATGTTCTGCATCGAGCCGGCCCACGGCCCCTGCAGCATGCCCCGCCAGTCACCGAAGTACTTCCACGTCAACGAGTCCGGGCCCAGCGGCACGGGCGGGGCGTCGTAACCGCCGGCCATCGGACAACCCGCAGCCAGGTCGCCCTCCTGCTCCCCGGGGTTTCCGGACAGCGGTACGACCTCAGAAGTATCTTGAGTCACGGGATCACTTTCCGATCGGGGTCAAGTATTGACTACGTGCGTTGTCAAAAAGTGTAGGAGCTGATGTGGCCGGCGGTCAACGTCGCGGTCGCTGGACCGGCGTTCCGCTCGAGGACCGGCAGGCCCGACGGCGCGACGAGTTGCTGGCAGCCGGGCTGCAACTCCTCGGCGCCACGTCCGGCCCGGCGGTCACCGTCCGCGCCGTGTGCCGCCAGACCGGCCTGACCGAGCGCTACTTCTACGAGAGCTTCGCCGACCGCGGCGAATTCATCCGGGCCGTCTACGACGACGTCTGCACGCGGGCGATGTCAGCCCTGACCGCCGCCGCGACACCACGTGAGGCCGTGGAGAAATTCGTCGCGATGATGGTCGACGACCCGATCCGGGGCCGTGTCCTGCTGCTCGCTCCGGCGGCCGAACCGATATTGACCAGATCGGGCGCCGACTGGATGCCAAACTTCATCGGCCTGCTGCAGCAGAAGCTCACCACCATCACCGATCCGGTCATCCAGAACATGGCCGCGACCAGCCTGCTGGGTGGGCTGACAGCGCTGTTCACCGCGTACCTCGACGGCCGGCTGACCGCCAGCCGCGCCCAGTTCATCGACTTCTGCGTGGGAATGGTGTTCAAGCACGCCGCCGTCGCGCAGGTGTGACGAACGTCTCGGGCCTGCGCATAACGGTCGCGTCACGAGTCGCGTTACGCGGGGGACACGATCGCGCCGAAACTTGTTGGTACCGGGGTACACAGATATATTGACTGCAACCAACAGGTACAGATAACTGGGAGGACCCGTGTCGCAAGACCTGACGGACCTGCAACTGCTGCGTGAACTGGCGCCCACGGTGGAGCAGTTGATCAACCGCCATCTCAAGATGGCGAAGGACTGGAACCCGCACGACTACATCCCGTGGTCGGACGGCAAGAACTTCTACGCCCTCGGCGGGCAGGACTGGGACCCCGAGCAGACCAAGCTGTCCGAGGTCGCCCAGACGGCGATGGTGCAGAACCTGCTCACCGAGGACAACCTGCCCTCGTACCACCGCGAGATCGCCATGAACTTCTCCATGGATGACCCGTGGGGCTTTTGGGTGAACCGGTGGACCGCCGAGGAGAACCGGCACGGCATCGCCCTGCGCGACTACCTGTTGGTTACCCGCGCAGTCGACCCCGTCGAACTCGAGATCACCCGCATGGAGCAGGTGACCCGCGGCTTCTCCCCGGGCCAGAACCAGCAGGGCGACCTGTTCGCCGAGAGCCTGTTCGACTCGGTGATGTACGTCTCGTTCCAGGAACTGGCCACCCGGGTGTCGCACCGCAACACCGGCAAGGCCTGCGCCGAGCCCGTGGCCGACAAGCTCCTGCAGCAGGTCTCGGCCGACGAGAACCTGCACATGATCTTCTACCGCGACACCAGCGCCGCGGGCCTGGACATCGCCCCGAACCAGGCGATGGCATCACTGCACCGGGTGCTGCGCAACTTCAAGATGCCCGGGTACACAGTGCCCGCATTCCGCCGCAAGGCCGTCATCATCGCCGTCGGCGGCGTCTACGACCCACGCATCCACCTCGACGACGTGGTGATGCCGGTCCTGAAGAAGTGGCGCATCTTCGAGCGCGACGACTTCACCGGCGAGGCCGCCGCAATGCGCGACGACCTCGGCGTCCTGATCCAGGAACTCGAGGACACCTGCGAGAAGTTCGAGGTGGCCAAGCAGCGCCGGCTCGAGCGCGAACGTCTGGTCGCCGAGAAGAAGGCCATGAAGAACCTGCTGGTGTCCTCATCGTCGGGCTGACCGAGATCCCTCAGGCTGACGCAACGGCCCGACCCGGCTTACGGATCGGGCCGTTTGCGCTGCCCAGCCCAGTCATTCTCGCCCCGATGGCGGGTGTGACCAACGTCGCGTTCCGCACCCTGTGCCGCGAACTCGAACAGCAGAAGGCCGGGACCGTCAGTGGGCTCTACGTCTGCGAGATGGTCACCGCGCGCGCCCTGGTGGAACGGCATCCGGTGACGATGCACATGACCACGTTCGCGCCCGACGAATCACCCCGCTCGCTGCAGCTCTACACCGTCGACCCCAAGCACACCTACGACGCAGCGAAGATGATCGTCGAGGAGAACCTCGCCGACCACATCGACATGAACTTCGGCTGCCCGGTGCCCAAGGTCACCCGACGTGGCGGCGGCGCCGCGCTGCCCT
>JAKIXW010000254.1 GCA_022708865.1 Acidobacteriota bacterium
CACGCCGGTGGCCGTGGTGCGCGGAGTGCAGGCTCGCGGCAAGAGCACCGCGCGCGACCTGGTCCGGCCCAGTGAGGAGGATCTCTTCTCCCTGGGCACCGGACTGGCACGCGAGTCCGCGGTCACCGGCCGCCGGACCGTCCGCGCGTTCGCCGACCGCCCGGTCCCAGTAGCTGCGATCGAAAGGGCCGTGCGTGCGGCGTGTACCGCGCCGAGCCCGCATCACACGCGTCCATGGCGCTTCGTGCTACTGCGGGAGAAGCGGGACGAGGTGCTCGGCGCCATGCGGGAGCAGTGGATCGCGGATCTGCGTGGCGACGGCTTCACCGAGGAGTCCATCGAGAAGCGACTGCGCCGCGGGGATGTCCTGTGGCGGGCACCGGAGGTGGTGCTGGCCTTCAGCGACCTCGAGGGGGCGATGCACACCTACCCCGATGACCGGCGCAACGGCTTCGAGCGCGATCTCTTCCTGGTGGCCGGAGGAGCCGCGGTGGAGAACCTCCTGGTGAGCCTTTCGGCCTCCGGCTTGGGTTCGGCATGGATCTCGAGCACCGTGTTCTGCCCTCCGGTGGTCAGAGGTGTTCTCGATCTGCCCGACGGCTGGCAACCCCTCGGAGCGGTCGCCATCGGCTGGCCGGGCAGCGCCCCCGCCGACCGGCCGCCGGCCGATCACAGCGCCCACTGGTTCGTCCGCTAGTAGTCGAGCCAGCCGTTCGCGATGGCCTGATCGGCGGCCGCGATGCCGACGTCGATCTGCGCTTGGAAGTAGTCCTTGTCGAAGAAGAGGTAGCTGAACAGCTCCATGTGCCCGGGGCTGTTGCCCAGCGCGCGCAGGGCACGACTCAACGCGTAGGGCACAGAGTTGAACACGCTGCTCAGCGGATTGCCGGTCTTCTCACTGACCACGTCCTCGGCCAGAGAGCGCAGTTCGCCCGGCTCCGGGCTCACCACGATGTACGGCGTCACGCCCATGAGGGTGCCGTCGGAGTGGCGCACCTGCGCCTCGGCGGCGATCGCCTGCGCGAGCATCAGGTTGCGGGTGCGCAGCAGCCGGATGTCCTCGGCGACCTCGTTGCCCATGGTGGCGTCGAGCAGCATCGCCGCGATGTCGGACAGCGGCGGCATCGGCTCGTCGGAGGGCGAGGGCGGCAGCGGCTCGCCGGGATCGTTCGGCATCGAGTCGATGACGACCACACGCTTGGCGCCGAGGGCGATAGCCGGCCGCAACGGAGCGTTGAGCCGGACCCCACCATCGCAGTACCAGCCGGCGACGTCCGCGGGATGGTCGATACGCACCGGCGGGAAGCCCATCGGGATGGCGGCGGAGGCCAGGACGTGCTCCGCGGTCAGCGGGCCCTCACATACGTCCACCGCGCGGGCTGGGTCACGGACCTTGTGCAGCGGCAGACCCGGGCCGTGCATGAACATCATGGTGCGTGGCCGGTCCCGGCCCTCTTGTCCACCACTGGCCCTCGGCATCCGGGTGGCCGTGACTCCGATGCCGTCGATATGCCCGTCCTCCACGTTGCGCGCGAGTTGCTCCATGTCGACCAGGCGGGCCGAGCGGGTGGCCAACGGGCTGGTGTCCAGCAACGCCGATGCCCCGTGCCCGATCCCGGCCATGGACAGCAGCAGTCGGGGGCCGTCGCCGGTGAGCATGGTGCGCAGTGGGTGGCGGTGGATGCCCTTGCTGTCCATCGCCCGCCAGGTGTGCAGCATCTGTTGTGCGGCGTCATCAGGATCCAGGTGTGCCAGCGATCCCCACATCGCGGCGTTGATGGCTCCGACGCTGGTGCCGAGGAACAGACTGGGCCGGTGACCCTCGGCCAACAGTGCCGGGATGATCCGGGTCAGTGCGCCTGCCTGGAACGCTCCCCGAGCCGCAGCCCCGGACATGATGATGGCGACATCGTCACTCACTGGTCTGAGGAGAACCTCACCGCGCAGTCGCCGAGTTCCACGCCCGGCCACACCCGCACACCTTCGAGCAGTTCGTTCCCGGCGCCGATCCTGGCGCCGTCACCGATCACAGCCGAACGGATCACACAGCCGGGCCCGATCACCGCACCGGCGCCGATGATGCTGTCCTCGACCACACTGTCGGCACCGATCTGCGCACTGTCGAACAGCACCGATCCCACCACCTGCGCCCCCGCCGACACGACCGCCTCGCGGCCCACCGCGGTGCCCGCTGTGCACGACCCTTCGACCTGGGCGCCGGCACCGATCAGCACCTGGCCCGGCGATCCGGGCAACGCCGGGGATGCGACACGTCCCAGCACGATGTCGGCACTGCCCCGCGCGAAGGCCAGGGGTGTCCCGAGGTCCAACCAGTAGCCGTCGTCGACGTGCCCCACGACGGTGCGGCCCGCAGCCAGGAGACCGGGGAACGTCTCACGCTCGACACTGACCGGCCGGCCCGCCGGGATCTCGTCGATGACACTGCGGCGGAACACGTAGCAGCCCGCGTTGATCTGATCGGTGACGATCTCCTCCGGGGTCTGCGGCTTCTCCAAGAACGCTGTGACCCGTTCCCCCTCAGTCGGGACGAGCCCGAACGCCCGGGGATCCGCCACCCGCGTCAAGTACAGCGCGACGTCAGCGTCCGCCGCGCGCCACGCGTCGACCAGGCCGGCGATGTCGAGGCCGGTGAGGATGTCGCCGTTGAAGACGACCACCGGATCGTCGGGCCCACAGGTGAGGGCGTCGGCCGCATTGCGGATGGCACCCCCGGTACCGAGGGGTTCTGCCTCCACGCGGTAGTCCAGGGCCACGCCGAAGTCCGTCCCGTCGCCGAAGTAGTCGCTGAAGACCTCTGCGCGGTACGAGGTCCCCAGCGCCACCCTGGTGACACCCGCGGCCCGGGCGATCGCGATCTGATGCTCGGTGAACGGCACACCGGCCACCGGCAGCATCGGCTTGGGATGGTTGATCGTCAGGGGACGCAGGCGGGTACCTTTTCCCCCCACCAAGAGGATCGACTCCAGCACGCCCGTCAGTCTGCCACCCGGACTGCGTACGATGCGCCCGTGACCACTCTGCGCGACGCCCGCGGTGACGCACTGCGACTACACGCCGGAACACCCCTGATCACCGACTGCACGCAAGGCCGCGTGGAACTGTCGCACGTGACGTTCGACAACTGGGTGTCCAAGACCGTGAACTTCCTGCAGATGGAGGCCGACCTCGGACCTGGTGCCCGGGTGGCGCTGAACCTGCCGCTGCACTGGATGACGGCCGTGTGGTGGATCTCGGTGTGGGAGTCGGGCGCCGATGCCGCCTTCGAGTCCGCCGGTGCGGACCTTGTCGTCGGTCATGCCGGTCAGTGCGACGTGTTCGTGGTCGCAGACCCGTTGGGTATGGCGCCGGCCCCGGCGGAGGCCGCTGCCGAGTGGTTCTTCCCCGCAGATGTGCGGGGAATGCCCGACCAGCGGGTGTTGCCACCGGGGCCGCTCGGTGGACTGCCGGGGATGACGGCCGAACAGGTCCACGCCGCCGCCCGCGAGTACGCCGCATCGGTCGGGCTCACGCCCGGTGGCCGTCTCAACACGTCACTGCAGCCGGACGATCTCACTGGTGTCCTGGCCGCGATCGCCGCCCCGCTGGTCGCGGACGCTGCGGTGGTCTACGCCGGTGGGGAGGCCGAAGCAGCGACCGCGAACGCCTGACTTGGGCCGCGTCGCCGTCCTGGCGTTGGGCCAACGAACAGTTTTCGTGTGAAGAATCGGCCATTGACGGCCCAGATCTTCACACGAAGAAGGCCTGGGCCGGCTGTGCGGCGTCGCCTCATGCGCGGCGGGCCGCCGTGAGCGCGCTCGGGGTGGCCCCCACACTGAGCAACGTCGAAATGGCCGGGCTGGTCTGCAGGAAGCGCAGCGCCTTCGCGTTACCGGTCTTGCCCGCGACGAAGAGCACCGGCCGACGCGAAGCCGCCGCTGCGGCAGCCGCCATGACCCTGGCGTTGTCGACGAGGATCGCCTCTCCCCGACGCGGCCCGAGCCCGGCGATGCGCGCGGCGCGCACCACGGGGTCCTGGGCACCGAGCCGGACCGGCCGGCGCAGAGCCGCGGCGTCGGCGTTGGAGAGTTCCTTCTTGCCGGCCACCACGATGCTGCGTGAGGCGTGCACCTTCACCCACTTCTGTACGGCGTTACCCGGGGCGCCGGACAGCGCCAGCAGGTAGCCGCCCGCACGCGCCGCACCCATCGCGGCGCTGGCCATGGCTGCGGTGTTGCCGGGGACCGCCACGAACACGGACCGGCGGTCTTTGCGCGTGGACATTCGGGCGAGTTCCAGCGACAGTGCGGTCGGCCCGCTGGCAGTGACCCGGCGCACCTTCGCGAGCCGGGACAGGGCTTTCAGCGCCGTGGGGGTGAACGCGCCGACCGCGGTCAGCGAACTCGCCGGCCGCAACGCCCTGGCAGCTGCCTTGTCCGGACCCGAGCCGCCCACGACGTACAGGGGGCGCCCGCTGCTGCCCGCGAACGCCGCGGCCAGCGCAACGACGCTGGTGTCTGTCGCCTGCGCGACCACCGGCGACCCACCGCGGCGGGCCAGAGCCGAAGACAACGCGGTTGCGGTGGTGGGCTCCTGAGTGGCGCTGCGCGCGATGTAGGCCGAGGGCAGCCCCAACCCGGTGCGCAACTTCTCACCGCTGATCGTCGAGGTCTGCCCCGACGAACTCGTGGCGATGGCGTCGGCCACCGCGCCACCGGTCAGCCGCGTGCGCAGGTCGAGAAGCACCACGTCCGGCAGGCCGAACAGAGCGGCCACATCCTTCTGCGGCCGCGTCTGCAGGTCCCACACGTAGTAGGAGGTGTTCTTCTTCT
>JAKIXW010000255.1:0-2643 GCA_022708865.1 Acidobacteriota bacterium
TCCCGGCCAGCTCCGCGTACCGCTGCGACGGCGTGGAACCCGTCACCGCGAGGATCTCCGACGCCAGCAGCGCCAGGATGATGCCGTCCTTGTCAGTTGTCCAGGTGCTGCCGTCGTTGCGCAGGAATGATGCGCCGGCCGACTCCTCACCACCGAATCCGACTGTGCCACTGATCAATCCGTCGACGAACCACTTGAAGCCGACGGGCACCTCGACCAGCTTGCGGCCCAGTCCGGCGACCACCCGGTCGATGATCGACGACGACACCGCGGTCTTGCCGACGGCCACGTCCCCGGGCCAGTCCGGCCGATGGGTGTACAGGTAGTCGATGGCCACGGCCAGATAATGGTTCGGGTTCATCAGCCCACCGTCGGGCGTCACGATGCCGTGCCGGTCGGAGTCGGCGTCGTTGCCGGTGGCGATCTGATAGTTCCCGATCTTTCCGATGAGGCTCGCCATGGCATTCGGCGAGCTGCAGTCCATCCGGATCTTGCCGTCGGTGTCCAGCGTCATGAACCGCCAAGTGGCATCCACCAGGGGGTTGACGACGGTGAGCTCCAGATTGTGCCGCTCGGCGATGGCCCCCCAGTAGTCGACACTGGCCCCACCCAGCGGGTCGGCGCCGATCCGGATGCCCTCGGCGCGGATGGCGTGAATGTCCACGACGTTGGGCAGATCGGAGACGTAGGCGTCCAGATAGTCATGACGTTGGGCGGTTTCCAGTGCGCGGGCCAGCGGGACCCGTTTCACGTCGCGCAGGCCGTCGCGCAGAATGTCGTTGGCGCGCTTGGCGATAACGCTGGTGGCGTCGGTGTCGGCCGGGCCGCCGTTGGGCGGGTTGTACTTGAAACCACCATCGCGCGGCGGGTTGTGCGACGGGGTGACCACGATCCCGTCGGCCAGATCCGCATCACGGCCGCGGTTGAACGCCAGGATCGCGTGACTGACGGCGGGTGTCGGGGTGTACCGGTCGGCCGAATCGATCATCGCCACAACGTCGTTGGCGGCCAGCACCTCGAGCGCGGACACCCAGGCCGGCTCGGACAGGCCGTGGGTGTCGCGGCCGATGAACAGCGGGCCGGTGGTGCCCTGCGCGGCCCGGTACTCGACGATCGCCTGCGTGGTGGCCAGGATGTGGTCCTCGTTGAACGCGGCGTCCAGGCTGGACCCCCGGTGGCCCGACGTGCCGAACACCACCTGCTGGTCGACGTTCTCCGGATCTGGCTGCACGCTGTAGTACGCGGTCACCAGATGCGCGAGGTCGACGAGGTCTTCGGGTTGTGCCGGTTGCCCGGCGCGCGGGTTGGCTGCCATGGGTCGATTCTGCTCTCCCACGGTGTCGCTGTCCGGGCGACAGGTTGAACGTTCATAATTTCCAGCGTGTTCGGTCATGACAACCGGGAACTGGCGGCGATCTTCGCCGGCGGTGCGATCGGCACCGCGGCGCGCGCGGCGCTGGCGACACTGACGGTGCCGAACCCCGCCCACTGGCCGTGGCCGACCTTCGTCGCCAACATCGTCGGCGCCTTCGTGCTGGGCTACGTCAGCACCCGGCTGCTCGAGCGGCTGCCGCAGTCCAGTTACCGCCGGCCCCTGCTGGGCACCGGCTTCTGCGGAGGGCTGACCACGTTCTCGACCATGCAGGTCGAGACAGTCCGCATGCTCGAGCACGGCCACTACGGCCTGGCAGCGGCGTACACCGTCGTCAGCCTGATCGCCGGGCTGGCCGCCGTGCACATCGCGACCGGGCTGGTGCGCCGGGCCCGGGTGCGCGCATGAGCGTCCTGGCCTGGGCGGGTGTCCTGGTGATCGGCGGCATCGGGGCGGTCAGCCGGTTCGTGGTCGATCGGGCGGTGGCCAGCCGGGTCACGCGGCCGTTCCCGTTCGGCACGCTGGCGGTGAACCTGTCCGGCGCGGTGCTGCTCGGCTTCGTGAGTGCGCTGGCGCTCGGTCATACCGCGGCGCTGCTGGCCGGCACGGCGTTCGTCGGTGCCTATACGACGTTCTCGACGTGGATGTTCGAGACCCAGCGCCTGGCCGAGGAACGCCAGTTCGCGCCGGCGGTGGCCAACGTCGTCGTCAGCGTCGTGTTCGGCGTGGCCGCTGCGGGCCTGGGAATCTGGCTGGCGGGGCTGACATGACCGCGATCGAGCGTGCGCATTTGTACGCGGTGGGCGGCGTGTCGCCGTACCAACACGCACGGTTACGGAAAAAGGCGGTTGGCGTGCGGTGACCGACATCCTCAAGCTGAGTGCCTACTTCGCCGAGCGGGAACGGGCCGGCGCCGCCTTCCTGGCCGACGCGTTGCTGGACCTCTACGCGACCCGCGGCGTGGCCACCAGCATCGCGCTGCGCGGGATCGCCAGCTTCGGGCCCCATCGCATCGTGCGCACCGACCAGTCGCTGAGCCTGTCGGAGAACCTGCCCATCACCGTGATCGCCACCGATACCGCCGAGCGGATACGCGCAGTGGCCGACGACGCCGTGGGCCTGATCGGTCGCGGCCTGGTGACCCTCGAACGCGCCCGGCTCCAGCCCGCCGCCGATGGGGCGGTCCGGCTCAGCGTGTACCTGGGCCGTCAGCAACGCCTCGGCGGCCGGCCGGCCGACCTGGCCACCACGGCGCTGCTGCACCGGCTGGG
>JAKIXW010000255.1:2673-4791 GCA_022708865.1 Acidobacteriota bacterium
CCGCGGCGGTGGTCCACCTGGGCGTCGACGGCACGGTCGACGGCCGGCGGCGCCGCGCAAAGTTCTTCAGCCGCAACGCCGATGTCCCCGTCCTGGTGCTCGGGATCGGGACCGCCGAACAGGCCGCCGCTGCCGTCGCTGCCCTGAAGGGGCTGCGGGTCACCGCCGAAAGGGCGACGATCTGCAAGCGGGCCGGGCAGCTGCTGGCCCCGCCGCCGTCGTTGCCCAGCGCCGATGGGGGTGGGCTGGGCCTGTTCCAGAAGCTGACGGTGTTCACCGAGGAGGACGCCCGGCATGGGGGCCGGCCGATCCACCGGGCCCTGGTACAGCGGCTGATCGAGGGCGGACAGGCCAGCGGTGCGACGGTGCAACGCGGCATCTGGGGCTTCACCGGACCGGGTGATCCACATGGTGACCGGATGTTCGCGCTCGGGCGCCGGGTCCCGGTGACCACGGTGCTGATCGACACCCCCGACGTGATCGCCCACAGCTTCGAGATCGTCGACGAACTGACCGCCGAGCAAGGACTGGTGACCTGCGAGTCGATCCCGGCGATGGTGGCCCTGGACGGCGCCGATCGGTACGGCGGTACCGCACTGGCGCGCCACCCCTTCCAGGCTGGGTAAGCCTAGCCTCGGTCGCTGTCGATCCTGCCCGGACCGGTGCCCGGCGCGGACGTCGACCACTGGGCCCGCAGCACCCTGACCCGCTTCGCCGGGATCGGCGTCGGCACGGTGTTCGCCCACGGATCGACCCTGAATTCGTTGCGGAACAATGCTTTTCCCGGTATCACCATGAAGGTCCGGGACGTGCACGCTGTCGCGCAGCCCTTACGCGGTTCGTCGATACCGGCCCGGACACCGGCGCCCCGGCCGTGCTGCAGGGCACCGCGGGTTCGACCGGTTCGCCCCGGACCGCGCTACTGGTGGCGGCAGCCATGCGGCCCGACCACGACGGCTACGCCGCGCTGATCGGTCAGCCCACCCCGCCGAACAACAGCAGCCCGGTCACCACCAGCGCGACCACCTTGATCGCCTCCAGCGCGACGTAATACAGGTGCGCGCTCGATCGCTTGTGCCCCGCGCCGGGCGCACTGGTCAGCACGGCATCCGAGCGCCGGGTCAGCGCGGGCCGCACGGCGAGCAGCTGCACCGCCAGTGCGATGGCCGCGACCGCGAAGGCCGTCCACCGGGCGCCCGAGGCCTGCGAACCGTAGAGGCCGGCGGCGACCACGAGGGCGAGCACCACCTCGCAGGTGTTGAGGGCACGGAACACCAGCCGACCGATCCCGAGGCCCAGTGCCAGCGTCACTCCGGGGGCCCGGAATTTCAGCGGCGCCTCCAGGAACGAGATTGCCAGCACCATGCCCAGCCACAGGAACACTGCGGCCACCGCGACCGACCACGACACATTCATGCGGTCAGTCCAGCATCGGGCCGCGCAGCCGGACAAGGGACTTGGGTCACTTGTCCCGGTGGGATCCGTCACGGGCGCAGAATGGTTCGGTGACCGATCCCGTGGCGATACTCGAGCGCTGGGCGGACTCCGGCGGACTGTGGCGCGTGCTGATCCGCCGGGCCGACAGTGTGACGGTCGGGTTGTTCCGGTGCGACGGCGGTGAGCAGCTCGACGAGATCCGATCTGCCGAACCGGATTTCCTCGCATATTTGGCCGGCCGCGACAGCAGCCTGGACTGACCACTGGCCCCATCCACTCAGCGGCGGCTGCGACAAAGTGCGAGTGGGGCTCGCCGAGGACGCTGACTGGAAGCGGAGTGGGGTATCGCGACCGCAGAGCCTACCCGAGTGAATAAGGCTAGGATTACCTTCTTAAGGGTGCTCTTGGGCTCCCACGAAACCCCCTCAACACCATCCGTCACGCGGATAGCATCAGCAGGTCGGCGACGATCTACTCGAGGGAGAACCCGGTGTCATCGAACACAGCAGCCGAGATCGTCAAGAGCGTCGGCGGCGCAGCGAACATCGAAAGCCTCACCTACTGCGCAACGCGGCTGCGGTTCCAGCTGCATGACGCCTCCGGGGTCCAGCAGTCCACGGTCGAGGCGATCCCGGGCGTGATGGGCGCGGTGCCCCAGGCCGGCGACCGGTACCAGGTGGT
>JAKIXW010000256.1:0-236 GCA_022708865.1 Acidobacteriota bacterium
CCGCCTCGACACAGGCCACCACCAGCCGATAGCCCGGGTCGCTGATGGACGGCATCCCGGCGTCGGTCACCGCCAGGACGGTGGCACCGGTGGTCAGCTCGTCGACCAGGACGGGCACCCGCGCGGCCTCGTTCTGGTCGAACAGGCTCACGATTCGGCCGGTGATCCGCACGCCCAGCGCCTGCGCCAGCGTCCGCACCCGGCGGGTGTCCTCGGCGGCCACGATGTCGGCCACA
>JAKIXW010000256.1:256-4403 GCA_022708865.1 Acidobacteriota bacterium
GCTGGCCCAGCGGCGTGGCAGCCAGCAACAGTCGGCCGGCATTCATGGAATGCAAGCCTACGGTCCGTAACATGGGCGCCGATGACCGCTCCCACCGCGGCCCCGGAGCGCGCCGCACCGATGATCAGCCCCGGCCCGCTCGCCCCCGTCGCCGATTTCGGGCCCACCGATCGCCTCAATGGCTGGATCATGACGGCCGTCGTGACCGCGCTGGCCGCCGTCACCCGCTTCCTCAACCTGCAGTCGCCCACCGACGCCGGCACACCGATCTTCGACGAGAAGCACTACGCACCACAGGCCTGGCAGATGCTGCACAACTCCGGCATCGAGGACAACCCGGGCTTCGGCCTGGTGGTCCATCCACCCCTGGGCAAGCAGCTGATCGCGATCGGCGAGGCGGTATTCGGTTACAACGGCTTCGGCTGGCGGTTCAGCGTCGCGCTGCTCGGTGTGGCCATGGTCGCCATCGTGGCCCGCACGGTGCGCCGGATCAGCCGCTCCACGCTGATCGGGGGCGTCGCGGGGCTGTTGCTGATCGCCGACGGGGTCACCTTCGTCGCGTCGCGCACGGCCCTGCTCGACGGCGTCCAGGTGTTCTTCATCGTTGCGGCGTTCGGCGCGCTGATCGTCGACCGCGACGACGTCCGGGCCCGGCTGCACCTCGCCCTGCTCGACGGCCGGATCGACGAGACCGACTGGGGACCGCGCCTGGGCGTGCGGTGGTGGCGGTTCGGTGCGAGCGTGTTGCTCGGAATGGCTTGTGCCACAAAGTGGTCCGGTCTGTACTTCGTGGTGTTCTTCGGCCTGATGTCGGTGGCGATGGACGTCGTCGCGCGCCGTCAGTACCGGGTGCCGCGGCCGTGGCTGGGTGCGCTGCGCCGCGATGTCGGACCGTCGCTGTATGCGCTCGTGCTGATCCCGTTCGGGGTCTACCTGGCGTCGTACTCCATGTGGTTCGCCTCCGAGACCGGGGTGGACCGCTACGAGGTGGGACACTCGATCGGCCCGCGCGCCTGGTACCAACCGCCCGACGCCATCCGCTCGTTGTGGCACTACACGGCCAAGGCCTACGACTTCCATTCCGGGCTGACCAATTCGGCCGGCAATCACCACCCCTGGGAATCCAAACCCTGGCTGTGGCCGATGTCGTTGCGACCCGTGCTGTATGCGATCGATCAGCAGAACGTCGTCGGCTGTGGGGCGCAGTCCTGTGTGAAGGCCGTGCTGCTGGTGGGCACTCCGGCAATGTGGTGGCTGGCGGTGCCCGTCCTGGTGTACGGCGCGTGGCGGGCTGTGGCGCGGCGCGATTGGCGATACGCGGTGGTGCTGGTGGGTTACGCCGCCGGGTGGTTGCCGTGGTTCGGCGATATCGACCGTCAGATGTACTTCTTCTACGCCGTGGCGATGGCGCCGTTCCTGGTGATGGCGATCGCATTGATCTGCGGGGACATTCTCTACCGACCCGCGCAGGGCCCGGAGCGTCGGACCCTCGGGGCACTCGCAGTGTGTCTCTATGTTGCGCTGGTCATCACGAATTTCGTGTGGCTGTTCCCGGTGCTGACCGGGATGCCGATCTCGCAGCAGACCTGGAACATGGAGATCTGGCTACCGTCCTGGCGGTGAGGCGCCGAAGCGCCAGAGCGCCCGAGTTACCGCGCGTCCCTGGCGATGGGGCACGACATCCCGCGCGGTCCGCCGCGACCGGTCGCCAGCTCCGACGCCGCGAGCCGCAGCACCTCGATGCCCGAATCCTCCAGGCGCGCATTGGTTTGCGCGTTGCGTTCGTAGGCGACAACGACGCCGGGGGCCAGCGCCAGGGTGTTGTTGCCGTCGTCCCACTGTTCACGGCCGGCGACGACGGGATCCAGTCCGGTGCCGATCACCCGGAGTTCGGCGATGCCCATGGCCTCGGCGGCCGCGGCCACGAACGACCGTTCCGCTGAGATGTCCAGGCCGGTCGGCGACCGGCGCACGGTGACCGCGGTGAGGGAGCCGGCAATGTCGGGATTCATCACCACCGCATCGGTGTCGACCATGGTGCAGACGGTGTCCAGGTGCATCTGTTCGCGCCCGCGCGCGATGGCCACCGCCAGCACGGTGTGCGCCAACTGATCGTCGAAAAGGCTGCGCACCAACGATTCCGCACCCGCCGGGGTGGTCCGCTCCCCCACTCCGACCGCCACCACGCCGGGAGCCAGCAGCAGCACGTCGCCCCCCTCCACGGGCGCCGAGCGTGACTCGAAGGCGCGCCGGACGCCCCGGAATCGCGGGTGGTGCGCGTACACCAGATCGGTCAACGACGACTCCCGCATCCGCGCCGAGAGCGCCAGCGAGGTGATCACCACCCGGGGACCGATCCAGAACGACGAATCACGGGTGAACAGTAGGTTGGGCAGCGGGTCGATGACGAAGTCGGCACCGTGGTGCAATCGACGCACCAACGAAGAGTCGTTGTGCGGCAACGGAAGTTCGGCGAAGGTCATCCCCGCCATCAGGACGTGCCCCAGCTCGGCCGGTTCCAGGGTGCGCAGGTAGGCCGACAGCTCCTGCGCCAGCGGCGGCCCCGGAAATGCCATGCATCCGGGCCGCGCCGCTGTGCAGCGCCTCGGCCACCAGATCGCCGAGCAGCAGCACCTCGACCCCCCGGGAGCGCAGCAGCCCGGCGAAGTTGTCGTGTTCTTCCTGCGCCCGCGCCACCCACGGCAGACCGTCGAAGAGCAGTCGGTCATTGTTGCGCGGGGTCAGTCGCTGCAATTCCGGACCGGGTCGGTGCAGGATCGCCACCCGCAGCCGACCGACCTCCGAATCCACACCCAGCGCAGCAGTCACAGCTAGCACCGTAGCGTGACCGCGCCGCACCCTTGGAATCGAACGTCTGTGCGATAAGCTGTAGGACGTGTCGTTGCCGGTACAGGAGTCGTTGTTCGACCACTCCGAGCGTCGCCACCTCGCGCACGGGGCCTGGGTCGACGTCCGCTCCGGCTGGCTGACCACACCGGCTCTCTTCGACGAACTGCTGGCCGCCATTCCGTGGCGCGCGGAGCGCCGGCAGATGTACGACCGGGTGCTCGACGTCCCGCGGCTGGTCAGCTTTCACGACCTGTTACGCGACGAGGTCCCGCATCCGGCGCTCAAGCAGATCCGCCGGCGGCTCAACGACATCTATGCCGGCGAACTGGGTGAGCCGTTCACCACCGCGGGACTGTGTCTGTACCGGGACGGCAACGACAGCGTGGCCTGGCACGGCGACACCATCGGCCGGTCCGCCGTCGAAGACACCATGGTGGCTGTGCTCAGCCTGGGCGCCACCCGGACGTTCGCGCTACGGCCGCGGGGTGGCGGCACGGCCCTGCGGATCCGCCACCATCACGGTGACCTGCTGGTGATGGGTGGTTCCTGCCAGCGCACCTGGGAGCACGCGATCCCGAAGACGGCGCGGCCCAGTGGGCCGCGGATCAGCATCCAGTTCCGGCCGCGCGGGGTGCGCTAACCAGACTTGCCGCGGATGGCGGCGACCGCGGCCACCAGCAGATCGGCAGCGCGTTTCGAGTCCACCGGCGCCACCGGTTGGTTGGGCGTCAGCACCGGGTTGGCGGTCACCATCACCTGAAACTTGCCGAAGTACGCACGATAGCTGTACAACTCGCCGCTCTGGGTCTTCCCGTCGCGCTCGATGTTAACGGTCCGATGGACGCCGAGGGTGCTCGCGCCGTCGATCTGAGGGGTGGGCACCGTCTCGACGACACCCTTCATCCCGGCACCGTCGAAGGTGATCTTCTGGCAGTCGTCACTGGGCTCGACCACCGGCAGCGGTTCGTTGGTCTCGAGCGCGATGGTGATGAACCGGTTGCCGTCGCCCTCCGCGGTGACCGCCGTCATGTTGCCCTTGGCGTCCGACGGCACCTGCGGGGTGGCCGCGTACTTCGCGCAGTCCGCGGGGTCGAACGTCATGCCGTCCGGCAACTTCTGCCCCGTCATGGACTTGGGGTTGATGCCGGCCTTCGGGATCTCGGTGATGCGGTACTGGGGACCGAAGAAGTTCTTCAGCTCGGTCAGCTTGGTGATGTCGGCGGTCTGCTCATCCGACGAGCAGGCGGCGAGCAGCGCTGCCGTGGTGACGGCGAGCAACATTGCGGATCTTGGCACG
>JAKIXW010000256.1:4534-4777 GCA_022708865.1 Acidobacteriota bacterium
GCCGGGCCAGGTCGCCGCTGCTGGCCGCCAACGCGGCCGCGGCCACCGTTTGACCAGCGATGGATGCCAGTTCTTGACACCCTGCTCGCTGTCGATACTCCCGATGACTGCGGCGGCAGCGGTAGCCAGTGACGTTCCAATCAACGTGGACGCACGCATGGCGCGACCACTACCCGCATCCGGCTGCGGCGAAACTCCGGCTACGCCGCGGCGGACGCGCCCGAGCTGCTGCTCGACGAGGAG
>JAKIXW010000257.1 GCA_022708865.1 Acidobacteriota bacterium
CGGCCAGATCAACGCCGTGCTGATGACGTTGGTGCTGGCCGATACGGTGCCAAGGCACCCGCCGATACGGTCCCTGCCGCGCGGGCTGCTGCTCGGCCTGGCCATCGCACTCAAGCTGACGCCCGCGGTGTTCCTGGTGTATTTCGTGGTCCGTCGCGATGGCCGCGCCGTCGCGACCACGCTGGCCTCGTTCGTCGGCGCGACGTTCCTCGGGTTCCTGCTCGCCTGGCGCGATTCGCTGGAGTACTGGACCACCACGATCCGCGACACCGACCGGATCGGGAACGCCACGCTGAACACCAATCAGAACATCGCCGCGGCGCTGGCCCGGCTGGGGCTGAGCGAGGGCGCCCACTTCGTGCTGTGGGCAACCGCGTGCGTGCTGGTGCTCGCGCTGACGGTGTGGGCGGCGCGCCGGCTGCTGCGCAGCGGCGGGGAGTCGGGACCGGTGCTGGCGCTCATCTGCGTGGCCATGTTCGGCCTGGCGGTCTCGCCGGTGTCGTGGTCGCACCATTGGGTGTGGACCCTGCCGACGCTGATCGTCACCGCGGTGGTCGGCTACCGGAAGCGCGATGTCGCGCTGGGAGTGGTGACGCTGGCCGGCGCGGCGCTGATGGTGTGGACACCGATCGACCTGATGCCCCAGCACCACGAGACGGAGGCGCAGCTGTGGCGCCAGCTGGCCGGTGCTTCCTACCTGTGGTGGGCGCTGGCGGTGATCCTGGTGTCCGGGTTGACCGCCGCCCGACCGGAGGTCAGCCGGCCGCTGTCTGCGGAACCCGGGCCGGCGGCTGGCCCGCAGCAGACCCCGGCCCCGGCGTTGCATCCTCTTTGAGGCTGGCGGCGTAGATGTCGACGTATTCCTGGCCGGAGAGCTGCATCAGCTCGTAGACCACCTCGTCGATGACGGCGCGCTCGATGAACCGGTTGCCGGCCAGTCCGTCGAACCGGCTGAAATCCATCGGCTTTCCGATGCGGACGGTGACGCGGCCGAACCGCCACATCTTCGACCCGGGCGGATTGACGACGTCGGTGCCGACCATCGCGACCGGGATCACCGGAACACCGGTCTGCAGGGCCAGCCGGGCCAGCCCGGTCTTGCCCTTGTAAAGCCGTCCGTCCGGCGACCGGGTGCCCTCGGGGTACATGCCCAGCAGTTTGCCCTCGGACAGGATCCGCTCGGCGGTGGTCAGCGCGGCCTGTGCCGAGTCGGCATCGGTCCGGTCGATCGGTACCTGCCCCGCGACGGTGTAGAACCAGGCGATCGCCCGGCCCTTGAGCCCGGTGCCGGTGAAGTACTCCTGCTTTGCCAGGAAGGTGATCCGGCGGGGCGCAACCAGTGGTAGGTAGAAGCTGTCGGCGACGGCCAGATGGTTGCTGGCCAGGATCGCCGGACCATCCGCCGGAAGATGTTCCAGGCCTTCAACTTTCGGACGGCCGAGCAGGGACAACAGCGGGCCCATGAAGATGTATTTGAACAACCAGTACCACATGGGTCCTCCAGTCGGGCCGCACCGGCGGTGCTTTGCGCCAACCTTACCGATCCGGGGTGAGAGCCACCACAGCGACGGGCCGGGCTCAGTCCTCGAACGTGATGGGAATGTGCTGATAGCGGCCGTTCCCAGCAACCGGGGGCGGCGCGGGATCGGGATCGGGATCCGGTTCGGGAACCGCTTCGCCGGCCTGGGCGAGCAGCCCGCGCAGGACCGTGAGCAAGCTCACGCTGTGATCGGCGACCACCGTCAGCAACGGATGCTCCTCACCGGAGGCCACCGCGGCCAGTGCGCACACCGGGCACCAGACCTGTTGGCATCGACCGGGTTCACCGCCGGAACGAGCGGCCAGCACGGCTGCCATCGATCGCACCGCGGGATCGAGGCGGTCGAGGATCTCCTGGGCGAGCTGGCGCAGCTCGGGACCGACGTCGCTGTGGCCGGGCGCTCCGGGGTTGCTCACCGCGCACCGACTTTCGGCCAGACGTCCGGGTTCGGCCGGAATCGCACGGTCAGCTGGTCGCTCTTGAGCTGGGCATCGCTGACGGTGCACCGGCGCAGCACCGAGGCCAACCGGACCCGCCGGCGCAGCCCCCCGACCGCGACGATGAGGTCGTCGTCCACCCGGCCCAACTGGAGTGTCCCCAGCGCGGACGGATCCAGCGGGGGCAGCTGCAGCCGCATCCGGTAGACCGAGTCCAGTCCTGAGCCCGATTCGAGTTCGACGACGGCCCGCAGCGGCCCGGGCGGGGCCGCGCTGCCGCGCCGGCGGGCACAGTCGAGGAGCTCGGCAAGCGCCTTGGGTCCGATCGGTTCGCCGGCCAGGTGCGGCACCAGCACCAGGCCGACGTCGCCGGTTCCGGCGCCGAGCTCGTCGAGCACGGACTGCTGCTCGGCGATCCGCTCGGTGTACCAGTCGAACGCGGGATGTGCGGGCAGGTTACGGTATTCGTACGAATCATCTTGTACCAGAACCTGATTCACGATCAACTCACGAACCTCGACGCCCAGCAGGGCCAACGACCCCAGTGTGCGGACGGCCTCGGCCGCCACCACCCGCTCGGCAGTCAGGACCAGATGCGCGCCCACGACGCCGTCGGTGTCGGCGATCAGCGCCGACAGTCCATCGAGGCCGGCGGCGGTGCGCTCGAGCAACTCCACCACGGCAACCGACTGGGCATCGCCGGGCCCGATGCTCAGGCGGCGGTGCCGTGGCCACGCGCGCTCGAGATAGAGAGCGAACGCCGACGGCAGGGTGAGCATCCGGAGCGCGTCGGCGGTCGAGGCGCAGTCCACCACCAGGTGATCCCACTCGCCGGATTCCGCCAGGCGCGCCACTGTACCGAGCCCGAGCACCTCCTGGATGCCGGGGAATGCCGAAAGTTCTTCCGGTGCAACATCTCCCACATCGGATTCGGGAAATCTGGCCGCCATGACAACGCAGGATGCCGACCACGCCGCCTCGAGCAGCGCCAGGGTGTCCAGCGCGAGGGCGTCCAGCGATCCCCCGTCCCCGGCCCGGTCGCCCACCGACAGGTCGGCCGTCACCCGGACCGGGTCACACGTCCCCGTGGGCGGTACGGGGACGTCGAGCACGTCGCCGAGGGAATGCGCCTGATCCGTCGACACCAGCAGGACCCGCAGCCCCGACCGGGCGTCGCGTACCGCGGTTGCCGCTGCCAGCGTCGACTTGCCGACCCCGCCCTTGCCGACGAAAAGGCTGATGCGGGCCCGGATGCCGGTGTCGACCTCGCCGGATTCCGTCAGCCCTCGACTCGTTTCTTCAGATCCTTGAGCGCCGTGTCGGTCAGGCGGCGCTCGGCCTTGCGTTTGAGCAACCCGATCATCGGGATCATCAGATCGACAGACAACTCGTAGGTGACCTCGGTCCCGGATCCCTTGGGCGCCAAGCGATATTCACCGTCCAGCGCTTTCAGCAGCGAGCTGGACACCAGCCACCAGCGGACCGACTTCCGGTCGGTCGGCCAGTCGTACTCCAGGACCATGGTGTCCTTGAGGACCGCGGCGTCCAGCACCAGCCGTGCGGTATGCGGATTACCGCCGTCGTCGGTGTCGAGGACCTCGGTGTCCTTGTACTCCTTGACCCACTCGGGGTAGGAGCCGATATCGGCGATCACATCCATCACCGTGCCGGGATCGGCCTCGATGAAGATCGTCTGCGCGGTCTTGTCCGCCACGTGAACGCTGCCTTGCCTCTCGGAGTCTCTTTCGCGGCCACGCTACCCTCCCGGGCAGCCATTGGCCCTCATATCTAATGCGTGGGAGCCGAACCCACCGGACGTCCCGCCTCGAGTTCGTTCTTGATCTCGAAGGACATCCGTTTGCCCGCTACGCGACGCTTGTGGACCAGTCCTGCCAGGTCCATTCCGGCCACCTCGGCGGGGGTGGCGCCCGTCGGTTCGGCGTGCAGGAAGTAGTGCAGGATCACCCCGTCGAGCATGGCCTCGAGCCAGATCTCCATGGTCCCTGTCAGCGGCCCGGCCACCGTCCAGCGGATGCCCTTGTCGGCCCGGTCCTCCACGACGTCGAGCCGCAGGTCCGGCCACCACCGCCGCCACCTGGCCGGATCCGCGATCGCCGCGCCGACCTTCGCGCCGGCGGCGGCAACGAAAGTCTGGTCGGCCACCTGGATGCTGTGCATGCCCGCTAGCTTCACATACCCGGGCCGCCGGCCGGCAGCCGGTCGACCGCAAAACCGTGAAGGAAGTCACATCCCCGCCCCGGGTCGGACTACTGTGATTGCGTTCATCAACGCACTACGGGAGGACAGGGATTTGCGCGAGTTGAGTGTTTCGGCATCCTTCGATGTCGCCGAGACCGACAACATCGTCTCCGTCGTCTACGACCACGAACGCACCGACCCGGGGTTCGCCATCTACCAGCGCCTGGTCGACGGCAACTGGGTCGACGTGACGTGCGCGCAGGCTGCGGCCCAGATCCGTTCGGCCGCACAGGGATTGATCGCACTCGGCGTACAGCCCGGGGACCGGGTCGCGATCTTCTCCGCAACCCGGTTCGAGTGGGCCATCCTCGACATGGCCATCCTCTCGGTCGGCGCGCTGACGGTTCCCATCTATGAGACGTCCTCGGCCGATCAGGTGCAGTGGGTGCTGCAGGATTCCGGTGCGGTGCTGGCGTTCGGGGAAACCGACTCCCACGCCGGCATCATCGCCGACCTGGCCGGCGGGCTGCCGGACCTGCGCCGGCACTTCACCATCGAGGGCTCGGACCCCGCCGCGCTCGACGAGCTCACGGCGGCC
>JAKIXW010000258.1 GCA_022708865.1 Acidobacteriota bacterium
GGGGACCATCGCCCAGTACGAGGAGGCGCTGAAGGCGGTGACGTTCACCGCGACGCAGGGCGCCGCCCTGGTCCGCGGTCTGTTGATCAATGTCACCGATGACACCGGTGTGCAGAGCATCGCGCCGGGCATCGCGACGGTCAATGTGAACGCGGCGGCACTGGCCCCGTTGGTGAGCACCTTGGGTGCCCCGAACTACACCATCGGCAAGAGTCCGGTCACACTGATCTCGTCGGTCACGATCACCGATGGTGATTCGGCGAACATGTCCGGTGCTGTGGTGAAGATCAGCACGCTGGGTCAGTCCGGTGATGTGTTGGGTTACACCGCGCCGCAGGGCAATCCGATCACGGCGACCTGGGATGCGGCGACGAAGACGTTGACGTTGAGCGGTACGGCAACCAAGGCGCAGTACGAGGAGGCGCTGAAGGCGGTGACGTTCAGCGCGACCATGGGTGCGGGTCTGGTGCGTGGTTTCCAGATCTCGGTCACCGACAGCACCGGCTTGAGCAGCGGCTTCAGTGGTGCGGCCACCGCCACGGTGGCCAACCCGCTGCCGCCGGCCTTGGCGGTCGCCGGTGTCTCTACCTATGTCATCGGCAAGACCGGGACGACGATCATTCCTTCGGTGACGATCACCGACGGGGACTCGACGGTCTTGACAGGAGCGAAGGTCACGATCTCCACCTTGGCGCAGAGCGGGGACATGCTTTCCTACTCGGGAATCAACGGTAATCCGATCACCGCGACCTGGGATGCGGCGTCGAAGACGTTGACGCTGGCCGGGACGGGGACCATCGCCCAGTACGAGGAGGCGCTGAAGGCGGTGACGTTCTCCGCGACGCAGGGCGCCGCCCTGGTGCGTGGTGTCTCAGTAGTGGTAACTGACGATACAAACCTGAACAGCGCTACCGGCCTGGTGACGGTGAACGTCAACAATCCGGTTGCGCCGGCAATCGCGGTCGCGGCGGGACCGAGCGGATCTCTGGGTGGCGCCAAGACGAAGCTGTTCAGCAGCGCAACCATCACCGATCTGGACTCGGACTACCTGACCGGGGCCACCGTCAAGATCACGGTGTCTGCGCAGAGCAATGACAAGCTCTACTTCGATGGCATCGCGGGGATTCCGGTCACCGCCAGCTACAACTCGAGCACCAAGACGTTGACGCTGACCGGGACAGCAACCAAGGCGCAGTACAAGCAGGTGATCGAGGCAATCACCTGGTCGTCGACCCAGGCCTGGGGCGTCGTTCGCAGCTTCGAGGTCAGGGTGACCGACGACAGCAACCTGACCAGTCCATTCGGGTTCGTGTCCATCGCGCCGTACTGATCGACAGAACGCACCAAAGCACATGTGGGGCGCACCCTTTGGGGGTGCGCCCCACATGTGCTTTGCCGAAAGCGATGAACTGCGGACGCCGTGGCAGTCCACATCAGCATCCCCACATTCACACCCTGCCTCTGCTTCGACAACGACCTGGAAGGGGCCGCGAAGTTCTACGTCTCGGCCTTTCCGGATTCGTCCATGCAGGGGTTCACGCCGTACACCGATCCCTGAACCGGCGAAAGCGGCTCTGTCGCCTACGGCACGTTCGTGCTCGACGGCCAGCGCTTCATGGGGATCAACGGGGTCCGCATTTCCATTTCACCGAGGCGGTGTCCTTCGAGGCCCGGTGCGCCGACCGGGCCGAGGTCGACTACTACCGGGATGCGCTGCGCGCAGTCGGTGGTGGGGAATCGCAGTGCGGCTGGCTCGATGCAGCCGTCGCCTGCATGTAGGTCAGATCGCCGGACCCAGAGGTCGTCGCTGTCGATGATCCGGTAGGCGTAGCCCTGCTCGGCCAGGAAGCGCTGCCGGTGCGCCGCGTACTCGGCGTCCAGGCTGTCGCGGGCCACCACCGAGTAGAACACCGCGCCGCCGCCATCGGCTTTGGGTCGCAACAGCCGTCCTAGCCGCTGCGCCTCCTCCTGGCGCGAGCCGAAGGTGCCCGAAACCTGCACGGCCACAGATGCTTCCGGTAGGTCGATGGAGAAGTTGGCCACCTTCGACACCACCAGCCGGCGGATCTCGCCACGTCGGAACGCATCGAAGAGAGCTTCGCGTTCGGCGTTCTTGGTGGCCCCCTGGATCACCGGCGCATCCAGTTCGGCTCCCAATTCGTCGAGCTGATCGAGATACGCGCCGATCACCAGCGTCGGCTCATCGGGGTGGCGTTCCAGGATTGACTTGACCACCGCGATCTTCGAATGCGCGGTGGAGCACAACTTGTAGCGCTCCTCGGGTTCGGCCGTCGCGTACGTCATCCGCTCGTTGTCGGTCATCGTGACCCGGACCTCGATGCACTCGGCGGGCGCGATCCAGCCCTGGGCCTCGATGTCCTTCCATGGCGCGTCGTAGCGTTTCGGTCCGATCAGGGAGAACACGTCGCCCTCGCGGCCATCCTCCCGGATCAGCGTGGCGGTCAGGCCGAGGCGGCGCCGCGACTGCAGATCGGCGGTCATCCGGAACACCGGTGCGGGCAGCAGGTGGACCTCGTCGTAGATGATCAGACCCCAGTCCCGGGCATCGAACAGGTCCAGGTGGGCGTAAGACCCTTTCCGCTTGGTCGTGAGTACCTGGTAGGTGGCGATCGTGACGGGTCGGATCTCCTTACGGGATCCGGAGTACTCCCCGATCTCCGCTTCGGTCAGCGATGTGCGGGCGATCAGTTCGCGCTTCCACTGTCGGCCGGCGACGGTGTTGGTGACCAGGATCAGCGTCGTGGCTCCCGCCTTGGCCATGGCCGCGGCGCCGACGATGGTCTTGCCCGCCCCGCACGGCAGCACCACCACCCCCGAGCCGCCCGCCCAGAACGAATCGGCGGCCATCTCCTGGTAGTCGCGCAACTCCCAGCCGTCCTGACGGAGGCTGATCGCATGGGCCTCACCGTCGACGTACCCGGCGAGATCCTCTGCCGGCCAACCGATTTTGAGCAGCATCTGCTTGACCCGGCCGCGCTCGGACGGGTGCACGATCACGGTATCGTCATCGATGCGGGCGCCCAGCATCGGCGTGATCTTCTTGTTCCGCAGCACCTCTTCGAGGACCGCGCGATCCAGGCTGATCAGCATCAGGCCGTGCGCCGGATGCTTGACCAGCTGCAGGCGGCCGTACCGGGCCATGGTGTCGACGATGTCGACCAGCAGCGGCTGCGGAACCGCATACCGGGAGAAGGTGACGAGGGCATCGACCACCTGCTCGGCGTCGTGGCCGGCGGCCCGGGCGTTCCACAGCGCCAGCGGCGTGATCCGGTAGGTGTGCACGTGCTCGGGAGCCCGCTCGAGCTCGGCGAAGGGGGCGATGGCCGCCCGCGCGGGGCCGGCCTGCTCATGGTCCACCTCGAGCAGGACGGTCTTGTCGGACTGGACGATCAGCGGCCCGTCGGTCATCTGAACCACTATATTTGCGATCCTGACAAGGCTAGCTTTTCGCGGCGACCACCGAGGTCACCCGGTGCACGGCGAAGTCCCGCACCCGCCCGGAGGCCGAATCGAAGGCCACCAGCTGCCCGCCGCGCACGTTGATCGGGGACACCACTCGCTGGGTCGCGACTCCGGCGGCGTCGGTGTAACCGATCACCACGTCGGCCTGCTGAAGGGCGGCCTGCTGCAGCAATGTCATCGCGCGCGCCGGATCGAGTTTGTTCGAGGCGCCGCCGAATGGCCCGGTCACCACCTTGCGCAGCATGGTCACCACACCGGCCAGCGTGTCGCGGTTGGGCGCGGTCGGCGTCGGCCGGTGCAGCCGTCGGTGTTGCGGAGTGGGCACCCGTGCGCCACGGGTCCGCAGATCGACGATCGCGCCGGTGGAGTCCTCGGCCGCCGGGGCCAGGCCCGCCGACCGCAGCACGGTGAGGACCTCACCGATCGGTGCCTGCGAGACCGCCACCGTGGGAGCCAGCAGCCGCAGCTGCAGGGCCTGCGCGGCCGGCGTCGCGATCGCCTGCGCCAGCACCGCGGGATCCTCGCAGCGCACGAACGACGACGCCATCCCCACCCGCAGCTGACCGTGCCGGCGTGCCACGTCGTCGACCAGATAGGCCAGCCCCTGCGGGACCGGGGTCCGGGAGTGTTTCTTGAAGAACGTGTGCAGCACCCCGGCGCTGCGCCCGGTGTCCAGGGCGTGCCGGATCGATGCCTCGCTGATGCGGTAAACCCTTGCCGCCCCGGCTGATTCGATGGTCGCGACCACATCGAGTTCGTCGGCCAGATCGCGGGTCAGCGGGCCGGGGACCACCACCGTGAGGTCGGCCTGCAGCAGGAAGTGGTTGATCGGCGCGGGCAGTGCCTTCGTCATCGCCGCCACCGCGGTGTCCGTGTCGCCGGTCAGGAGTGCCCGCGCCGGTGTGCTGATCGCCCCGCGGCCGACGACGCCGAGGGCGTGCGCTTCGTCGAGCAGATGGCCGACGGGTTCGGGTTGCAGTCGGGCTGCCCACCGGGGGCGCCGCCAGATCATCGCGCGGGAGGCGGCCTCGGCGTTGGTGCCGGTGCCGGGCGGCAGGTCGGCCAGCAGCGTCAGCAGCAGTCGGCGATCCAGCGGCGCGGCCGTCGAGTACAGCGAATCCGACAGTGCCCCAAAGGGTTTACCCTCGGGGTTGCGGCCCCCGATCAGGCCCGGCCGGGCCGGAAGGTCCAGCCAGGTGTCGGCCAGCAGCTGCCAGCGCTCGGCCGTCGGCGCCTCCGCGAACCGATCGGCGGCGACCGTCGGCGCCCAGTAGGG
>JAKIXW010000259.1:0-3274 GCA_022708865.1 Acidobacteriota bacterium
CCCGCCAGGCCGGTATCGGCGAGCACCGACTCCCCCGCGCCGTCGAACGGCACATCGAACAGGTCCAGCAAACCCTGCAGCGTCCACACCGGGCTGCCCGATTCGGTTGCCATTCTGCTGTCGCCCTTCTCCCATGATTCATGTTGTTACCCAACGGATTACAGATAGAAGTCAGATGCCGGCGGGCCATGGTGCACCATCCCTCTAGGCCTGCGGCCCGCCTTGGGTCCCACACAGTAGCCCGCGATGTCCGTCGCGGCCAACCCTCCACACCCGGCCATCCGAGCGGTACCCTCGTGCTCCAACGGCGCGGACGTAAACACCGCGCACGACCTTCAGGGGACGCCATGGCCAAGCCGAACGGCTCCGGCGCGAGCTCGCCGGTGGCGGAGTCGCGGGCCGAGAGCTTCATGCGCTCGGCGCTGGACATTCTGGGCGAGACCGGTGGCACGGACTTCACCGTGCTGGACGTCGTGCAGCGCTCCAAGACCTCCTTGCGAGCCTTCTACCAGCATTTTTCCACCAAGGACGAGCTACTGCTGGCACTGGTGGAGCGGATCATGATCGACGCGACGACGCGGTGGCGCGCCGAGACCGCTGAGATGTCCGCGACCGACGCATTGCGCAGGCTGGTCGAACGGATCAGCGCCCCAGCGCATTCGAGCACCCAGGACAGCATCAACCGCGGCCTGAGCTACTACAACGACCACCTGTTGCAGACCCGACCGCGCGAGTTCGCGCTGGTTCTGCGGCCGTTGCACGAGCTGGTGGTGGAGATCCTGCGCCGCGGAGTGACCGAGGGCGCCTTCCGCGCCGACCTGAATCTCGACGCCGACGCGGCGATCCTGACGCAGAGCATCCTGGGCGCCCTGCGGCTGCGCGACCTCGGCACCGACCTGACCGAAACGGTGATCGAGAGCGATCACGTCTTCGCCTTCTGCCTGCGTAGCCTGACGGCCGTCTGACCAGGTGGAAAACTCCGCCCGAACCGCCCATGGCCGCGCACCGGCCGGTCGTGGTAATCTCGTTACCACCGAGCGGTAATGCCATTACCAGCCACCCCCTCAGCCAGCCATCACAGGAGCTCGTCACCATGCCGTCACGCATCCTCGACTATCCGGTCTTCGACGCCGACAACCACTTCTACGAGCCCAAAGAGGCGCTCACCAAGTTCCTGCCGGCCAAGCACAAGGGCGTCATCGACTACATCGACGTGCACGGCCGCACCAAGATCGTGGTCCGCAACCACATCAGCGACTACATCCCGAACCCCACCTTCGAGGTGGTCGCGCGACCCGGCGCCCAGGAGGAGTACTTCCGGCACGGCAGCGGCGGCAAGAGCTACCGCGAGGTCATGGGCAAGCCGATGAAATCCATTCCGGCATTTCGTGATCCGGCCGCCCGGCTCGAGGTCATGGACGGCCTGGGCCTGGACTACACCCTGATGTTCCCGACGCTGGCCAGCCTGGTCGAGGAGCGCCTCAAGGACGATCCGAACCTGATCCACGACATCATCCACGCCCTCAACGAGTGGATGTACGAGACCTGGCAGTTCAACTACGCGGACCGGATCTTCTCCACCCCGGTCATCACGCTGCCGATTGTCGACCGCGCCCTCGAGGAGCTCGAATGGTGTCTCGAGCGCGGCGCCAAGACCGTGCTGGTCCGTCCGGCGCCGGTGCCCGGTTTCCGCGGAACGCGGTCCTTCGGCACCGAGGAGTTCGACCCGTTCTGGCAGGCCTGCGTGCAGGCCGACATCCCCGTCGCGATGCACGCCTCGGACTCCGGCTACGCGCAGTACCTCAACGACTGGGAGCCGGCCGCCGAGTTCCTGCCGTTCAAGCCGACGTCGTTCCGAATGGTGGCGATGGGCAAGCGGCCCATCGAGGACACCATGGCGGCGCTGGTCTGCCACGGTGCGCTCACCCGCAACCCCGACCTGCGCATCCTGTCCGTCGAGAACGGCGCATCCTGGGTGCCCTACCTGCTCCACCAGTTCAAGGATGTCTTTTCGAAGATGCCGAACGAGTTCCCCGAGGATCCGGTGGAGGCCTTCCGGCGCTGCGTGTACGTCGCCCCGTTCTGGGAGGACGACTTCAAGAAGATGGCCGAGCTGTGCGGCATCGACCGCGTGATCTTCGGTTCGGACTGGCCGCACCCCGAGGGTCTGGCCGACCCGATCAACCTGGTCGACGACCTGGTGGCGCACGGCCTCGACGACGAGGGCGTGAAAAAGGTGATGGGACGCAATATGGTCGACCTGTTCAAGGTCGACAACAAGGTGGTTTACAAGCCGGACGTGCCGGCCCTCGTCATCCCCGCCTGAGATCGCCCGAACCTCCGGCGCGAGCGTGCGCACCTGTACGCGACACGCCGCGCAGGAGCGGACCAACACGCACACTCACCGAGGATCACGATGACCGACGTCGCCAATCCCGAGCAGATGCTCTTCGCGTCGACCACCCAGGCGTTCCTGGACAAGGAAGCCCCGCTGACGCGGGTACGCGAACTGCACGCCGCTGACGAATCCTTCGACCCCGGCTGGTGGCAACGCGCCGCCGAGCTGGGCTGGGCCAGCCTGCTGGTCCCCGAAGAACTTGGCGGGGGCAGTGTTTCGGGTGACGGGGTGACCGACCTGGCGCTGGTCGCCGAACAGGTCGGGCGTTCGGTGGCACCGGGGCCGCTGCATCCGGTCAGCGTGGTGCTGGCCGGTCTGGTCGAGGCGCCCGAGGGCCACGGCGCCACCATCGAGGCCCTGGTGGCAGGTGAACTCGTGGCGTCCTGGGCGGTCTACGAACCCGGCCGGCCGTTCGACCCGATGGCCTCGGCAACAACGGCCACCAGGACGGGGTCCGGCTACCGTCTCGACGGCGTCAAGGACCGCGTCGAGGCCGGCGACCGGGCGGGCGCGTTGCTGGTCACCGCGAACTGCGACGGCACGCTGCGCCAGTTCGTGGTACCGGCCGACACCGCCGGCGTCACCGTCACCCCGCAGCGCTCGCTGGACATGGTCAAGCATTACGCCCGAGTGCAATTCGACGGTGTCGAGGTCGGCGGCGATTCCGTCGTCGGCAGCGCGGAGCGCACGCCGGCGATCATCGAGAGACAGCGCCAGGTGGCACTGATCCTGCAGTGCGCCGAGCTCGTCGGCATCCTCGACACCGTGCTCGGTTTCACCACCCAGTGGCTCACCGATCGGCACAGCTTCGGCCGGCCGCTGTCGTCCTACCAGGCACTCAAGCACCGCTTCGCGAACGACAAGATGTGGTTCGAG
>JAKIXW010000259.1:3284-4740 GCA_022708865.1 Acidobacteriota bacterium
CCGCCGGTGCGGTGGCCGCGGTGGCCGCGCGCTCGCCGGAGGCCCCCAAACTCGTCAGCATCGCGAAAGCCTATGTGGCCGAACGCACTCCGGTGATCCTGCAGGACTGCGTGCAACTGCACGGCGGCATCGGCGTTACCTGGGAGCACGACCTGCATCTGTTCCTGCGCCGAGCGGCGCTGTACCGGGCGATGTTCGGTGCCCCCGAGGACCATTACCGCACGGTGTACGCACTCAGCCGGAAGCAGGAGGACGTGCACGCATGACCGAGACTGTGACAACGGCCGCCGAGGTGGGCGAAATGCCAGAATCTGTAGCGGAATTCGCGGCCCGGGCCAAGACCTGGCTGGCCGAGAACATGACCCGCATCGACCCGGACAACCCGCCGTTCTTCGTGCGGGCCGAGCAGTCGTCGTGGGACCGCGCCACCGAGATGCAGCGCAGGCTGCACGCCGGCGGTTTTGCCGGCATCTGCTTCCCCCGCGAATACGGCGGCCTGGGGCTGGACTTCGGGTACCAGCAGGCCTTCGACGCCGAATGCCGCACCTACGAGATGCCGCTGATCCTCAACGTCCCGAGCTTCACCATCTGTGCGGCGACCGTCCTCGACATGGGCAGCGAACAGCAGAAGCGCGAGCGCATCTCGGCCGCCATCCGCGGCGAGGAGATCCTCTGCCAGCTGCTCAGCGAGCCCAGCGGCGGCTCGGACCTGGCCGGCGTCATCACACGCGCCGACCGCCAGGGCGACAAGTGGATCATCAACGGCGCCAAGACCTGGAGCACCAGCGCCTTCGCCGCCGACTACGGCCTGATGCTGGCCCGCACTGACTGGAATGTGCCCAAGCACGAGGGCCTGACCATGTTCCTGGTCCCGTTGAACTCCCCCGGCATCACGATGCGCCGGATCAAGGAGGTCAACGGCAACGAGGAGTTCTGCGAGGAGTTCTTCGACGGCCTCGAACTCGGCGACGACGCCGTGGTGGGCGAGGTCAACGGCGGCTGGGCCGTGGCATCCCGGCAGCTGCACCACGAGCGCCGCGCGGTCGGCGGAGGTTCGGAGTTCGCCAGCGGGCGCGGCGCGGAGAATGCGTCCGAGATGCCGCCGGACTACGTGGCGATCGCCGAGGCCACCGGGCAGGCCGACGACCCGCGGGTGCACGAACTCGCCGGCCGGGCGCTGGTACACCGCGCGGTCAAGGAGCAGCTGATCCAGCACGTGTCAACGTCGATCGCGACCGAGGCGCTGCCGCCAAACGCCGGCACGCTGATCCGGCTGTTCCACGCCGACACCACCGAACTCGAGGTCGACACCGCGCTGGCCATCACCGGAACCGCGGGCGTGATCGACGAGACCGGCGACGGCCGCCTGTTCGACGTGGGCGTGCGCTACCTGTCCCGGCAGACCGGCTCGTTGGGTGGCGGCAGCTCCGAGATGGCCCGCAACGTCATCGCCGAG
>JAKIXW010000025.1:0-16796 GCA_022708865.1 Acidobacteriota bacterium
CCCGCCGGTGTAGAGCAGGTAGATGTCGTCCTGGCTACGCGGACCGAAATCGCGCACGGGCGAACCCTGTGCGAGTGCGACCTCGAACTCGACGCCGCCGTATTGGTGGTAGTCCTTGGCCGGATCTTCTGTTCCGTCCTCGACCACCAGGACCGTCTTCACGGCCGGGGTTTCGGGCAGCACGTTGGCGACCCGATCGGAGTACTGGCGCTCGTGGATCAGCGCCACCATGTCGGAGTTCTCGAAAAGGTACTTCAGTTCGCCCTCGACATACCGGAAATTGACGTTGACGAGGATGGCGCCGGCCTTGACGATCCCGAGCATCCCGATCACGATCTCGATGCGGTTGCGGCAGTACAGACCGACCTTGTCGTCCTTCTTGACGCCGTGATCGATCAGGTAGTGCGCGAGCCGGTTGGCCTTCTCCTCGAGTTGGCCGTAGGTCAGCGTTTCACCGCCGCAGATCAGGGCGACGCGGTCCGGGACGGCGTCGATGGTGTGTTCGGCGAGATCGGCGATGTTCAGAGCCACGGAAACAAACTAGAACGTGTTCCATTTCAGTTCAAGTGCGGGCCTGAACGCCCAGTTCGAGTCCATGGTGCATCGCGCTAACGGTCCTCAGCGCCGAGCGTGAAACGCCATCGATTACCCGCCCGATTTCTCGCACAGGTTTCACGCTCGGCGGGTGAAGTGCCTTCGAGCCGACGACTCGCCACACTGTCGGCCAGACATGACTGCACTCTTCCTCGGCGCCGAGGCCGTCGCCGCCGGCCGGCTGACACCGTATGCGCTGCGCAGCCGACACACCGCGATCTACCCGGGTGTACACATTGAGCGCGGTGCTCCGGTGACGGCAGCACTGAGAGCCGAGGCGGCGTGGCTGTGGTCCCGACGTCGGGGCATCATCGCCGGCCGCTCCGCCGCGGTGCTGCACGGCGCGAAGTGGGTCGACAGTGGCCGTCCCGCGGAACTGATCCACCACAACCGGCACCCGCCGCAAGGAATACGGACCTGGTGCGACGCCATCGCGGACGACGAAGTGCACATCATCGGCCGCCTCCCGGTTACGTCTGCAGCGCGAACGGCAGTCGACATCGGGTGTCGCCGGACTCCACTGCGGCAAGCGGTTGCCGAGATGGACGCCCTGCTGCGGGCCACTCGGCTGGGCCGCGGCGACATCGAGGTCCTGCTCGCGCGCCACCGCGGCCGCCGTGGTGTCCGGAATGCCCACCGGGCACTCGCCCTGGCCGACGGCGGGGCGGAATCACCGCGCGAAACGGCGTTGCGCCTGTTGATGATCCGTGCCGGGCTGCCGCGTCCGGTCACCCAGATCCGGGTCTTCGACGAACACGGGCAGATCGTGGCGCGGCTCGACATGGGCTGGCCGGAACTGATGATTGCTGTCGAGTACGACGGCGACCACCACTGGACCAACCGGCAGCAACTGTCCCGGGACATCCGGCGCACCGAAATGCTGCGGGAGATGGGCTGGATCGTCATCCGGGTGACGGCCGAGGACGGTGACGCGACCATCCTCGGCTGGGTGGAGGCGGCATTCACGCGCCGAGCGTGAAACGTGTGCGAATTATGCCGCCGGATTTCGCAGAGATTTCACACTCGGCGGGCGCGGCCGTAGCGCGGCCGTAGCCCGGGCCGTCAGTCCGAGACTCGGGCTCCCGGGGTGAACACCACCGGCATGGCCTCCAGGCCGGAGACGAAGTTCGCCGGCCGCAGCGGCAGTCGGGATTCGTCGGCCAGCCGCAGATCCGGGACCCGGGCCAGCAGCTTGGTCAGCATGATCTTGAGCTCGAGGCGGGCCAGTTGGTTGCCCATGCAGAAGTGGGTGCCGAAGCCGAAGGCCAGATGACTGTTCGGATTCCGGTCGAACCGGAAGCTGTCCGGGTCGTCGAACGCCGTCTCGTCGAAGTTGGCGGACTCGAACATCAGCATGACCTTCTCGCCGGCCTTCAGCTCAGTGCCATGCAGCTCGGTGTCCACGGCCGCGGTGCGGCACATGTTCTTCACCGGCGAGGTCCAGCGCAGCATCTCCTCGATGGCCCCGGCCAGCAGCTCCGGGTCGGCCACCACCGCACCCCACTGATCGCGATGCCGCAACAGCTGCTCGGTCCCGCCGGACAGCGTGTGCCGGGTGGTCTCGTCACCGCCGATCAGGATCAGCAGGGTCTCCATGACAATCTCGTCGTCGGACATCTGCTGGCCCTCGACCTCGGAGTTGACCAGGATCGAGAAAAGGTCGTCGCGCGGGTTGGCCCGCCGGTCCGCGATGACGCCCATGGTGAAGCCGGTGTACGCGGCGAAGGTGTCCATCAACATCTGGATCACCGTCTCGTCGACGTGTGAGCTCAATCCGCACACCATGTCGTCGGACCACTTCAGCAGCATGTCGCGCTCTTCGGGCAGCACGCCGAGCATGTCGCCGATGACAGCCATCGGCAGCGGGGCGGCGATGTCGCGGACGAAGTCGCACTCGCCGCGCTCGATCACGTTGTCGATCAGGGTGTCGCAGAGCCGCTCGATCGAGGGCACCTTGTCCATCACGCGCTTGCGGGTGAACCCCGCGTTGACGAGCTTGCGGCGCAGCAGATGCGCCGGATCGTCCATGTCGATCATGTAGGGCATGCCCGGCTGATCCGGCCGGATGCCACCGGTCGACGAGAACACCTCCGGGTTGCGCTCGGCGTCCAGCACCGCCTGGTAGGTGGTGGCGGCGGCCAGCCCGTTGCGGTCGCGGAACACCGACTGGTTGGCGCGCATCCACTTGTAGGCCGCGCGCGCGTTGCCGTCGGAGTAGAAATTGCCGTCGGTCAGGTCGACGTCGGGTTTGGTGGCGGCCAGTGTATGGGTCATGCGATCTCCTGTGCGTCAGCGAAGGTCATGTCGACGTTGTCGGCCGAGCCGGACATGAAGGGGCGTTTGGGCAGCCCGAGCGCGGCGAGCTCACGGGCGTAGGGATGGTCCCCGAGCCAGATCCGCGCGCCGCCGGGTCGATAGCGCACGCCGGTGAGCCGGGACTCACCAATGGTCTGGCGGGTGACGCCGCCGGTGTGCGAGTACGTCCGGTATTCCTGCTGCGCCGACGTGAACCGGCCCGGGATCGGCAGGCCGGGACGGAACTCCATCCCCGCGATCAGCCTGCCCTCGTTGCTGACGTCGAACCCGAACTGACGGCCGTCGCGAATGGTGAAGTCCGCCAACACCTTCGGATAACCCCAGATGGTTCGGCCGGCCTCCAGCGTGAATTCCTGGTCGACGGGCAGGTGGTGGATGAAGGCGCCCGCCGACTGCATGGCCCGGGGTCCGGCGTGGTCCTCCCCCGGCGGGTTGACCATGACGTTGGTGCCGAACTCGTAGTACTGCCCGAGATCGCTGTCGAGATAGCGCATCAGCATCAGCACCACCACCGCGCGGTCGGGCCGCAACCGGAAGACCCGCAGCCCGCTGTAGTCGATCATCTGCTGGGCCGCATCGGCGTCGACGGCGAACATCGCCATGCGCTGCTGCGCCTTGCGCACCCGCACCGGCATCGTCAGCACCGTGCCGGCGATGGTGTGTTGGGACAGCTCCCCTGTGGCGGTCATCACTCCAATCTAGAGTCCGAGGTGAACAGACTGCAAGAAGTGTCTACACAGTCTGGGTGGTCAATTCGGCCAGATCGTTGATCTGCTCGACCGAACGCGCACCGACCACCATCATCGTCACACCCGAGGCCTCCCAGGCCACGATCTGCTCACGCACGTAGTCCAGATTGCCGACGATCGCCGAATCGTCGACCAGCTCATCGGGAATCACCTTGGCCGCTTCATCTTTCCGGTCGGTCCGGAAGAGCCGAGTGACGTCGTCGACCACCTCGGAGTACCCCATCCGCCGGTACACCTCGGCGTGGAAATTCGTGTCCTCCGAACCCATTCCGCCCATGTAGAGCGCCAGGTGCGGTTTCATCAGCTCCATGATGGCCGGCCGGTCGTCGGTCACCACCACCTGCGCCGTCGCGCAGATCTCGAAGTCCTCCCGGGACCGCCGCGCACCCGGTCGCGCGAAACCCTCGTCGAGCCACTCGTTGTACATCGGGGCGATCCGCGGCGAATAGAAGATCGGCAGCCAGCCGTCGGCGATCTCGGCGGTCAGCGCGACATTCTTGGGCCCCTCGGCGCCCAGCATGATCGGGATGTCGGCACGCAGCGGATGGGTGATCGGCTTGAGCGGCTTACCCAGACCCGTCGTGCCCTCGCCCGTCAGCGGCAGCGGGTAGTGCGGCCCGGCGCTGGTCACCGGCGCCTGCCGCGCCCAGACCTGCCGGATGACGTCGATGTACTCCCGGGTGCGGGCCAGCGGCTTGGGGAACTTCGCGCCGTACCAACCCTCGACGACCTGGGGGCCAGAGACGCCCAGACCGAGAATGTGCCGGCCGCCGGAGAGGTGATCCAGTGTCAGCGACGCCATGGCGCACGCCGTCGGCGTGCGCGCCGACAACTGCACCACCGAGGTGCCCAGCCGCATCCGGGTCGTCTCGCGGCCCCACCACGCCAGCGGTGTGAAGGCATCCGAGCCCCAGGCCTCGGCGGTGAACACGGTGTCGAAGCCGGCCACTTCGGCCGCGGCGACAAGTTCGGCATGGTTCGTGGGCGGCTGCGCACCCCAGTATCCGAGCTGAAGGCCCAGTTTCATCAGATTGCCTTTCCCTGTCCTCGGCCGGTCAACGACCGGTCCTTGCGACCATTGTTAGAACCTGTTCTACTCGATGCCGTGAACGCCAGTCAGAGCAGCCCGGCCCTGATCGATCAGCATGAGCCGCCGCTTTCCGCCCCGCTGAAACTCGCATTCGACTACACCCGTTCAGTTGGTCCGGTCCTCGGCCAGTTCTTCACCGCGCTGCGTGAGCGGCGCGTGGTGGGCACCCGCGGATCCGACGGCCGGGTGTTCGTTCCGCCCGCCGAGTATGACCCGGTGACCTACGAGGCGTTGACCGAGGTGGTCGACGTCGCCAGCGTCGGGACGGTGCAGTCCTGGACGTGGCAGCCCGAGCCGCTGGAGGGTCAGCCGCTGGATCGTCCGTTCGCGTGGGCGCTGATCAAGCTCGACGGCGCGGACACCGCGATCCTGCACGCCGTAGATGCAGGTTCGTCGGATGCCATCAGGACCGGCGACCGGGTGCACGTGCACTGGGCCGACGAGACCTCGGGGGCCATCACCGATATCGCCTACTTCGTGCCCGGCGACCAGGCCGAGGACATTCCGGCGCCGGCCGAGGGGCTGGATCCGGTCACCATGCTGGTGGTGCCGTCCTCCATCGAGATCCAGCACACGGCGTCGGCGCCCGAGAGCCGCTTCCTGCGGGCGCTCGAGCAGGGCAAGCTGCTGGCCGCACGCACCGGCGACCACGGCAAGGTCTACTTCCCGCCCAAGGAGGCCGACCCGGCCACCGGCAAGGAACTGGACCAGTTCGTCGAACTCGGCGACGCCGGAACAGTCACGACGTTCGCCATCATCAACATCCCGTTCCCCGGCCAGCGGATCAAGCCGCCGTATGTCGCGGCCTACATCCTGCTGGACGGCGCCGACATCCCGTTCCTGCATCTGGTCACCGAGATCGACGCGGCCGACGTCCGGATGGGCATGCGGGTGCAGGCGGTGTGGAAGCCCCAGGAGGAATGGGGCCTGGGGATCGACAACATCGACTACTTCCGGCCCACCGGCGAACCGGACGCCGAGTACGACACCTACAAGCACCACCTCTAGATCCGCGGAAGAGGACACCTCCTGATGACTGATGTAGCTGTGGTCGGCTTCGCCCACGCGCCCCACGTGCGCCGCACAGAGGGCACCACCAATGGCGTCGAAATGCTGATGCCATGCTTCGCGTCGATCTACGCCGAGCTCGGCCTGAAGCAGACCGACATCGGCTTCTGGTGTTCGGGATCCTCCGATTACCTTGCCGGCCGGGCATTTTCGTTCATCTCGGCGATCGACTCGATCGGCGCGGTGCCGCCCATCAACGAGTCGCACGTCGAGATGGACGGCGCCTGGGCGCTCTACGAGGCCTACATCAAGCTGCTGACCGGCGAGATCGACACCGCCCTGGTCTACGGATTCGGCAAGTCCAGTGCGGGCATCCTGCGCCGCGTGCTGGCGTTGCAGACCGACCCGTACACCGTGGCGCCGCTGTGGCCGGACTCGGTGTCGATGGCCGGCCTGCAGGCCCGCGCGGGGCTGGACGCCGGCACCTGGACCGCCGAGCAGATGGCGCAGGTGGCACTGGACTCGTTTGCCGTGGCGCAGCGCACCGACCGGGTGGAGCCCGCCGACACCATCGAGGACCTGCTGTCACGGCCCTTTTTCGCAGATCCGTTGCGCCGCCACGACATTGCCCCGATCAGTGACGGGGCATCGGCGATCGTGCTGGCCTCCGGTGACCGCGCCCGCGAACTGCGGGAACGGCCGGCCTGGATCACCGGCATCGAGCACCGCATCGAGACGCCGATCCTCGGTGCGCGGGACCTGACCACGTCGCCGTCGACCGCGGCATCGGCCGCCGCGGCCACCGGCGGAGATGCCGGGTCCATCGACGTGGCGGAACTGTACGCACCGTTCACCCACCAGCAGCTGATCCTGACCGAGGCGATCGGGCTGGGTTCGTCGACGAAGATCAACCCGTCGGGCGGCGCACTGGCGGCCAACCCGATGTTCTCGGCCGGCCTGGAGCGCATCGGCTTTGCCGCGCAACACATCTTCGACGGTTCGGCGCAACGTACGTTGGCCCACGCCACCAGCGGGCCGGCGTTGCAGCAGAACCTGGTAGCGGTTCTGGAAGGACGAGACAAGTGAGCAAGCAGCTGGCAGCGGTGCTGGGCACCGGGCAGACCAAGTACGTCGCCAAGCGTCACGACGTGTCGATGAACGGCCTGGTGCGCGAAGCCATAGATAGAGCGCTCCGGGACTCCGGCTGCACCATGGCCGATATCGACGCCGTGGTGGTGGGCAAGGCGCCGGACTTCTTCGAGGGCGTGATGATGCCCGAGTTGTTCATGGCCGACGCCACCGGTGCGACGGGCAAGCCGCTGATCCGGGTGCACACCGCCGGGTCGGTCGGCGGGTCCACCGCGATCGTCGCGGCCAGCCTGGTGCAGTCCGGCAAGTACCGCCGCGTGCTGACCATGGCCTGGGAGAAGCAGTCGGAGTCCAATGCCATGTGGGCGTTGAGCATTCCGGTGCCGTTCACCAAACCGGTCGGTGCCGGCGCGGGCGGATACTTCGCCCCGCATGTCCGGGCCTACATCCGCCGGTCGGGCGCGCCCAACAACATCGGTGCGATCGTCGCCGTAAAGGATCGCCTCAACGGTGCGAAGAACCCGCTGGCACACCTGCATCAGCCCGACATCACCGTCGAGAAGGTGATGGAGTCGCCGATGCTGTGGGATCCGATCCGCTACGACGAGACCTGCCCGTCGTCGGACGGCGCGGCGGCCCTGGTGATCGGTGACGAGGCTGTCGCGGATGCCCGTGTCGCCGAAGGACATCCGGTCGCCTGGATCCACGCGACCGCGCTGCGGACCGAGCCGCTGGCCTACTCCGGCCGCGATCAGGTCAACCCACAGGCCAGTCGGGATGCGGCCGCGGCGCTGTGGAAGGCCGCCGGAATCACCAGTCCGATCGACGAGATCGACGTCGCCGAGGTGTACGTGCCGTTCTCGTGGTACGAGCCCATGTGGCTGGAGAGCCTCGGGTTCGCCCCCGAAGGCGGTGGCTGGAAGCTGACCGAGGCCGGGGAGACCGCGATCGGCGGCAAGATCCCGTTCAACCCGTCCGGCGGTGTACTCAGCTCGAATCCCATTGGCGCATCGGGCATGATCCGGTTTGCCGAATCCGCCATTCAGGTGATGGGCAAGGCCGGCGAGCATCAGGTGGAGGGTGCCCGCAAGGCGCTCGGACACGCCTACGGCGGTGGCGCGCAGTACTACTCGATGTGGGTGGTCTCGAGCGACAAGCCGGAAGCCCGCTGAGGCCCGGCATGCCGAAGATGAAGTACACCATCAGCATCGCGTTCAGCCCACTCGACCAACTCATCGAGATCGCCAGGGCGGCAGAGGAACTCGGCTTCGATAACATCGCACTGCCCGACTCGATCTTCTATTTCGAGAAGCAGTCCGTCGACTATCCCTACACCGCGGACGGCAAGCGGATGTTCGACGAGAACTCGCCCTGGGTCGATCCACTGATCGTCGCCGGCACGTTGGGGGCGGTGACGTCAAAGCTGGGCTTCTACACCAACGTGATGAAGCTCGGTTCGCGCAATCCCTTGCTGCTGGCCCGCCAGGTCGGCTCGGTCGCGAATTTGACCAACAACCGATTCGGCTTTGGCGTCGGGATCGGCTGGGCCCCTGAGGAATTCGATTGGTGCGGGGTGCCCTACGCCAAACGGGGCAAACGCGTGGACGAGATGATCGACGTCATCAAGCAGGTGCTCGCCGGCGGCATGGTCGAGTACCACGGCGACTTCTACGACTTCGACCGGCTACAGATGAGCCCGGCGCCGTCGCAGCCCGTTCCGTTCTACGTCGGCGGACACACCGACGTCGCGCTGAAGCGCGCCGTCCGGATCGGTGACGGCTGGACCAGCGCGATGATGACGTGCGAACAGTTGGCCGAAACCATCGGCCAACTGCAGAAGCTGCTGGCCGATGCCGGTCGCGCCGACGACCCGTTCGAGTACCAGGCCGTGTGCATCGACAAATTCGGTGTCGACGGCCACCGCGACATCGCCGGGGCCGGCGTCACCGACTACATCGGCATCCCGTGGGTGTTCGAGGGCCTGCCCTTCGACGCCCCGGTGGAGAAGAAGATCGACTCGATGAAGCGGTTCGCTGAAACCTACATCCACTCCGGCTGGCAGGACTGAGACGCCGCTCACCCCGCAGCGGTCGGTACGTTGGATGACGCACGTATCCGATCACGTACAGGTTCTTCCATGTTTTCTCGCAGTACCCGGGTGGCGACATTGTCGACCGCGGTTCTCCTGACGCTGCCCCTGGCAGGTTGCGCCACCGGCGCCGACAGCCCCCGACCGGGCACCACGGCGGCCGGGACCACCGGCACCGCCCCGTCACCGGCGTCCCCGTTCCAGCCGGCCACCACCAAGGCGGCGTCCAGCGTCGACTACGGCGAGCTGCTCCTGCAGCCCGGCGATGTCAGCGACGACCAGGACACGTTCACCGTGGCCTCCGCCGCGCCCGATCTCAACGGGCACCCGGGTGCCAGCGCGCTGTTCGTCAACGCCGACGAAACCCGCGCCATCTCGGTGACCCTGGTGGGCTTCCCGGACGCGGCGGCGGCCACCGCCGCCCGGCAGCAGACGCTCGACGGGGCGAAGACCGTGGTCACCGGCGGGGATCCGGCGCCGCTCGGCGGCGGTACCGATGGCACCGTGATCCGGGGCAACGCGCCCGACGGCTCCAAGGCGGTCACGCTGGTTCTGTTCACCCACGGCCCGGTGCTGGCCCGCCTGGAGTTCGACAGCGCGACCGGCGACCCCACCACCGACCGGTTCATCACCGACGTCGCGAAGATGCAGCAGATCGCGCTCCGGGTGGGCATGCCGGACTCGCGCAACTGACCACCGGAGGTCAAGGACCTTAGTCACAATTCATCGCAGGTAGATACCACTACATTGCGCCGTGGCCGAGTAAAACTGTAACGTGTTCTAGTTAGAGAACACTGATGGAGGCCCGAAGTGACGACTGATACAGCCCACAGCGGCGTTCGCGAGATCGACACCGGCGACCTGCCGGATCGGTACGCGCGGGGATGGCACTGCCTGGGAACCGTCAAGGACTTCCGCGACGGCAAACCGCACTCGATCGAGGCGTTCGGCACGAAGCTGGTGGTCTTCGCCGATTCCCAGGGCGAGCTGAAGGTTCTCGACGGCTACTGCCGGCACATGGGCGGCGACCTGTCACAGGGCGCCATCAAGGGCGACGAGATCGCCTGCCCGTTCCACGACTGGCGCTGGGGCGGCGACGGCAAGTGCAAGCTGGTGCCCTACGCCAAGCGCACTCCGCGACTGGCCCGCACCCGCGCCTGGCACACCGATGTCCGCGGCGGCCTGCTGTTCGTCTGGCACGACCACGAGGGCAACCCGCCCACCGAGGACGTCCGGATCCCCGAGATCCCCGAATGGGCCAGCGGCGAATGGACCGACTGGAAGTGGAACACGCTGCTCATCGAGGGCAGCAACTGCCGCGAGATCATCGACAACGTCACCGACATGGCGCACTTCTTCTACATCCACTTCGGCCTGCCGACGTACTTCAAGAACGTCTTCGAGGGCCACATCGCGTCGCAGTACCTGCACAACGTCGGCCGCCCCGACATCAACGACATGGGCACGGCCTACGGCGAGGCCAGCCTGGACTCCGAGGCGTCGTACTTCGGGCCGTCGTTCATGATCAACTGGCTGCACAACAAGTACGGCGACTTCAAGGCCGAGTCCATCCTGATCAACTGCCACTACCCGGTGGACCAGAACAGCTTCATACTGCAGTGGGGCGTCATCGTCGAGAAGCCCAAGGGACTCGACGATGCCACCACCGAGAAGCTGGCCGTCGCCTTCACCGACGGCGTCAGCAAGGGCTTCCTGCAGGACGTGGAGATCTGGAAGCACAAGACCCGCATCGACAACCCGCTGCTGGTGGAGGAGGACGGCGCCGTCTACCAGATGCGCCGTTGGTACCAGCAGTTCTATGTTGACGCGGCGGACGTGACCCCGGAGATGACCGACCGCTTCGAACTCGAGGTCGACACCACCGCCGCCGTCGAGAAGTGGAATGTCGAGGTCGAAGAGAATCTGCAGAAGCAGGCTTCCGAGAAAGAGCAACTCCCAGCGACATGACACCGCCCCGCGAGGACGCACTCGGCGACACGCCTCTGGTCGACCGGCTCGCCCGGTCGATGGTGCTCCTGCACGGCGGCCACGACGACCAGGAAGACCTAGCCGACCACCACCGCGGTGCCGCTGGTAGATCGTGGTCGAAGGCACCGGATTTCGCCTCCGATCCGCAGCGAGCGGCCGCCGTGCATGCGGCCACCCAGGCCGATCGGCAGCGATATCTGACCGCGGGCCTGACGCCGGTTGACTGCCGGTTCTGTCATGCCACCGTAACGGTCAAGAAGCTGGGTCCGGAATACACTGCGGTCCAGTGGAATTCGGACGCATCGCAGCGGTGTGCCCACTTCGCCGAGATCCGGGCCGGCGGCGGCGACAGCAGTCGCGCACGGTCCTGCCCGCGGCTGGGCGACAGCATCACGCACGCGGTGGCCGAGGGCTGCCTGGAGGCCGTGTCGTCGGCTCCCTCCCCCGGCGACGGCTGACGCCCGACCGCGTCACAGTCCGGCGAAGGTGTCCTTGACCTGATCGGCGGTCAGGCCGTAGTCGGCCAGCGAATAGGTGTGCTTGGGCGCCCGCGGGCCCTGCTTGCTCCGCTCGTCGGTGTCGACGATGGCCGCCCGGGCTTCATCGGTGAGCTCGATACCGAAGTGCCGGTAGATATCCGACACTGCAGCAACCGGATCAGCCACCAGGGCCGAATACTCCAGATCGTAGAACTGCGCCGGATCATGCTCGGCCCGTTCGGTGTTGAACAGCCGCAGCCCACGTGACCAGGTTTCGAGCGAGTCCTCGCCGATCACCGCTCCGGTGAAGGTGTTCGACCAGCCTGCTGTGGTGTGCTGCGCCAGCGAGCACATCGAGGCCATGATGGTTTCTGCCGGCCGGTGGCACTGCACCACCAGCGCGTCGGGATACGTCGCCATCAACGCCTCCAACGCGAACAGGTGGCTGGGATTCTTGAGCACCCAACGCTTCTCGGTGTCGTTGAGACCGATCACCTGCAGATTCTTGCGGTGCCGCTGATACGACCTGGTCCAGTCCTGCCCGGCCAGCCACTGCGCGTACGAGGGCACGTGCGCCAGCGTCTCGTACGACACAGAGTGCAGTGACTGCCGGAGCAGCTGCCAGCATTCCTCCACCTCGTCGGGCGTCATGAAGTGTAATCCGGTGTATTCCGGATCCGCGGCATGCGCCTTGGCGTACTGCTCTTCCATCTGCTGGAAAACCGGGTTCTGCGACCAGGTTTCGCGCGGCGGACGGGGCTGCGGGAATTCGGCGAGCCAGAGCTGCAGTCCCTGGTGACGCGGATCGGCGGCAAGCAGCCGATGGACGGCGGTGGTTCCGGTGCGCGGCAGACCCGTGACGAAGATGGGTCGCTCGATCGCGACGTCGACGTGCTGGGGGTGTTGCTTGAAGGCGGCTTCGGACACCAGCCGAGCCACCAGGGCGTTGCGCGCGAAGAATCGCTGCATCTTGCTGCCGAACTCGGTGAGATCGGCCTCGGTCCGGTACGCGTCGAGCAGGACCGTCAGGGCCTCGATGTAGTTGTCGTCGTCGCCGCCGAAATCATCGAGCCCGCATGCCTTCACCGCTGAGGCGTGCAGATCCTCGACGGTGCCGACGTTGGTTCGCGGGCTCATCGCTCACCAGCTCCGACGAGCGCGCAACCACGGACACTTTTCGGGGCGGTATCCGTACGTGGGTGCGCGCTCGCGCTCGCCGGCTGCCTGAGCCTCATGCCTTGTACTCCCCGCAGTTGACGTCCAGCGCCTGACCGGTGATGCCACTGGACAATTCGCTGGCCATGAACAGGATGGCCGAGGCCACCTCGTCCTCGGTGGGTAGGCGTTTGAGGTCCGAACCGGCGGCCGACGCCTGGTAGATCTCGTCCACGGTGGTCCCGTACTTGCCGGCCTGGTGCTCGAAGTAGGACTGCAGCGTGCCGCCCCAGATGTAGCCCGGCAGAATCGAGTTCACCCGGATTCCCTGCTCGCCGAGTTCGGTGGCCAGGGTCTGCGACATCGCCAGGAGTGCCGATTTGGCCATCTTGTAGGCCCCGTACTTGGCCTGCGAATGGCGCACGACCATCGAGTTGACGTTCACCACCGAACCGTTGGCCTCGGCCAGCGCCGGGGTGAAGCCCTGGATCATCCGCAGCGCACCGAACACGGTCAGTTCGATGGCGTCCCGCATGTGCTCGATGGAGGTCTGCGCGAACGGCTTCATCGAGGGGACCCGAAAGGCGTTGTTGATCAACACATCCACTTTACCGTAGGCCGCGAGGGCCTCGCGGACCAGATTGTCCACCTGGTCGGCATCGGTGATGTCGGTGCCGACGGCCACGGCGCGCCGGCCCATGCCGGCGACCTCCTTGGCCAGGTCGTCGAGGCGATCCACGGTGCGCGCCGCCAGCACCAGGTCCGCGCCCGCGCTCGCGCAGCGACGCGCCAGCGTCGTACCCAGCGCGGGTCCGACTCCACTGATGACGACCACCTTGCCGTCGAGTAGACCTGACATCTCAACCCACCATCCGGTCGCTGATTTGTTTCTGGCGCAACGCAATCCGTGCACGCCAGTCTTCATCGGAGACCTTGTTCGATTCGTAATAGGGAAGCACCTTGCCCACCTCACCGGTGTCGACCACCTCTGCGGTCGGGCCATCGGCCGCGGTGAGCTCCCGGGACAGTCGCTGCCAGCGGAACTGCAGGTAACCCTTGCGGTGGCCCAGCGTCTCGCACCAGTTGGCCACACCGGGGTTGGCGTCGGACACCACGATCCTGATCTTGCCGTCCGGATCGACTCGAGCCTGTGTGCCGTTCAGCGAGGTCTGGTGGTTGATGTAGTCCAGCGAGATGTACCACAAACTGCCGAGCTGGAACCCGACGTAGGGCGCGTCGCTCACCGGCAGGGTGATGACGATCGCCTGATCGGGATTCAGGTCGAAATGGCCGACCGACGAGTATTGGGTGGCCAGACCGCCCGGCGTCAGACGCGGCGCGATCATCGTGTTGACGGGCAGGGTGTTATAGAACCACTGCGGGAACTGCAGCCACGTCTTGACCCGTTGCACCAGTTGCTTTCCGGCCACCGCGTAGCGCTTCTCGACCAGTTCGCGGGTGAGCGGCGGTGGGGCGGTGCCGGCGGTGTCCGTGCGGGCCACGCTGACGACGCCGCGCCGCGCCGCCCAGTCGTTGTAGACCTCTCGAATCAGCAACTGCGACGGGGTGTTCGGGGTGATGCGCCATTGGAAGGTGCCGTCCGCGGCGATGTCCAGTTCGCGGTCGTCGAAGGCCGCCTGGCTGGCCGGGACGTTGTCGTCGGTGTACTCCCCGCCGAGCATCTGGAAGCTCAGGTCCGTGGTGGTTCCGCGGGTTCCGGTGACGACGTACTCATGTCCGGGCTGGACGCGGGTTCCGAAGTAGAGGGTGTCGGGATTGTCGAGCCCCATCTTGGTGAAGGGACCCGTGCCCGACTGCAGGAAGGGGTGGTCGCGGTCGTAGTCGAAGGCCAGGTGCGTGCAGGCGGAGATGCAGCCGGCCAGGTACTGCAGGCCCTCGAAGAGATCGGCATCGGATTCGATGAACGGCGCTGCCGCCACCAGGGCCTCGGCCTCGGCGATCGCGTCGGCCAATGGTTGGGAGAACACGAGTCGAAATTAGAACGCGGTCCAGTAAGTGTCAACTATCGACCGTTATGTTCCAAATATGGACTAATTGTGTAGCCTGCACAGGTGCCACCCAAGTCCTCCAGCCGCGCTTCGCCACCCACCGAACGTGTGGTGGCGATTCTCGACTTCCTCGCCTGCCACCACGACGGGCGGTTCGGGGTTTCCGAGCTGGCCCGCCGCGTCGGGCTGAGCAAGCCGACCTGCCTGGGCATCGTGACCTCGCTGGCGGCTGCGGGTTACCTGGTGCGCGACCCCGACGACAAGTCATATCGGCTGGGACCGTCGTTGATCACACTCGGACACAAGGCGCAGGAATCGATGCGGGTCAGCCCGGCGGCGCGGGAGCAGCTGCGACGGCTGTCAGCCCGATTCCATGTCACCGCGGCGTTGTCCGGAGTGATCGACGACCGAATCACGTTGCTGGATCTGGCCGTACCCGCCGGCGTCCGGCCCGGGGTGGATGTCGGCCAGAGTTATCCGTTCGCGCCACCCGTCGGACTGATGTTCGTGCTGTGGGACGACGCAGCATTGCGCGCGTGGCTCACCCGGGAGTCCACGATCCCGTTGCGCACCAATACCGAACGGCTGAATCGGGTGATCTCGGAATGTCGCGCTGACGGCTACCTGGTCGAACGCCTCACCCCGGGGGGCCGGCGCCTCTATTCGCTGATGGCTGGAATGTCGAGCGAGCTGCCCGACGAACTTCGAGCGCTACTGGGCGAGTTGATCTCCGACATCGGAGAGCGAGTGTTCCTGCGGAGTGAGAGCAGCGGGGGCCGGGGTGCACGCTCGGATATCAGCGTCATCTCGGCACCGGTGTACGACCACTATCAACGGCAGACCATGGTTGCCTCGATGCACATCGGGAAGCCGTTGACGGACAACGAGATAACCGAACGAGCGCGAGCGCTGATGGAGTCGGCGGACTCGGTGACCGCACAACTGGGCGGCCAGAAGCCACCACATCCGTAGGGTGACCGTCCCCCGCCAACCTGCGGATGTGGTGGTTTTCGCTATGACCCGGTGGAGTCACCGCCCACAGCGTGGTCACCGGTCGACGCCGAGGCGTTCCCGGCAGTCGTCGTGCTGTCGGGTGTGGCGCCCTTCGGAGTGGCCGAGTCAGGTTCGTCGACGGTCGACTCCTGCTGCTGCGCGGTGGACGCTCCTTCGGTTCTGCTTCCGTCATCGGAACAACCTCGGGTTCAACGCTTTCCGTTCCTACGTTCGGTACCGGGGCGACACCCACCGGATCCGGCGTGGTGCCCTTCGGCGCTGCCGTCAGCGCGTCAACACCCTGCGGGGTGACCCCCTTCGCCGTCGCACCGTCGACCGGCCCGGCCGGGGCTTGCCCGAGCGCGTTCAACGCCGGTTCATCCGTCGCCTCCGAACCGCCGGGGACGATCGCATCGGCAGCTGCCAGCGGAGCGGCCGTCGTGGTTCCGGTTCCGAACAGCCACGCGAACGGGTTCAACACGAAATCGAGGACCGGAGATGGTTGGCGAATCCAGGGCCAGCTGGACAGTGGCCGGGACGTCCGCCGGGGTGCCGGTGGCCGCCGGCGCCACCGGGGCGGCACTCTGTTGCGCAGACACGGCCGGAAGTGTCCCGATCAACACACCCAGCGGATTCGCCACCGGCCCAGCAAGAGACGTCAACTGCACGACACGAACCTCGGACCGGATTCGGTTCGCCTCGATCGACGGCACCGCAAAACCGCACACCAGGATGCCCGCCGTCGCGACAGCGCAACCGGTTGTGAACGTGTTTCGTGGGACCTGCCACCGGATCAAAGAACCTGAACTCGACAATGTTGATTCACTCCGTCGTCGTGGGGGATGCAACGTCGCGTTTCCCCACCCAGAATCGTCAATTCGACGAGCCACCCCGGATGCAGTAGCTCGCCACTGCAATCTCATCGGCGCCGGCATCGGGAACTACAGAGATGTGACAAACGCGCGGCCGTCAAGGCATATCCTCCCGGTGAGGGGCAGGTTGCAGATCGGGGTTCTCGGATGACGTCAGCGGGGATGGCCTGTTCGGCGTGTGGCACGGCGCTGCGCGACGGCGCGAAGTTCTGCGATTCGTGTGGTTCGCGGGTGGTCCCGTCGACCCGGCCCGCCGAGTACAAACAGGTGACGGTTCTGTTCGCCGATGTGGTCCGGTCGATGGACATCGCGGCGGTACTGGATCCAGAACAGTTGCGCACCCTCATGACCGATGTAGTGGAAC
>JAKIXW010000025.1:16820-24168 GCA_022708865.1 Acidobacteriota bacterium
GCCGCTACGGCGGCACCGCCGAATACAACGGCGACGGCGTGATGGCGCTGTTCGGCGCGCCAATCGCGTTGGAGGATCACGCTTTTCGCGCCTGCATGGCGGCACTGGACATCCAATGTGAGGCCGGCCCGATGCCCAGTGCCGTCGCACGTCAGGGCCCGGCATTGCAGCTGCGCGTGGGTCTCAACTCCGGTCAGGTGATCGCCGGCGATATCGGCTCGGGCTCGCTGGGGTACGCCGCCACCGGTGAGGACGTCGGGATGGCCCAGCGGATGGAATCCGTCGCCCCGCCCGGTGGGGTGATGCTGTCGGAGTCCACCGCTCGCCTGGTCGAGCATCTCACCACGCTTGGCGAACCGGAGCAGGTGCGGATCAAGGGGTTCGACGATCCCGTGTGTGCCCGCCAGCTCCTGGCGATCAGGCCGCCCAGCGCACTGCCCCGACGAACGGAGACCAGGTTCGTTGGTCGGCGCCTGGAGCTGGCGACCCTGGCAGCCCTTCTCGACCGGGCCGGCAACGGCCGCGGCGGCGTCGTGAATGTGATCGGGCCACCCGGTATCGGCAAGAGCCGAGTGGCCCGGGAAGCTGCCGCGCTCGCGCGGGAACGCCACGACACGGTGCACTGGACCTTCTGCGAAGCCCATTCACGCGACGGCCTCTTCGGTGTCGCCACCCGACTACTGCGGTCGGCGACCGGCGTGGACGGCCGCGACGACGCCGCGGCCCGCGCACGTGTGCGTGAGCTTGTTCCGGAGGCCGATCCGCAGGACCTCCAATTGCTCGACGGTCTGCTCGGGATTCCCGACCCCGAAATGCCATCACCCCAGATCGACCCCGACGCCTGGCGGCGACGACTCACGGCACTGATCGGCAGCCTGCTGCTGGTCAACGACGAACCTGCCTTGTTCATCGTCGAGGACGCCCATTGGATCGACGTGGGCAGCGAGTCACTTCTTGCCGAGGTACTCGCCGCCATTCACCGGACCAGGGCGATGATGCTGATCACCGCCCGCCCGGAGTACGCCGGCGCACTCCGCCACACGCCGGGATCTCAGACGATTGTTCTTGCACCGCTTGTTGATTCGGATGTTGTGGCACTGCTGGCGGAGTTACTCGGGCCGCATCCGTCGGTGCGCGATCTGGCGGTCGTCATCGCCGACAGGGCGGTCGGAAATCCGTTCTTCGCGGAGGAGATCGTTCGCGAACTCGCCCAGCGCGACGTGCTCACCGGCGCGCGCGGCGACTATGCGTGTCGCGCCGAGGTGGACGAATTACGGGTGCCGGCAACGGTGCAGGCGACCATCGAAGCCCGCATCGACCGCCTCAGCGCGCCCGCCAAGCGGACCCTGACCGCAGCATCGGTGATCGGCATGCGGTTCGACGCAGAACTGCTTGCCGCCCTCGGCATCGACGCGGTGCTGCATGAGCTGCTCGCGGTCGAGCTGATCGACCAGATCCGCTTCCTGCCGCACCCCGAGTACGTCTTTCACCATCCGCTCATCCACGCAGTCGCCTACGAGTCGCAGCTACGATCCGATCGCGCTGATTGGCACCGGCGCCTCGCGACCGCCATCCAGCAGCGCGCGCCGGAGTCGGTGGACGAGAACGCCGCGCTGATCGCCGAACACCTCCGCGCTGCCGGCGAACTGCACACGGCCTACAACTGGCACCTGCGCGCCGCGGGCTGGTCCACGAGCCGTGACGTCGACGCCGCTCGGCTCGGTTGGCGGCGCGCCAAGCACATCGCCGACTCACTACCCAGCGACGAGCCCGGGCGACTGTCGATGCTCATAGCGCCCCTCACGATGCTGTGCACCACCGACTGGATGGCGCGCGGTGTCGACGATCGCCACGGCCACTTCGACGAACTACGCGAATTGTGCAACGCAGCCGGCGACACGGTGTCATTGGCGATCGGCATGACGGGGCTGGCCGCCGAACTCCTCTACAACAGGAGAGCTGTTGCGGGATCCAAGCTCGCCTCCGAACAGATGGCGTTGCTGGAGTCGATCGGCGACCCCAACCTGACCATCGGATTGTCGTTCGTGGCCTTCACAAATTGGTTCAACAGCGGCGATTTCGCCGAGATCCTGCGGTGGTCGCAGAACGCGATCGACCTGGCCGGTGGCGACCCCACCGCCGGTGCCGGATTCGGCATGGGAGCACCGCTGGCCGTGGCAACCGCGTTCCGCAGCATCGCACGGTGGTGGCTCGGCCTACCCGGATGGCGCGCCGACATCGATGACGCCCTCATCATGTCGAGTATCAGCGATCAGACCACCCACGGTTTGGCGATCTCGTGGACCTACGGAGTCGCTTCATGTCATGGGGTGTTCCCCGTGGATGACGCGATGATCCAGACGATCGAAGCGGCGGCACGTTTCGCGGAACGGGCCGGCAACGATACCGGGTTCATCGGAACTCAGTTGACGCTCGGCATGGCACTGCTGCGTCGAGACTCCGACGACGACCGACTGCGGGGCCTCGCCATCCTGACCCAGATCCTTGATACCTGGTTGTCGGAGCGCACACCGTCACTGGTCCCCGTCGTCGAGCTGTTCGCCGGCCGCGAGCGGGCCATACGCGGTGATCGCGGCACCGCCTTGCCAGTGATGCGCGCTGCACTGGACGGTCTCTTCGACGAGGGCCGGTACGGCTGGTGTGTCTGCGGGACGGCCACTTTCGTCGAGGCGCTATTGCATCAGGTCACCGGCGACGAGCCCGCCGAGGCCGAGAAGTGGATCCGGCGGCTGGCCGATATCCCCGCCGCCGGTGGGGCCATGCTCGATATCACGGTGCTGCGGCTGCGGACCCTGCTGGCCCGCGCGCGTGGTGATGACGACTACCACGCATTGCTGGAGGGCTACCGTGATACGGCGAAGTTATTTGGCCTCGAGGGACATATCGCCTGGGCAGGCGACCTGACCAGCTCCTGACGTCCGTCGTACCGGTCCAGCCACCGTTGAATGTCGGCGGCAAGAACCGGCTCTGGGGTGGATTCGACGAACGTGTGGTAGCCGTGTTCGCGCGCCCACTGCACAGCATGCTCGACCAGCGGCGGTTGGCGCAGATTCGCGAACCAGTACTCCGCGTCCAGGATTGCGGTGTCCAGTGCCGCGCCGGTAATCGTGGAGATGAACTCGATGCCGACGGCGCGCGGCCGCAGGCCGTCGAGTTCGACGAGCACCGTCTTGCGCAGGGTCTCCAGTTCAACGGGATCGGTGGTACCGAGATCGCGAATCCGGTTGGCCGACAACGTGATAATCCTGGCGGCATCCCGCAATGTCAGCGCGCCGGCGACATGGGCGGCCGCGATCTCGCCATGCGACACACCGATCACCGCGTCCGGCGCCACTTCCAACGTCCGCCACCGCGCGACCAGCGACACCATCACCGCGAAATCGACAGGTTGCCAGACGTCCCGCCGTCCAGGGTCCAGGCCACCGTGCACGCCATTCAGGACCTCCGTCAGCGACCAGTCGACGAACTCGGCAAGCGCGCCGTCGCAGCGACTCATGGAGTCACAGAAGGCTGAGTCGGAAGTCAGTAGTTCTCGGACAGCACCGAGTGTCTTTTCCGGCCAACGATGTTCAGAGCCGGAAAAGACGAAAACGGTGCCAGTGTTGCTCAGTCGCATGGCCAGTCCATGGCTATCAACCTCCCCGGCTGGATCCGAACCTCTCGAGCATCTCTCGATCCGGATCCGGCAGACGCAGTAGCGCAGCACTGCAATCTCGGCGGGTCCGGTCACGCGCTGCGCAGTATCTCTGCGGTTTCCAGCCGACGGGCGTGGATGACCGGGTACAGCGCCGCCACCGTCACCAGTGCGAGCGCCACCGTCACACCTGTCCGCAACGGCGCCGCGAGCACGCCCCACTGGATCGAGATGCCGTAGTAGACAGGTGAACCCAGCGACCACAGGTAGGTCATCAGAATGCCCCCGGTGACACCGAAGACGGCGACCGTCGCGGTCAGCAACCCCGCGTGCGCGATCACGACCGATTGTTCGAGCCGCGGGGTAACACCGATCGCCCGCAGGGCGGCGCGTTCCCGACGGCGCTGCACGAGTCCGAGGATGAAGACGTTCAGGACGCTGAGGCCCGCCGAGATCATCACGACGTACCCCGAGAGCGTGAACGGTGACAGGAATCGGGTGATGCCGGTGGTGGCGACGGTGCGCCACTGCGCATCGTCGTAGACGGTCAACCCGGCCCCGAGAGCGACGAAGTCGTCCCGGTGGGAAGCGGCTTCGGCCGCGGAGGGATAGGCGACCGCGACCTGATCGCGGACGGCCGCCCAGTCGGAGCGCGCCAGCGGATCGGAGGTCAGGACGATGTCGCCCACGGCGGCGTCGTCGATCATCTTCGGCCGGAAGATGCCGACCACCCGGAAGTCCTTCGGGCCGGCGACGGTGGGCAGTTGGACGGTGTCACCCGGCTCGACGCCCAGCCGGCTCGCGGCGATCTGGCTCAAGCCGATCTCACCGTCGCGCAGCCCCTGCCAGAATCGATCGTCGTCGGCCGTCGGCGCGTAGAGCGCCCGCCCGAACCCATCACCCGGAGAAACCCCGATCACGATGCGGGACAACATGCCCGACGAGATCATCGAACGCCACCGGGATGACACCTCACGGCCACCGGCGGCGGCCGCGATCTGCGCGAAGGTCGGATCTGCGATGCTGCCGTTGCGCTGATCGAGCACCGACTGCGCGGCGATCAACACGGAAGCCGGCAGTCGGTCGCTCTTCTCGGCGGCCACCTGGGCGGTGCCGAGAAACTGCATACTCTGTGAGCCGATCGCCAAACTGGTTCCGTTGACCAACACCGCCGCCGAGATGCCGAAGAGCAGTGCATACCGTTGCACATCGGCGCGCAGCAGCCGACCCACGTCCGGACGGACGGCGGCGAGCAGGCGGATCAACCACAGTGCAAGGAGCGGTGCGGCGAACATCGTCACCAGATCGACGCCGAACAGCCCCGCGGTCATCGTGTTGATGCCCACGTTCAACGGGAGCGGTCCCCGTTCGAAGATCTTCAGGAGGTAGATCGACACCGACAGGATCCCCAGTCCGACCGCGATCGGCCACAACGGGATTCGCCTGAACCGCTGCACGCCGCCGGCGGTCGCCATCGATGCCAACGGCCCTTCACGGACCAGTCTCAGGGCCGGGCCCAGCATCGCGAGGACCCCGGACAGCAGTCCCGCCGCCGCTCCGATGCCGAACAGGTTCGGCGAAAAGTGCGTGATGACACTGCCACCCGACCCGGCCAGCATCGATCTGCCGAACCGATCCACCAGGAACGCCCCGAGCAGAATGCCACTGGGCACCGCCAACACACCACCGAGGGCGCCGACCACGGCGCCTTCGGCCAACATCCCGGCGAACAGCCGGACCGGGTTCGCCCCGATCGCACCGATGGTTCCCAGCACCGAACGCCGATCCTCGACCGCCAGCAGGATGGTATTCACCGCGACCAGGAACCCGATCAGGATGCCCGCCAGGACGGTCAGATTCAATGCCTGCGTTGCCCCTTCGAATATCGCGGGCCGATGCGGGTGTGGCGGGCCGGCAGTGGCGACACCCTGGACCGCGCGACCGACATCGGCGCTCACCTCGGCACCGGGTCGCGGCACGACGAACGCGGACGTGACGAACCCCGGGGTGGCGAGCATCGTGGCCGCGATCTCCGGGGACGGGGCGAGCAGGACGTATCCGTCGTTGATGCCCTCGACGCGGTCGAACTCCGGGAATGTCCAACCGAGGTGCGCCGACCCGGGGGGCAGGCCGGGAATCCGCAGCTCGTCACCGGGCGTCAGGCCGTGGCGGGTGGCGATGGCGGCGGGCATCTGCAGCGGAATTCCCGGCCCGGCAGCGGGATTCGAGGCAGCGCGCTCGTCGCAGCCGAAGGTGCCGACGAGCAGCTCGATCTGGCAGGTACCACCGAGCAGGAAGAAGCCGTGACTCCCGGATCCGACGTCGACGGGCGTCAGGCCCGCGACCACCGGGATGACCGCCTCGGCACCCGGCACCTCGCTGCGTAGCCGCTCGACGGTGTCGATCGGCAACCGGCCGTTGACGTTCGGCGTGACCTCCAGGACCCCGCTGCGGGCGGCATGGGTCAGCGCCGGCCCGAAGGCGTCGAATGGGCGGGTGAGTTCGGCCTTCAGGACCAGGGTTCCGAGGACCACGCTCACGCCGACGGCCACGCCGATGATGCTCAGGAGGGTCCGGCGCCGATCGCAGATCAAGGCCGAGAGGTGGATTCGCCGGAAGGCCGACCACCCGGCACCCGGCCGACGCATCAGTGCGCCCGGTTCGGCGTGGCTTCGGCGGACCGGGCGGATCCGTCGACCAGATGCAGTTCCCGGGTCCCGTACTGCACCGCGGCCGGATCGTGGGTCACCATCACCACCGCGGTGCCGTCCTCGTCGGCGAGCGACCTGAGCAGTTCGAGGACCTCGGCCGACGAGTGGCTGTCGAGATTTCCCGTCGGTTCGTCGGCCAGCACGACGGCCGGCCGGGCCACCAGCGCCCGGGCTACCGCCACCCGTTGCATCTGCCCGCCCGACATCTCCGCCGGCCGGTGCCCGGCCCGGTCGCCGAGCCCGACCCGCTCCAGCAACCCGGCGGCCCGGGCGTCCGCCGCGCGGGCCGGCACCCCGTCGACCACGAGCGGCAGGGACACGTTCTCGACGGCGCTCAGCATGGGCACCAGGTTGAAGAACTGAAAGACGAACCCGAGGTGCCGACGCCGGAAGGCGGCCCGCGCGCCGCCCTTCATCGCCCACAGGTCACGGCCGCCGACCGTCACACGGCCGCTGTCGGGGGCGTCCAGGCCGCCCGCGACATGCAGCAACGTCGATTTGCCGGCCCCGGAGGGCCCGGTGACCACCACGAATTCGCCTGCGTACGCGGTGAAATCGACGTCGTCGAGGACCCGCAGCGACTCATCGCCGCGGCGGTAGGTCTTGCTGACCCGTTGGAGCTCCAGAACCGGGGGATCGCCCGACCCCTCGGCGGGCGTCGCGTCCAGTCCGGTCATCTCGCACTCCCTCCGTCGTTCCGTGTGATCGTGACCGACGGTGTTGCAGGTGGCTTCAGTAGTGCCCCACTGCCATCTGGCCCCGTCAGGTGGCGCTCGTACGTAGTGCTGCGTCGACATGGTCGAAATTGCAGTGCCACCACACTGCTACCGCCCTGCGGCACCCGAGTCACGCTTGCCCCGGCGATGCCGCCGAGAACACCGCACATTGGAGGGCACAGTGACCGCTTCCGGCCCGGCGATTCAGCGCGCGACATCCACCCCGCGGTTGAACCCTCCGGTGGTCCGGACACCGCGGCTCGTGC
>JAKIXW010000260.1 GCA_022708865.1 Acidobacteriota bacterium
GCAACACCTACCGCCAATACCTGGACCGCCCCACCGTCGGAGGATCTGACTGCCGTGCTCGACGCGGCCGTCGACGCCGCGCGGGCGGCGGTCGTCGAGTTCAGCGGTGAGACGGTCGGGGAGTACCTGGGCGTCACCTACGAGGACACCAACGCGGCGACGCATCGCTTCCTGGCCGAAGTGCCCGGCTACCGCGGCTGGCAGTGGGCGGTGGTGGTCGCGGCCTACCCGGGTTCCGGCCACGCCACGATCAGCGAAGTGGTGCTGGTGCCGGGGCCGACCGCCCTGCTGGCGCCGCAGTGGGTGCCCTGGGACCAGCGGATCAGGCCGGGCGACCTGAGTCCCGGTGATCTGCTCGCCACGCCAGCCGGCGATCCGCGACTGGTCCCCGGATACGTGCTCAGCGGTGATCCGGCCGTCGATGACGTTGCCGCGGAAGTCGGATTCGGGCGCCAACAGGTGCTCGGCGAATGGGGACGCGCCGATGCCGCCCAGCGCTGGCACGACGGCGACCACGGTCCGGAGTCCGCGATGGCGCGCGGCACCCGGCGGGTCTGCCGCGACTGCGGATACCTGCTGCCGCTCGCCGGCACGCTGGGCACCATGTTCGGCGTGTGCGCCAACGAGTTCGCCGCCGACGGTCAGGTGGTCGATTTCACCTACGGCTGCGGTGCGCACTCGGACACCCCGGCGCCCGCCGGTGCGGGTTCGCCGCTGTACGACCCTTACGACGACGGGGTCCTCGAGGTTTCCGAGAATCCCGATCCGCAGGTGGACGAGCCGGGAGGGGTCGAGGTTCAGGCCGCCGTCGAAGGGGTGGTCGTCGAAGAGATGGCCACCGCGGACACCCCCGAGGCGGCCGGTGAAGTGGCGACCCCCGAGGTCGAGGCTCCCACGGCGGTTGTCGAGGTTACGGAGGACGCCGTGGCGGCCGATGTCATCGAGCCGTCGGCCGAGGACGCTGACCACAGCGACGGCTGACCCCTCACTGCACCCGCGAAATCCCTCGCTCGCGGCTGATCCAGCGACGCTCCTCCTCCGGCGCAACGCGCCGTCATCGTCGCTCGGCCCGGTTGGATTGCCTCGCTCCTCCTCCGGCGCAACGCGCCGTCATCGTCGCTCGGCGGCCGCCTTGATCCGGGACAGCGACGCGTTCATGCCCTCCACGAGTTCGTCCTCGAAAACCTCCATGCCGCCGAGCACCGTCCGCGTCAGGAAGGCCGAGATCGGCTTGACGACGCCGTTGGCGGCGCGCCGGGTCTCGGTGACGCGGGTCCCATTGGCCGTCGGCTCCAACTCGTAGCTCCACTCGGTGCCGTTCTCGTTGACCACGAACGCCAACTTCTTCTCCGGTGTCACCTCGGTCAGGACCGAGGTGGTCGGCCAGAACAGCATCCCGCGGCGATTGAGATTGATGGTTCGGGTGCCCGCCTGCAACGGTCCCCGAGCCTTCATCCGCCGGCACTGCGGGCTCCACTCCGGCATCCGGTTGAAATCGCTGATCAGATTCCACACCGTGGCGACGGGGGCATCAATATCAATCTTGGCCTGCAAAAGTGGCGCTGCCATTTACGTTCCTCGGTCCTTTTATCGATGGGTCGGAAAATTTGCTGTATTCACGTATTTGTACGCTTTTCCCCAATGGGGAGGCCTGTCTGGGCCCCCCGCGCACCGCGCTGTGCCGCGCGGCGCTGCCACAGGAAGATGGATGTCCCCAGCACGCCGGTGACCAACCCGGCCAGGCTCACCGGACGCCAGTCCTGCATTGCCGGAACCGCGAAGGCCAGTCCTGTAACTACCAGCCAGGCAACCGCGCCGACGGCGATAACCCGCCAGGGCTCGAGCAGGCCTGGCGACAGTGGCGGCGGAACGGGCTCGTCCGGTCCGCCGGTGGCACCCTCCGGAGTCATTGCGATCCAACGTAACCCATTGAGCCACTCGCCGGATTGGCAGGTGTCGGGGTGGGAATGTGCGTATTGTTTTGTGGCGTGAGGGACGGGGACAATCAGCTTGCTAGCGACCTTTCGCTTGCGGTTGTTCGACTGGCGCGTCAATTACGTTTTCGACGCAATGAATCGGCCATATCGTTGTCGCAATTGTCCGTTCTCATGACGCTGCAGAAGGAGGGCCCGCTGACGCCCGGTGTGCTGGCACTGCGCGAGCGGGTTCGGCCGCCGTCGATGACGCGGGTGATCGCGGCGTTGGCTGAACAGGGCCTGGTCGTGCGTGCCCCCGACCCGCAGGATCGCCGTCAGATCGTCGTCTCGGTCTCGAGCGCCGGACGCGATCTGGTGGATGCCGAACAACGCGCCAGCCAGGAGTGGCTGCAGCGGCGGCTGGGGGAGCTCGACGGCGACCAACGCGACACCCTGTTGCGCGCGGCGGGACTGATCTCTGCTTTGATTGACGAAAGTGCTTGATTCCAGCCGTATTCCAGCAACGTAGCCAATCTTGACGAACATCGTAGATATCACCGATCCGGGTGATCCGCGCCTGGACGACTTTCGCGACCTCAACAGCGTGGACCGTCGGCCGGATCTGCCGACCGGCAAGGGCCTGGTGATCGCCGAGGGCGTGCTGGTGGTGCAGCGAATGCTGGCTTCGCGATTCGTTCCGCACGCGATGCTCGGCACCGACCGGCGATGTGTCGAGCTCGCGGTTGACCTGACCGACGTGTCCGCGCCGTACTACCGCGCCAGCGCCGAGGTGATGGCGGACGTGGTCGGATTCCACCTCAACCGTGGCGTGCTGGCGGCCGCCCGGCGCCCGGCGGAGCTGACGCTGCCCGAGGCCCTGGCGGGCGCGCGCACGGTGGCGGTGCTCGAGGGTGTCAACGATCACGAGAACCTCGGTTCGATCTTCCGCAACGCGGCCGGGTTGGGGGTCGACGCCGTGATCTTCGGCGCGGGGTGTGCCGATCCGCTGTACCGGCGGGCCGTCCGGGTGTCCATGGGCCATGCGCTGCTGGTTCCCTTCGCCCGTGCCCCCGAGTGGCCGGCGGCATTGAATATCCTGCGCGACAACGGATTTCAGATGCTCGCGATGACGCCGAGTGCGGCCGCGGTTCCGCTGGCCGACGCGATCGCCACCGTCGGCGACGCCAAGGTCGCGATCCTGGTCGGGGCGGAGGGGCCCGGCCTGACGGAGAACGTGATGCGAGCCAGTGACCTACGTGTGCGGATCCCGATGTCGCGCGGGACCGACTCGCTCAACGTCGCGACGGCGGCGGCACTCGCGTTCTACGAACGCATTAGGCTCGCGCCGTGACCGACGAGCCGACACCCTGGGGAACCGGGCTGACCGTGGCCGGCTTCGTGGCCGCAATCCTGGGTGCGGCCGTGGTGGTTCTCGGTCTGGGCCTGATCCGGGTGCACCCGCTGTTGGCGGTGGGACTCAACCTTGTCGCCGTTGGCGGGCTGGCGCCGACCATCTGGGGCTGGCGGTCGATCCCGGTGTGCCGCTGGTTCGCCCTGGGCGCCTTCGCCGGTGTCGTCGTCGGCTGGGTGGTGCTGCTGGCGCTGGGGCTCGGCGGAGTTCGCTAGGCGAACCGGTCAGCGGTCGCCGGCCGAACGGACCCCGAGCAGGACGTCCTCCCAGCCGGGCACGGTCGGGCGAGTGCGCTTGGCCCGGGCCGGACGTGCCGCCCGCTGCGGTTCGGGCTCGTCGGCGAAGAGTTCCGGCTGGTGATCCGGTTCGGCCTGGACCGTCTCGGCGCGTTCGACGACCGGGGGCGCGGGCTCGGGCTCGATCTCCGGCTCCACGGCGAGCACGGGGATCGTCGAGTGGAGCCTCGGCGCTACCCGCAACGGGCGTTCGAAACGGGGGTTGACCAACTCGCCCGCCGCTTCGTCGATGGGGCTGACGGTGCCGCCGTGGGCGCCGGGGGCGTAGCGGAAGTGGGCGAAGTTCTCCGAGCAGCCCGCCTTCCAGGCAACCTGGACCGTCCACCGGCCGTCCTCGTTGCGCCACGCGTCCCACTGTGTGTCGTCGGGGTCCAGTCCGCGGGACACCAGGGCGGCGGTGATGGTCTCGAGCAGCGTCAGCACCGAGGGTCCGTCGTCGAGCACCGGATGGGCCGCCGAGGCGAGTTCGGCGGCGCGGGCGCGTTCGAGGAGTACCGGATTGGCGAACCGGGCGATTCGCGAGACGTCGACCCCGGCGGCATGCGCGAGTTGTTCGACGGAGGCGCCGGCGCGGATGCGGGCCTGGATGTCGCGGGGTCGCAGCGTGTTCTTCGGCTCCGGCTCGATGGGGGTGTGCCGAACACGGATCCCGTCGCCGCGCACTGCCGCGCGCAGCTGGTCCTCGACCAAGAGTTTGTAGCGGTCCTGCTGGTCGTCCTCGCACAACACATGTTTGCCGTCGACGTCGAGTCCAACGACCTTGAGTTCCCGCATGGCGACCTCCTTTGGGCTACCGCGCCGAGCCCGACTGTTCGGCACCCTACGCGCGCCGCGCCCGCATCCGAGGTTGACACGCGGGCCGCGGGCCAGCGCATTTGGGTTTTTCAGTGCGTGCGCGACGGTGCGATGGAATCAACTGTCACATGCGTCACATTCTGGTGGTCGCCGCGCACATCGACCGTCGCGCTAGTGTCCTGAGTCACAAGTTCCTGCGTGGTCGGCTCTGGCTCGTCGAACGTGGGGGATATGGATGACAAGCGTTGGATTCGGGTGCATATCCCCCACGTTCGATGTGGCGTTACCGGTGCCAACGGGGGCTTCGGTGCTGGTGC
>JAKIXW010000261.1 GCA_022708865.1 Acidobacteriota bacterium
CCGGGTGCAGGCCCCCGCCATCGCCGCCTACGTGGAACGGCTGCACCGGAAGTTTCCCGACGCCACCCCCGCGGCGATGGTGACCAAGCTGGAGAAGCACTATCTGGCGGCGGTGACGGCCAGCGGCGCGGCCGTCGGCTCGGCGGCACTGGTACCGGGTGTTGGCACGCTCATCGCTTTGTCGTTGGTGGCCGCCGAGACCGCACTGTTCCTCGAGACCACGGCGGTCTTCATCCTGGCCGTCGCCGAGGTACACGGAATCTCGGTCGCCGACAAGGAGCGGCGCCGGACGCTGGTGCTGGGGGCGCTGGCCGGCGATGACGGTAAGCATGCGGTGGCCCGGCTGCTCGGCGGCGGCCGCACCAACGGGGCCTGGCTGTCCGACGGGGCCGCCAGCACCGTGCCCGTGCCGGCGCTCGCGCAGCTCAACGGCAAGCTGATGCGCTACTTCCTGAAGAAGTACACCCTCAAGCGCGGCGCGATGGTGGCCGGCAAGGTCCTGCCCGCGGGCATCGGCGCCGTCGTCGGCGCGGTGGGCAACCGGATGATGGGCAAGAAGATCGTCGAGAACGCCCGGTCGGCCTTCGGCGCCGCACCCGCCCGCTGGGCCGGCGCAACCACGCTGCGGGTGCTGCCCGCCGTGGGTGACAACACCGGGAACTGAGGGGCTCGGCGACCGTTCGCCTCGAACGTTCAACTACGAGCTGTGACTTCTCGCGGATTCGCGCTGCTTGCGTGGTCCGACCCACCGTCGAGGCGCTAGCCTTTGATGCGGTGGGAACAAGGCCCGGCCCCAGCCGGGACGCACACGATGAATCGAGGCGAGCAGCTGCCGTGAGCAGTACAACTTCACCCTTCGGGCAGAACGAGTGGCTGGTCGAAGAGATGTACCGGAAGTTCCGTGACGATCCGTCTTCCGTGGACCCGAGCTGGCACGAATTCCTCGTCGACTACAACCCCGAGCCCACCACGGAATCCACCGCGGGGGCCACGCCGCCGGCACCGGCCAACGGACAGTCCGGTGCGCCGAAGCAGTCGCTCCCCGAGACCCCGGCCGCCCCGGCCGAAGCCACGCCCCCCAAGGCCGAGCCGAGCAAGGCGGCGGCACCCGCCCCGGCGCCGCCCGCTCCCGCCAAGGCGGCGTCCGCCAAGCCCGTGCCCGCGGCCGTCGCGGTCGCGGCGGACGATCAGTCCCAGGTGCTGCGCGGGGCCGCCGCCGCGATCGTGAAGAACATGGACGCCTCTCTGGCCGTCCCGACGGCCACCAGCGTGCGCGCCATCCCGGCCAAGTTGATGATCGACAACCGCGTCGTCATCAACAACCACCTCAAGCGCACCCGCGGCGGCAAGATCAGCTTCACCCACCTACTGGGGTACGCGATCGTGCAGGGCGTCAAGAGCTTCCCGAACATGAACCGGCACTTCGCCGAGATCGACGGCAAGCCCAATGTGGTGACGCCGGCACACACGAACCTGGGCCTGGCGATCGATCTGCAGGGCAAGAACGGCAGCCGGTCACTGGTGGTGGCCGCCATCAAGGGCTGCGAGTCGATGTCGTTCGGCCAGTTCATCGCCGCCTACGAGGACATCGTCCGGCGCGCGCGTGACGGCAAGCTGACCGCCGAGGACTTCAGCGGCGTCACCATTTCGCTGACCAACCCGGGCACGCTGGGCACGGTGCACTCGGTGCCGCGCCTGATGGCCGGTCAGGGCGCGATCATCGGCGCCGGCGCGATGGAGTACCCGGCCGAGTTCCAGGGCGCCAGCGAGGTACGCATCGCCGAACTGGGCATCGGCAAGCTGATCACGCTGACGTCCACCTACGACCACCGCATCATCCAGGGCGCCGAATCCGGCGACTTCCTGCGCACCGTCCACCAGGCGCTGCTCGACGACGAGTTCTGGGACGAGATCTTCTTCGAACTCGGCATCCCCTACGAGCCGGTGCGCTGGCGCACCGACAACCCGGACTCGGTCGCCGACAAGAACGCCCGCGTCATCGAGCTGATCGCCGCGTACCGCAACCGCGGACACCTGATGGCCGATATCGACCCGCTGCGACTGGACAAGGCCCGCTTCCGCAGCCACCCCGACCTCGACGTGCTGTCCCACGGCCTGACGCTGTGGGACCTCGACCGCGAGTTCAAGGTCGACGGGTTCGCCGGCAAGGAATACAAGAAGCTGCGCGACGTGCTCTCGGTGCTGCGCGACGCCTACTGCCGCCATATCGGCGTGGAGTACACCCACATCCTCGAGCCCGAGCAGCAGAAGTGGCTCGAGGAGCGCATCGAGGTCCGGCACGCGAAGCCGACCGTCGCCGAACAGAAGTACATCCTGAGCAAGCTGAACGCCGCCGAGGCGTTCGAGACCTTCCTGCAGACCAAATACGTTGGCCAGAAACGGTTCTCGCTCGAAGGCGCCGAGACCATCATCCCGATGATGGACGCCGCCATCGACCAGTGCGCCGAGCATGGTCTCGATGAGGTGGTCGTCGCCATGCCGCACCGCGGCCGGCTCAACGTGCTGGCCAACATCGTCGGCAAGCCCTACGCCCAGATCTTCAACGAGTTCGAGGGCAACCTGAACCCATCGCAGGCGCACGGTTCCGGCGACGTGAAGTATCACCTCGGCGCGTCGGGCAACTACATCCAGATGTTCGGCGACAACGACATCGGGGTGTCCCTGACGGCGAACCCGAGCCACCTCGAGGCCGTCGACCCCGTGCTAGAGGGCCTGGTGCGGGCCAAGCAGGACATGCTGAACAAGGGCGACACCGCCGACGGCTTCTCCGTGGTGCCGCTGATGCTGCACGGCGACGCGGCGTTCGCCGGCCAGGGTGTGGTCGCCGAGACGCTCAACCTGTCCCTGCTGCGCGGCTACCGCGTCGGCGGAACCATTCACATGATCGTCAACAATCAGGTCGGGTTCACCACCTCACCCGAACATTCCCGGTCCAGCGAATACTGCACCGACGTCGCGAAAATGGTTGGGGCACCGATCTTCCACGTCAACGGCGATGACCCCGAGGCGTGTGTCTGGGTGGCCAAACTGGCCGTCGACTTCCGCCAGCAGTTCAAGAAGGACGTCGTCATCGACATGCTGTGCTACCGCCGCCGCGGGCACAACGAGGGCGACGACCCGTCGATGACACAGCCGGCGATGTACGACGTGATCGACCACAAGCGTGGCGTCCGCAAGTCCTACACCGAGGCGCTGATCGGCCGCGGTGACATCTCGATGAAAGAGGCCGAGGACGCCCTGCGCGACTACCAGGGCCAACTCGAACGGGTCTTCAACGAGGTCCGCGATCTGGAGAAGTACCAGCCCGAACCCAGCGAGTCCGTCGAATCCGATCAGGTGATCCCGACCGGCATGACCACCGGGGTGGACAAGGCCCTGCTGGCCCGCATCGGCGACGCGCACCTGGCCTTCCCCGAGGGCTTCACGGTGCACCCGCGCGTGCAGCCGGTGCTCGACAAGCGCCGCGAGATGGCCTACGAGGGCAAGATCGACTGGGCGTTCGCCGAGCTGCTGGCGCTGGGAACGCTTGTCGCGGAAGGGAAGTTGATCCGCATGTCGGGTCAGGACACCCGGCGCGGCACGTTCACCCAGCGTCACTCGGTGATCATCGACCGGCGCACCGGCGACGAATTCACGCCGCTGTCACTGCTGGCCACCACCGAGGACGGCACGCCGACCGGCGGCAAGTTCATGGTGTACGACTCGCCGCTGTCGGAGTTCGCCGCGGTCGGGTTCGAATACGGCTACTCGGTGGGCAACCCGGAGGCAATGGTGTTGTGGGAGGCCCAGTTCGGCGACTTCCTCAACGGCGCGCAGTCGGTGATCGACGAGTTCGTCAGCTCCGGTGAGGCCAAGTGGGGCCAGACCTCCGACGTGGTGCTGCTCCTGCCGCACGGCCACGAGGGCCAGGGTCCCGACCACACGTCGGGCCGCATCGAGCGGTTCCTGCAGCTGTGCGCGGAGGGTTCGATGACGGTGGCCCAGCCGTCGACGCCGGCCAACTATTTCCACCTGCTGCGCCGGCACTCGCTGGACGGCATCCACCGGCCGCTGATCGTGTTCACGCCGAAGTCGATGCTGCGCAACAAGGCCGCGGTCAGCGATATCAAGGACTTCACCGAGCAGAAGTTCCGCTCGGTGCTCGAGGAGCCCACCTACGAGCTGGGCACCGGCGACCGCGGCGCGGTCACCCGGATCCTGATGTGCAGCGGCAAGATCTACTACGACCTGCTGGCGCGCAAGCAGAAGGACAAGCGTGACGACGTCGCCATCGTGCGGATCGAGCAGCTCTACCCGCTGCCGCCGCGTCGGCTGGGCCGCACCCTGGCCGAGTACCCCGCCGCCAAGGAGTACTTCTGGGTGCAGGAGGAGCCGGCCAATCAGGGTGCCTGGCCGACGTTCGGCCTGGCGCTGCCCGAGCTGCTGCCGGATCGGCTCACCGGTATCAAGCGCATCTCACGGCGCGCGATGAGCGCACCGTCCTCGGGTTCCTCGAAGGTGCACGCCGTGGAGACCCAGGAGATCCTCGACGAGGCGTTCGGCTGAGCGCAGCTCGGGCGAAGCTCCGGCGACACGCTCTTTCTCGCGAGCGGCCGTGTCGGTACGGCGACACGCCGCCGTGGTCGTACAGGAGCGGACGCTCGCCCGGTCCGAACCGCGTGACGGTCAGTTGCCGAAGAGATTCAGCAGCGGCGGGATGCCG
>JAKIXW010000262.1:0-234 GCA_022708865.1 Acidobacteriota bacterium
ATACGGTCGACGCCGACGGCCGGCTCGATCACGTGCGGGACGACCTTGGCCTTCGTGGCCTCGTCGAACCAGAGCTGCGGCACGCCGGAGAACTTCTGGTGCTGCTGCAGATCGTAGTCGGAGCGGGCGGCGATGCCCCACAGCTCCTGCACGCCGAACGGGTACTTGAACATGATGTCCACCGTGCGGCGGCTGTAGAACGAGAGCTTCTCCTTCGGGTGCTCGTAAAGCGAG
>JAKIXW010000262.1:244-4684 GCA_022708865.1 Acidobacteriota bacterium
CGGGCAGCCCGATGGACTTCAACCAATCCTGGCACCAGGTCAGCCACTCCTCGTGGCAGGCGAACCAGTCGGCGTCGGGATGAATGAAATACTCCATCTCCATCTGCTCGAACTCGCGGGAGCGGAAGATGAAGTTGCGCGGCGTGATCTCGTTGCGGAACGACTTGCCGACCTGCGCGATGCCGAAGGGCAGCTTCACGCGCGTGGTGTCGATGATGTTCTTGAAGTCGACGAACATGCCCTGCGCCGTCTCGGGCCGCAGATAGGCGACGGCCGACGAGTCGCGCATCGGGCCGACATGCGTCTCGAACATCATGTTGAACGCGCGCGGCGGCGTGAGGCTGCCGGGCTCGCCGGTGGCCGGCGAGGGGATGAGCGGGATCTGCTCCGGCGTGGCCTCGGTGAACTCCTTGACCGCGACCGGCGCGAGCGCGCCCTGCACGGCCTTCTTGCGCTTCAACGTCTCGGCCTTCTCCTGCAGCTCCTCGGCGGTGCGCTCGCTCTCGAGCGCGGAGACGTAGCCGATGGTGGCGCCGTCGACCACGACCGCGGCGAAGAACAGCTGGTCGGCGCGGTAGCGCTGCTTGGAGGCCTTGCAGTCGACGAGCGGGTCGGTGAAGCCGGCCACGTGGCCCGAGGCTTCCCAGACTTTCGGATGCATGATGATCGACGACTCGAGACCGACGACGTCGTCGCGGCGGTGGACCATGTCCTGCCACCAGGCGTTGCGGATGTTGCGCTTCAGCTCGGCGCCGAGCGGACCGTAGTCGAAGAAACCGTTGAGGCCGCCGTAGATTTCCGAGGAGGCGTAGATGATGCCGCGCCGCTTGCACAGCGACACGAGGGTTTCCATGAGGTTGTCGGAAGAGGACGGCGTGGCCATGATTGAAAACGCGAGAGTTAGGGGTGCGCCCCGCCCGCGGTCAATGGCGCGGTTGGCGCGGCCCGGCCCGCAGCCTGGCGGAGAGCGGCGCACCTGCCGGCCGCAGCGGAGCTGCGGCATCGGGTCGCCCGGCGCCGCCTTCGTTGAAAAACGGCTGAAACACCCGTGAAGCCCACGTAAAAACCCCGCGCCCATGCGAGCCGGGATGGTTTCGCGTTTGTCGGACCACGCCATCGGCGCGACCTCTCCGCTCGTCATGAACCCGACCAACGGAGCATCCCGCCGTCTCGCCCGTTCGCGCGCCGCGTACTCTCCGCGCCTCCCGCTCGCCGCCGCCCTGTTCGCCGCCGCCCTCGCGGCCCCGCTGGTCGCGCCCGCCGCACCGGTGATCACGTCGTTCACCGCCTCGCCCGCGACCATCACCTCCGGCCAAAGCAGCACGCTGTCGTGGGTCGTCTCCGGCGCCACCAGCCTGAGCATCAACCAAGGGGTCGGCACCGTCGCCGGCACGAGCACCACCGTCACGCCCACTGCCACCACGATCTACACGCTCACCGCCACCGGGCCCGACGGCTCAGCCTCGGCCACCACCGGCGTCGCGCTCGGGAGCACCACCTACCGCTACCTCGACATCTACACCGATGCGTTGCAGGGCAACTGGCGCCTCGGCAACTGGAACGACCCCACCACCAATCTCGCCGCCACGCCCCCGGGACGTTCCGGCAGCGCGATCGAGACCACCTTCACTGCCGATTGGCAGGGCTTTGGCCTCGGTGACACCGGTGACGACTGGGATCTTACCGACCATTTCCTCACCGAGACCAAGGTGTTGGAGTTCGATATCTGCTTCGCCGGGACCACCGGAGCCGACGCCCTCGAATTCATCCTCGACGACTCCGACACCACCGACTCGCGCACCATCACCAGCTTCATCACCGGCTGGAGCACGATGACGACCGCCCAGCGCTACGGCCAGTGGCACCACGTTGTCATCACGTTCGCCGACCTGCATCCGACCATCGCAAGCTTCTTCCGCTTCATCTTCTTCAACGGCGTCGGCGGCGCCCGCCCGCACTTCTACGTCGACAACGTACGCCTCGGCCTCGCCGCCGATACGCTGCCACCCTCGATCACCCTCGGCGCCCCGGCCGTCGCCTACGACCAGCTGCTCCTGCCCTTCACGACCACCGAGGCCGCCACCTACCGCATCGAGTACGGCCACGACGACTACAGCCGGACGCTCTCCGGCCCGGCCGACGCCTGGGCGACGACGCACAACCCAGTCCTCACCGGCCTCACCCGCGGCGCCACGGTACAGTACCGCATCGTCGCCACCGACCCGTCGGGCAACTCCGGTTTCCTCACCGGCACCGCCGCCATCGTCGACCCGCCGCCGCCCACCACCGCGAGCGTCACCATCGCCGTCGACCCGGTGAACACCCACACCATCTCACCGTGGATCTACGGCATGAACTTCTATCAGGACTCCGCCGCCGCGATCCGCAACCTCACCATCAACCGCCTCGGCGGCAATCGCTGGACCGCCTACAACTGGGAGAACAACGCCTCCAACTCCGGCGCCGACTGGGGCCCGTACAGCAGCGACAGCTACCTCGGCGGCGGCACCACCCCGGCCGAGGCCGTGCGCGGCGTCATCGCCGCCGACCGCACCCGAGGCAACGCCAGCATCTTCACCGTCCAGATGCAGGGCTATGTCGCCGCCGACAAGAACGGCCTCGTCACCCTCAACTTCCCGACCCACCTCGCGCAGCGCTTCAAGCAGGTTGTCTTCAAGAAACCGATCGCCACCGCCGGTGCCTTCACAACCACGCCATCCACCACCGACGCCTCCGTCTACATCGACGAGTTCGTCTGGGCGATGAACCAGAAGATTCCCGGCCTCTACACCGACCCGGTCAACCCGACCTTCATCCTCCTCGACAATGAGCCTGAGCTCTGGCCCGACACCCACGCCGAGATCCAGCAGTCGCCCATCTCCGTCGCCGACTACCTCGCCAAGACCATCGCCCTCACCAAGGCCATCAAGGACGTCGCTCCCGGCGTGAAGACGTTCGGCCCCGTCCACTACGGCTACAACGGCATCGTCAATTGGCAGAACACCACCAGCTACACCTTCACCTCGGACTACTGGTTCACCGACAAGTACCTCGCCGACATGCGTACCGCCTCCGAGGCCGACGGGCGCCGCCTGCTCGATGTGTACAACTTCCACTGGTACTCCGAGTCCCGCACCGGTGGCACCCGAGTGACGAGCCTCGTCGGCCCGAACCTCACCGAGGCCCAGATCCAGGCCATCGTCCAGAGCCCGCGCAGCCTCTGGGACCCGACCTACACCGAGGACTCCTGGGTCGCGCAACACCTCGGCGGCCCCGTGCGCATTCTCGCGCGTTTGAAGGAGAAGATCGCCGCCCGCTGGCCCGGCACCGGCCTCGCCATCACTGAGTGGGCCAACGGCGGCGGAAACCACATCGCCGGAGCCCTCGCCGTGGCCGACAACCTCGGCATCTTCGGCCAGCAGGGTCTCTTCATGGCCAGCATGTGGCCCGACGGCGAAGCCTCCAACCACTCCTTCGACCTCGCCGGCTTCAAGATGTACCGCGACTTCGACGGCGCCCTCGCCTCCTTCGGCGACCTCTGCCTGCCTACCGTCTCGAGCAACACCGCGCTCGTCTCCGCCTACGTCAGCCGCGACTCCGCGCAGCCGGGCCGCCACGTGATCGTCGCGATCAACCGCTCGGCCACGTCACAGGCCGTCAACTTCACCGGGCTCGGCCTTGCCGGCACCGCGCGGCTGTACCGCATGACCGGCGCCAGCCTCGATCCCGTCTTCGTCGGCAACGCCACTGTCGACCTCACCACCTGGATCGTCGCGCTGCCCGCCTACTCGATCACCACCATCGAGATCACCGCCGCCGCCCGCCGTCTACGCCACCTGGCGCGCCGCGAACTTCACCGGCGCCGACCTGACCAACGATGCCATCTCCGGCCCCGATGCCGATCCCGATGGCTGCGGGCTGTCCAACCTCGCCCGCTACGCCTTCGACCTTCCCGCCCGCGGCGCCGTCGAGAACCCGATCACCCTCGGCACCGTCACCGCCGCCGGCGCGAGCTACCTCACCCTCACCTTCCCGCGCCGCACCACCGCGGCCGACCTCACCTACACGCTTGAGTCCAGCCCCGACCTCGCCACGTGGGCCGCCGTACCGGATCGCACCTACACCGCCGGCTCCGGCCCGATCATCGCACCGGATGCCGTGGCGATGGACTCCGGCCCGCGCCGCTTTCTGCGTCTCCGGATCACGGAACCCTGAGCCTGTCGAAAGGCTCCGTGTGCGTATCACCCAACAATGAACCATGCCGCTTCCGTCGCGCAGCCACGCCCTGAGCCTGTCGAAGGGCTGCGCCTGCGCATCAAGACACCCTGACCTGCCTTCATCCTCAGCCCGTTCTGCGGCGCACGCGCCACTCCATCTTCTCTCCCCACGCCCTTCCTCCAGGCCGACAGGCGCCTAAGGTTTTGCGCCCCGCAAAACCGC
>JAKIXW010000263.1 GCA_022708865.1 Acidobacteriota bacterium
GGGCAGGGTCCACCGGGTGTACCCGACGGTGACCGCGGCGACCAGCAGCGCGGTCACCAGACCGACCAGGGCGAGCCGCAGTCGTGGGCCGTCGTCGTCGGTGCCGAAACTGACCCGGTCGCGACGCACCAGGTAGAGGTTGAGCAGCACTCCCTCGACCACCAGCAGCGCCAGCATCGAGGCCACCGCCACCCACCACAGTGGCCAGCCCAGGAACAGCCCGACCATGAACAACGCGGCGAGCGCGGCGATGGGGACGAGGACGTCGATGAGCAGCACCCGCGCCAGGTTCCTCATCGCAACGACTCCAGCCGCGAGATCAGCAGCTGCCCGTCGACGTCGGAGACGTCCAGGCGCAGGTTCCAGCGCACCGTCTGCGGTTGGCCGCCCGCGTTCTGGCTGACCGACGTGGCCACCACCAGGACCGTGTCGGTGCGCGAGGCCATGCCGGTGGGCAATTCCGACGGGGGGTTGGAGGTGCCGGGCGACGCGTCCAGGTCGTGGTGGACGGTCTCGATGGCCACAGCTTCGATCTGTCCGGTGGTCTGGGACTGCAATGTCCTGACGACGTCGCGGTAGGGCTGGACCGACGCCTCGAAGTCCGTGTTGAGCTGGCCGACGGTGCCGTCGTGCAACTTCTGCAGGCTGGTCTCGACGTTGTCCTTGGTCATGTTGATCAGCACGCCGGTCCAGTCGACCGCGGCCTGCATGGCCTCGGTCTGATGGGTGCGTTCGGCGACGTCACCGCGGTGGTGGACCCAGGTCAGCGCCAGCAGTGCCGCCGCGGCAATGCAGATCAGACCCAACAGCGCCGACACCACGCCGTGCCGGGAGAAGATGGTCGGCTGGTCCACCGCCGGCACTTCGGCATCCTGGGGGTCCTCGGGCATGGCGGTGAGGGTACCCGGCGGTCTCTGGTAAGGATGGTGACGTGGCCACCACGACAGTTCGCTCGGGCCTGGACCTGAGCCACGTAGACCCGCAGACCCGCCCGCAGGACGACCTGTTCGGACATGTCAACGGACGCTGGTTGACCGAGTACGCGATCCCCGCGGACCGCGCGACCGACGGCGCGTTCCGCTCGCTGTTCGACCGCGCGGAGGAGCAGGTGCGCGACCTGATCACCGAAGCCGCCGCCGCCGGTGCCCCGGAGGGCACCGATCAGCAGCGCATCGGTGATCTGTATGCCAGCTTCCTCGACGAGCCGGCGGTGCAGTCGCGCGGCCTGCAACCGCTGCGCGACGAACTGGCGCTGATCGACGCCGCGGCCGACGCCGACGCCCTGGCCGCGGTGGTGGGCTCACTGCAGCGCACCGGCGTGGGCGGCGGCGCCGGCGTGTACGTCGACACCGACTCGAAGGACTCGACGCGCTATCTGGTGCACCTGACGCAGTCCGGCATCGGCCTTCCCGACGAGTCGTACTTCCGTGATCCGCAGCACGCCGAGATCCTGGCCGCCTACCCCGGCCACATCGCGCGGATGTTCGCACTGGTGTATGGCGGCGAGCCCGGCGATCACACGGCCACCGCCGAGCGTGTCATCGCGCTGGAAACCCAACTGGCCCAAGCGCATTGGGACGTGGTGAAACGGCGCGACGCCGAGCTGAGCTACAACCTGCGCACGTTCGCCGAGTTGTCCGCGCAGGCACCCGGATTCGACTGGGCCGGCTGGATCGGCGCACTGGGCGCCTCGCCGCAGGTCGCGAGTGAACTCGTGGTGCGCCAGCCCGACTACCTGAGCGCCTTCGCGGCACTCTGGTCGAGCGCGGACCTGGACCAGTGGAAGGACTGGGCCCGCTGGCGCCTGATCCACGGCCGCGCGGCGATACTGACCGATGAGATTGTGGCCGAAGACTTCTCGTTCTACGGAAGGCTGCTTTCGGGCACCGAGGCGATCCGCGAGCGCTGGAAGCGCGGCGTGGCACTGGTCGAGAACCTGATGGGCGACGCGCTCGGAAAGCTCTACGTAGAGCGCCATTTCCCGCCGGACCACAAGGCCCGGATGGATCAGTTGGTGGCCAACCTGCGGGAGGCCTATCGGGTGTCGATCACCAACCTGGAGTGGATGACGCCGGAGACCCGCGAGCGGGCCCTGACCAAACTGGACAAGTTCACACCCAAGATCGGCTACCCGAAGCGGTGGCGGGACTACTCGGAACTCGTCGTGCGCCGCGATGATCTGTACGGCAACTACCAACGCGGGCACGCCCTCGAGTCCGACCGGGAGTTGGCCAAGCTGGGCGGCCCCGTCGACCGCGACGAGTGGTTCATGACACCGCAGACCGTCAACGCCTACTACAACCCCGGCATGAACGAGATCGTGTTCCCCGCAGCCATCCTGCAGCCGCCGTTCTTCGACGCCGACGCCGACGACGCCGCCAACTACGGTGGCATCGGGGCGGTGATCGGGCACGAGATCGGGCACGGGTTCGACGATCAAGGCGCCAAATACGACGGCGACGGGAACCTGGTCGACTGGTGGACCGACGCCGACCGCAGCGAATTCGGCTCCCGCACAACGGCCCTGATCGCCCAGTACGACGACTTCGTGCCCCGGTCGCTGAGCGACGGACATCACGTCAACGGCGCGTTCACCGTCGGCGAGAACATCGGCGATCTGGGCGGGCTCTCGATCGCACTGCTCGCGTATCAACTCTCGCTGGGCGGCGCGGAGGCCCCGGTGGTCGACGGGCTGACCGGCGTGCAACGCGTGTTCTTCGGCTGGGCGCAGGTGTGGCGGACGAAATCGCGTGACGCCGAGGCGATCCGGCGGCTGGCCACCGATCCGCACTCACCGCCGGAGTTCCGTTGCAACGGCGTCATCCGCAACATCGACGCCTACTACGACGCCTTCGACGTCGACCCCGATGCCGAGCTCTACCTGGCGCCGGAGCGCCGGGTACACATCTGGAACTAGCGCGAGAAAACCCCCGCAACCATTGGGCTGCGGGGGTTCTCGCGTTGGTTCTGCAGGCCTAGAACATCTGCCAATCGGAGGCACCATCGGGGGTGTTGTACCAGCCACCACCGGTGCCCTTGACGACCACCGGGTCGCCGCTGCCGAAGTTGTCGTAGAACCACTGCGCATTGGCAGGGCTGAGGTTCACGCAGCCATGGCTGACGTTACGCTTGCCCTGATCGCCCACCGACCACGGCGCACTGTGCACGAAGGCACCGCTGTTGTCGATCCGGACCGCGTCCTGCACCTTGAGCTTGTAACCCTCGGCCGAATCCACCGGGACACCGTAGGTGGAGGAATCCATCACGATCTCGGGGAACTTCTCCAGCACGTAGTAGGTGCCGTTCTTGGTCTCATGCTTGCCGTCCGGACGGCCCATCGACACCGGGAACGTCTTCTCGAGCTTCCCGTTGCGCATGACCTCCATCTGGTGAGCCTTGTCGTCGATGGTGGCCACCAGATAGTCACCGGTGCGGAAGGTGGACTTGGTGCCCGCCGCGTCGATGTTGACCACGGTGTTGGCCGGCCAGAAGTCCTGCGGACGCCAGCGCAGCTGGGTGTCAGTGACCCAATAGAACCGGCCCGGCACCGGAGGCACCGACGAGATGTGGATGGAGTCCTGGGCCAGCTGCCGATTGGCGATCGGCACCGCGAAGTTGATGTAGATCGGCTTGGCGACCCCGACCATCGACCCGTTGGACGGGTTGAAGGTCGGCGGGCGGAACGGTGCGGTGCCCTCGAACGGCAGCGGGTTCTGACCGGCCGGGGTGCCCGGCGGGATCTGCGTCACCGGCTGCGGCTGCTCCCACGGCATCACCGGGGCGGGCGGCGGGATCTCGATCGGCTGGGTCCGTGGGTCGCCGGCCGCGTACGGGTAGTTGTTCGGCACCACCGGCGCGGCCGGTGCCGCGGGGGCGGCGGGATCGACCGGTGCCGTGTTCGGATCCGGGTCGGCCAGCGCCGGGGCAGCCCCCAACACCATGGCCGCCGACAGGCTCATGGCCCCCAGCATCGCCGTCAGCGTGCTCATCGCGCGCCCTCGCATAACCAACCTCCACACGTCAGAAACTCCGTCCAGTCTGACACAGCCGACTGGGTGACCCTTGCGGCCAGCGGCGGCCAACCAGCGGGTTTACCGCTGTGACCAGCGCCTTCAGTTGTTAGGATGATCGCAGCGGGCGCCCTTTTCGTTACGACTCTCAACCGATTTTCAGGACCTCACCAGCCGGGCGATGGCCGCTGACGCCCTCGGTTCTGCCCATGCAGACCTGACCGCGCAGGGCGCGGACCACCTGTCAGCCGGTGGATGAGGCAGAAGGGCCCTGACAGCACACCCTGGGCGGTTGGGTATCTCACCGAGTTTCGCCAATTCGGCGGCGACCGGCCCCAGGGCGGCCAGGTACTCCGCATGTGTCATGAGCGTGTAGCCGTGGTTTTGGCCGAGGTCGTACTCGGCGTTGCGCAGTTGCCGAACCCGTGCCTGCTCGGCAGACAAGTCTCGTGGGTCGGGGCCGGCGGCCAAGATCCGTTCGACCGGCGTCGGTCGGTAGCCACACTCGGCAAGAAATCCGAAGTATCGACGCGCGAACTCGTTGTCACCAGGCTGGCGTGTGCGCTCCAGACCCCACTCAAGGGCGGCGATCACCATGGTCAACGTCGCCCCCAACGGACTCCCAGCGAG
>JAKIXW010000264.1 GCA_022708865.1 Acidobacteriota bacterium
CCACCGTTGCGGCCATCAACGCCCGCCGCGGCCCGACCCTGCAATGGGTCCGCTCCACCGAGACGGCCGAGGACATCAACACCAACCACCGCAACACCGAGTACCTGGGCAAGGACGTGGTGCTGCCCGAATCGTTGCGCGCCACCAACGATTTCTCGGAGGCGGCCAACTGCGCCGACGTGATCGTGATGGGGGTGCCCTCCCACGGGTTCCGCAGCGTCCTCGAAGAGCTGGCCAAGGAACTGCGGCCGTGGGTGCCGGTGGTGTCCCTGGTCAAGGGTCTCGAGTAGGGCACCAACCAGCGGATGAGCGAGATCGTCGAGGAGGTGCTGCCCGGACATCCGGCCGGCATCCTGGCCGGACCCAACATCGCCAAGGAGGTGGCCGAGGGGTACGCCGCCGCGGCCGTGCTGGCCATGCCCGACCAGAGCCTGGCCGCGGATCTGGCGAAGCTGTTCCGCACCAAGCTCTTTCGCACGTACACCACCGACGACGTGGTGGGTGTCGAAATGGCGGGTGCGCTCAAGAACGTCTACGCGATCGCGGTCGGGATGGGGTACTCGCTGGGCATCGGGGAGAACACTCGGGCCATGGTGATGACCCGCGCGGTGCGGGAGATGTCCAAGCTGGGCGAGGCGATGGGCGGGCACCGCGACACCTTCGCCGGCCTGGCCGGGATGGGCGACCTAGTGGTCACCTGCACCAGCCAGCGCAGTCGCAACCGGCACGTCGGCGAGCAACTGGGGGCCGGCAAGACGGTCGACGAGATCATCGCTTCGATGAACCAGGTCGCCGAGGGCGTGAAGGCGTCCAGCGTGGTGATGGAGTTCGCCGACAAGTACGGCCTGAACATGCCGATCGCCCGGGAGGTGGACGCCGTCATCAACCACGGCGCCACCGTCGAGCAGGCCTACCGCGGACTGGCCGCCGACAAGCCGGGCCATGAGGTGCACGGCACCGGGTTCTGACCGCCGGCTCAGTTCATATACGGGTTGGTGCCCTTGGGCCGGTCCAGCATCGGGTTGACCCCGCCGAAGGTGTAGCTGCCGGTCGGTGCGATGACGAAGCCGGTCTGGTCGAAGCTGTTGCTGCAGATCGTGGAGTCACCGATCACGCCGCAGCTGACGGTGCTCGCCGACAGCCTGGACCCGGCGGCGAGCGCCTTCACCGGCTTGTCGAATGCGTAGATCGGCCGGTCGGTGCTGGAGAAGCCGGGCTCACCCGTAGCTCCGCCCGTCACGACGTTGGCACCGTTGGGCGCCCCCGGAAGGGCTCCGTTGCAACCGTAGGTGCGTCCCGGGAGGTTCAGCAGGCAGGTCACCCCACCCGGGCCGGCGAAGGCCCAGACACCGGGTCCCACGGCGAAGTCCACCGGCGAAACCGGTGTCAGGGCGTTGACGTTGGGTGGGGGCGGCGGCCCCGGGTCCGGGTCCGGCGTCGGATCGGCCCAGGCCACGGCGCCCAGCAGCGTCTGGGTCGCGACGGCGATACCCCCCGCCACGCCGATCAGGACTCCACGCAGCACGTTGCTCACACTAGAACGTCGTCCCTGAACCTGCAGATCGTTACCTGCCCAGCCCGCGCCCGGCCATATCCTCGAGCCGCTTGATGCGGTCCGGGATCGGCGGATGTGTCGCGAACAGCTTGCCCAGCTTCTCGCCGGCGCGGAACGGGCTGGCGATCATCAGGTGCGCCTGGTCGGCCAGTGCCGGTTCCGGCGGCAGCGGCGCCTGCTGCACGCCGCCGGAGATCTTGCGCAGCGCCGAGGCCAGAGCCAGCGGATCGCCCGAGAGCTCGGCGCCCGACTCGTCGGCCTGGTACTCGCGCGACCGCGACACCGCCAGCCGCACCACCGACGCGGCGATCGGGCCGAGCAGCGACACCAGCAGCAGTGCCAGCGGGTTCACCCCGTCGCGGCCGCGGCTGGACATGCTGGCGAACATCGCCATGTTGGCCAGGCCGGTGATCACCGAGGCCATGGCGCCGGCCACGCAGGAGATCAGGATGTCGCGGTTGTACACGTGCGACAGCTCGTGGCCCAGGACCGCCCGCAGCTCGCGTTCGTCCAGCAGATCGAGGATCCCGGTGGTGACGCACACCGCCGCATTGCGCGGGTTGCGTCCGGTGGCGAACGCGTTGGGATTGGCAGTGTTGGAGATGTAGAGCCGCGGCATCGGCTGGTGCGCGGTGGTGGCGAGCTCCTTGACGATCCGGTAGATCTCCGGGGCCTGCACCTCGGTGATCGGCTGCGCCTGCATCGCCCGCAGCGCCAACTTGTCGCTGTTGAAGTACGTGTAGAAGTTGGTGCCGACGGCCATCAACACCGAGATGTAGAGGTAGATCCTGTTGCCGGTGGCGTTGGTGAACAGACCGCCGACGAACACGATCAACGCGGACATGCCGACCAGCAAGGCGAACGTCTTGAAGGTGTTGCGGGTCGGGTGCCAGGTCATCAGGGTCCTCCCGGGAGTTCAGGGGTCCAATTCGTGCGACCAGCTGATTAAACGTCACGCGGGCCGGTTAGGTTCCGCGAACGCCGTCAGCCGTGCCGGTTCACCGTGTAGTCGACCAGCGATCCCATCGCGCGGCGGCCGGGGCAGTCGGGCAGCGCCCCGAGCTCGGCCCGGGCCTGTTCCGCGTAGCTGCGGACCATCGCCTTGGCCATCGGGATGCCGTTGGACTCGCGCAACAGGTTCAGCGCCTCGGCCACCGACTGGTCGGTCATGTCGGCGGCCAGCAGCTGGCGCAACCGGTCGGCGGCGGGCCCGGTCTCGCGCAATGCATACAGGACGGGCAGTGTGTGCACGCCCTCGCGCAGGTCGGTGCCGGGCAGCTTGCCGGATTCCTCGGGGTCGGCCTCGATGTCGATGATGTCGTCGGAGATCTGGAACGCGGTGCCGACCAGACCGCCGAGCCGCGACAGCCGCTCCACCTGTTCGGGGTCCGCTCCGGAGAACGTGCCGCCGAACCGGCCGGACGCGGCGATCAGACAGGCAGTCTTCTCATACACGACCTTGAGATAGTGCTCCACCTCGTCGACGCCGTCGGTGGCGCCGCGCGTCTCTCGCATCTGACCGGTGACCAGCTCGGCGAAGGTGTCCGCGATGATCAGGACCGCGTCGGGGCCCAGCCGCGACACCAGTCGCGACGCGGTGGCGAACAGGTAGTCGCCGGCCAGGATCGCGATGTTGTTGCTCCAGCGGGCGTTGGCGCTCGGAGCGCCGCGGCGCACCTGGGCCTCGTCCATCACGTCGTCGTGGTACAGCGTCGCCAGATGGACCATCTCGATGACGGCCCCGGCCACAGTGACCTGCGCGGAATCCGGATCCGGGCCCAGCGACGCGCTCAGGACGGTGAACAGCGGCCGGAACCGCTTGCCGCCGGCGAGGAAGAGATGGTGCACGGCCTCTGACATCAGCTCGTCGGCGCGGCCCAGTTCGTCCTTCATCAACTCTTCGATGCGGATGACGCCGGCACGCACGCGCTGCGCGAAATCGGCATCGCCGAAGTCAACTCCCGCAACCACGCTCACCGGTGTTGGCATTGGTCCAACATACTGTGCGACATGGGCGCACAGCAGACCAGCACAGTCGACCTCGCGGTCGTCGGCGCCGGACCGGCCGGTTCGGCGGCAGCCGCCTGGGCGGCCCGGCACGGCCGGGACGTGCTCCTGATCGACAGCGCCACGTTCCCGCGCGACAAGACCTGCGGTGACGGACTGACACCGCGGGCGGTGGGCGAACTGCAACTGCTCGGTCTGGGTCCGTGGCTCGACGAGCACATCCGGCACGACGGTCTGCGGATGAGCGGGTTCGGTGCCGACATCGAGGTGCGCTGGCCTGGTCCGGCGTTTCCCGCGGCCGGGTCGGCGGCGCCGCGCACCGAACTCGACGACCGGATCCGCCGGGTCGCAGAGGAGGCCGGCGCCCGAATGCGTCTGGGATCCAAAGTGGTTGACACCGAACATGATTCGTCAGGACGGGTGACCGCGGTGGTGCTCGACGACGGGTCGGTGTTGCGGTGCCGGACGTTGATCGTCGCCGACGGCGCCCGCTCGACGCTGGGCCGCCGGTTGGGCCGGCAGTGGCATCAGGAGACCGTGTACGGCGTGGCCGCCCGCGGGTACCTGACCTCGCCGCGGGCGAGCGAACCGTGGATCTCCTCCGACCTGGAACTACGGTCCGTCGACGGCGAGGTGCTGCCGGGCTACGGCTGGATCTTCCCGCTGGGCAACGGCGAGGTGAACATCGGCGTCGGCGCGCTGGCCACCGTCAAGCGGCCCGCCGATGTCGCGCTCAAGCCATTGATCAGGCACTACACCGACCTGAAACGCGACGCGTGGGAGTTCGAGGGCGCCCCGCGCGCGGTGGCATCGGCACTGCTGCCGATGGGCGGAGCGGTCTCCGGCGTGGCCGGCCCGAACTGGATGCTGATCGGCGACGCCGCCGGCTGTGTCAACCCGCTCAACGGCGAGGGCATCGACTATGGGCTGGAGACGGGCCGGCTCGCGGTCGAGCTGCTCGACCGTGATGACCTGACCGCCGTGTGGCCGGCCGTGCTGCAGGAGCACTACGGCCGGTGCTTCTCGGTGGCACGCCGGCTCGGGCTGTTGCTGACGATCCC
>JAKIXW010000265.1 GCA_022708865.1 Acidobacteriota bacterium
CGGCGAGGGCGGCGCCATCGGCTCCACCGCCGCGGTCATCAACGCCGTCAACGACGCGCTGGCACCGCTGGGCGTCACCGTCACCACCCTGCCGGCCAGCCCGGCGCACATCGTCGAGCTGATCGAAGCGGCTCAGAAGGAAGCCTGAACATGGAGTTGGTCAACGAGTTTCGTGTTCCCGTGCCGATCGACAAGGCCTGGGAGGTCTTGACCGATGTGCAGCGGATTGCGCCATGTATTCCCGGCGCAGAATTGCTCAGCGTCGACGGCGACGACTTCACCGGCAGGGTCAAGGTCAAGGTCGGCCCGATCTCGGTGGCCTATCAGGGCAACGGCACCTTCCTCGAGAAGGACGCCGCCGCTCACCGCGCCGTGATCAAGGGCACCGCCAAGGAGACCCGTGGCCAGGGCAACGCCGCGGCCATCATCACCTGCGCGTTGAAGGACGAGGGTGATTCCACCGGATGCGTGATCAGCACCGACCTGACCATCTCCGGCAAAGCCGCACAGTTCGGCCGCGGAGTGCTGGCCGATGTGTCGGGCAAGCTGATCAGCCAATTCGCTCAGCGGCTCGAGGCCGACCTGCGGGCCGGTGACGTTCCGGTTGGCTCCGGTTCGGCCGCAACGGCATTCGCCGAGCCGGTTGATTCCGATCTGAACCTGATCTCGGTGGTGGCCGCACCGTTGGCCAAACGGGCGGCGCCGGTGGCCGGCGGCCTGCTGGCCGGACTGCTGTTGGGCTGGCTGGTCGGCGGACGCCGTACCGGCCGGGCCCGGTACATCCTGGTCGAGCGGGTGGCCGACGGTGTGCAGGTGGTACGCCCATGAAGCCCGCGCCGTTCGCCTATCACCGGCCCGACACCGTCGACGAGATCTGCGAAACCCTGGACCATTACGGCGAGGATGGCAAGATCCTGGCCGGCGGACAGAGTTTGGCCGCACTGCTGGCGCTCCGGATCACTCACTTCGAGAATCTCATCGATATCTCCGCGGTCGAAGAGCTCAAGGGCGTCGAGCTGCGTGACGACACCATTTGGGTCAAGGCGGCCACCACGCACGCCGCTGTCGGACGTGATGCCGGCGTCGCGCGCGCGGTGCCGCTGCTGACCCGAGTGACCCCGCACATCGGGCACTTCCAGATCCGCAACCGTGGAACTTTGGGCGGCGCCGTCGCGCACGGTGATCCGGCCGGTGAATTCCCCACGGTTGCATTGACTTTGGATGCTCAGATCGAGGCGACATCGGGCAAGGGTGTTCGCCGGGTTCCCGCCACCGAATTCTTCACCGGATTGTGGGAGACCGCGCTCGAGCCGGGCGAGGTGCTGACCGCGGTCGGCTTCCCGGCGTGGGGTGCGCGCAGCGGGTTCGGATTTCACGAGTTCGCGCGTCGTCATGGCGACTTCGCGATCGCCGGCGCCACCGTCGCGGTCCAGCTCGATGCGGCGGACACGATCAGCCGGTGCGGCATCGGACTGCTGGGTCTGGGCCCCACGCCGTTGCGCGCCGCAGTGGCCGAGATCGAGATCGTCGGGCGACCGGCCTCGGATGTGAACCCCGAGGAGATTGGGCAACTCGCGATGCAGGGGCTCGAGGAGGTGCCGGCCGACCAGCAGGGCTCGGCGCAGTACCGAAAGCGGGTCGGCGCGGCCATGGTGGCACGCGCGTTGACCGACGCCGTGAAGGAGGCAACCCATGTATGAGCTGCCGATCGAGCTGACCGTCAACGGCCGGCACGTCGAGGCCGTCGTCGAACCTCGGATGACACTGGCCGACTTCGTTCGGGAGAAGTGCGGCTTGACCGGCACCCACCTCGGTTGCGAGCACGGGGCCTGCGGCGCCTGCACGGTGCTGCTCGACGGCGAGGCCGTGCGCGGCTGTCTGGTGTTCGCGGTGCAGGCCCACGATGCCGAGGTGGAAACCGTCGAGGGGGTGGCCGGTGCGGACGGCGAACTGTCGCCGGTGCAGGCCGCCATGCGCGAGTGTCACGGGCTGCAATGTGGTTTCTGCACACCGGGTTTCGTCATGTCGATCACCGCACTGCTGCGGGACAACCCGCAGCCCACCGACACCGAGATCCGTGAAGGCTTATCGGGCAACTTCTGCCGGTGCACGGGGTATCAGGGCATCGTCAATGCCGTCCGCCGTGCTGCGGAGAGTTTCACACCGCAGTCCTAGCTTCCGCGGCTACGGTGGCGTTATGACGTCAACGTTGACCGACGGCCCCGTTGCATCCGCGCTGGAGCGCATGTACGCCGAATCCGATGCGCAGTTCCGCAGCGCATGGTCGAACATCGACCGCAGCGTGTTCGAGAACGGCAGCGCGCAGGAGCGCGCCGACGCCGCCGATGAGATCTACATGCCGATCTCCCCGACGCGGGAAAGCTGATGTACTCGCTCATCCGGGCAGCGCGGCCGGCGGCAGTGGTCGAGTTCGGGATGTCCTACGGCGTATCGACGACCCATCTGGCCGCCGCCGTGCGCGACAATGGCACCGGGCACGTCCACACCACCGAGCTCAGCGCCAAGAAGATCGCCGCCGCCACAGCGACATTCGCCGAGCTCGGTCTCGCCGATGTCATCACCGTGCTCGAAGGCGACGCGTTGGTCACCCTGAAGGACGTCCCCGCCCCCGTGGGTGTGGTGCTGATGGACGGCTGGAAGGAGCTGTACCTGCCGGTGCTCGATGTGTTCGAGCCGAAGCTGCTATCCGGGTCGATCGTGCTGGCCGACAACACCTCTCGCGCCGACGCTGCACCGTACCTGGACCGGGTCCGGGAGCCGGCCAACGGGTATGTCAGCCTGAATTTCCCCGGGAGGGACAATGACACGATGGAGTTGAGCTGTCGGGTGTAGCGGCACGCCCACGCCCGAATTCGTGCGTTCAGCGACTCGGTATCCTCCGACCAGCCATCATTTGGCGATCGTAAGGTCGGCCTTCTTGATCTCGCGATACCTCACTTCTGGATATGCATTGCGAATCTCGTTGGCGAGCAGCTTTAGTGTGTCAAGATCAGTATCGGCAATGTCTGGCGCCACGTCGATCAGGAAATATCGTCCAATGTCCATCTTGTATTCACCTTCGCTGAATATAACCTTCAATACGTGTGAGCCATCTTCAGTCGAATAGAGGGTGAAATCCCATGGGTTCATCGCCACTTTTCTTAGCTGCATCACAGCACCTCTCCGGTGAATAGATCGATGACCGTATAGTCGACACCATTGATCATATCTTCAGTTTCTACCACGGCCTCTAGATCTCCGTGCGGTAGCCTGCCACCGGGTAGCCATTGCGCGTTGGTTCCCCACTCGTTTCCCGACGGCATTATCGCCTTGTACGCGCCAGTAGGATGAAACTCGACCATCACCAGGCTGTCTCCTGCAAGCTGATCGGCAGGGATCCCCAGCCGTTCGGCAAGACGAACTGGATCCCCGGCTGCCTCTGCGATCATTTTGCTTGCCGATTCTGTGGTGAGTACAAATTCAGTACGTCCGGTGTCGGGTTTTCCAATCCCGTATTCCTCATATGATTCGCGCAATATGATACGTGAAGAACCGCTATCAAATGATCGCAAGTGATCTTGGATATATTCTGGTGGAAGATACGTATCGGGGTCAGGCCTGTAGCCTTTTTCGGCCGCAAGGATCTCGTCAAATTTGTCCTTGCTAATCGGTACACCATTGGTTTCTTGGTAGGTATCGTTGATGTCTCCAGTCTCGGATCCAGAGGTCAAACTGTGGCCGTGAGAGTCACTATCTAGATGGCGTTCGGCGTCGGGACCCCCCGTTCCCTCCAACGCAGCGCGATTCTGGTCAACGGCCCTCGTCCCAACTGTGGCATCATCTGCCGCGGGCAGTGCTTCACCCTTATCCGGGAACGAAACACTGCTATCGGCTCGGGCGCTGGAGTAGATCTGGTCGGATGGAGCGGCTGAGTCCCGAAATTCATGGCTAGGCGTGGTTGAGTTATGAGGCGTTTCGACCGAGGTCTGGGCCGCGCGAGGAACACTGGGCTTGGCGAGTAGCTCGCTGACGGCGTCGGCGCCGGGATGCGCCCCCGATGCCCGTTGAATCGTCTCGGAAGCTGCTGCCGTCGACATTTCCTGTTGGCCTGCGGCAACTACTTGCTTGCCGCTATCTTCCCCGGCTCGATTCGAAGCGGACTCGATAATATGCCCCGGAACCGTTAATGCCGAAGCGCGTTCCGGTTCCTCCGGGGATGTGCGAGGCGCCACCGGATCCCCAGTGGCTGCGGCAGGAACCCGTTCGGGTTCCGGCGGCGTGGTCGGTCCGGCGTGGGATTCACCCGCGGGCGCCGTAGATGTCGGCTGCGCGTCGGACGGTGTCTTGGCCACTGGCGGCGTGCCGTGCGGCGCATCTGCGGGTAGCGAGACCGGTTGGCCGCCGGCCGGGGGTGTCGATGCGATCGGTTGCTCGGCAACGCCATCGAGTTCTTCAGCGGCAGCGGTTGCGTTCTTGGCAATTTCGCTGACCGGTGGTGGAGCGCCGCCACCCGGGCCAACATGGCCGCCCTCAGTCTTGGCCGCCGCCGACTCCTCCTCGACGACACGAGAACCGACGCCGGCCTTGCCGATCG
>JAKIXW010000266.1:0-247 GCA_022708865.1 Acidobacteriota bacterium
GCCGACGACGACGAGATGCTCTGGGACGGTGTCGAGTTCGAGGATGCCGACGTTGGTGAGGTAGTCGACGTCGGCCAACCCGGGGATGTCGGGGACGACGGCCCGGCCGCCGACGTTGAGGAAGATGCGGTCCGCCGCAAGGAGCCGGCCGTCGACCGACAGGGTCTTCGGGCCGACGAAACGGGCGTGCCCGCGCAGCAGGGTGGCGCCGGGCATGCCGGTGATCCAGTCCTCGACGCCGTGGCGG
>JAKIXW010000266.1:331-4542 GCA_022708865.1 Acidobacteriota bacterium
GGTCGTCGTGCACGATCTTGTCCTTGCGCGCCTTGACCTTCGCCATGTCAACGGTCACCGGCCCGGTCTGCACACCAAAGTCGGCGCCGCGGCGGGCCACATCCGCGGCGTGCGCACTGGCGACCAGGGTCTTGGTCGGGATACAGCCGTAGTTGACACAGGTGCCGCCGACCAGTTTGCGCTCGATGACGGCGACGGTCATGCCCGCGTCGGTCAGCCGGCCGGCCAGCGGCGGGCCGGCCTGTCCCGCCCCGACGATGATCGCGTCGAAGCGCTCGCTCATCTACAGCGCGGCGGTCAGTGCGACGACGGCCAGTCCACCGACAACGGCGACCACGTCCTCGGTGATGGCGACCGGTAGGTCGATGCCGTGATGGTCGGACAGCCGGCGACGCAGTTCGTAGCCGACGATCGTGCCGACGGCGGCGCCGATCAGCGCCGCGCCCAGACCGCCCCACCGGTATCCCCAGGCCGTGCCCAGGGCGGCGCCGGCGAACCCGCCGGTGATCAGGCGGGCGATGAACTGCATCGGAACCGTCCGGCTCGGCGTCTTGGGCAGTTGATCGGTGACCAGCTCACCCAGCGCCAGCACGGTGAGGACCGCGACGGTGATCGGGTGGCCCAGCCACTGCACCCAGGTGCCGTCGAGGTTGATCCAGTGCAGCATGGCGGCCCAAGCCACCACGGCAGGAGCGGTCAGGGCCCGCAGGCCGGCAACCGCGCCGATCAGACCGGCCAGCACCAGAACGAGGAAATGCGTCACAACCTCGGAGGCTAGCAGCTCAGAAACGGCAGAATCGGATGTCCGATGCGAGAATCGCCTTGGCGCCGATGGTGGCCAACTCGTCCATGATGGCGTTGACGTCCCGGCGTGGAACCAGTGCGCGCACGGCGACCCAGTCCGGGTCGGCCAGCGGGGCGATGGTCGGTGATTCCAGGCCCGGCGTCACCTCGGTGGCCCGCTCCAGCACGGCCTTCGGGCAGTCGTAGTCGAGCATCAGATACTGCTGGCCGAATACGACACCCTGGACGCGGGCCGCCAACTGGTCCCGCGCGGCGTCGGGCTGGTTGTTGGCCCGCTCGATCAGCACCGCCTCGGAATCGCACAGCGACTCACCGAACGCGGCCAGACCGTGGGCGCGCAACGTCCGGCCGGAGCCGACGACGTCGGCGATCGCGTCAGCCACGCCGAGTTGGATGGAGATTTCCACCGCCCCGTCGAGCCGAATCACAGTGGCGTCGATTCCCTTGTCCGCCAAATCCTTTCGGACCAGGTTCGGATACGCGCTCGCGATCCGTTTGCCGGCCAGATCGGCAACGGTCCAGTCCCGGCCGGCCGGGGCGGCATACCGGAACGTCGACGATCCGAACCCCAGGGCCAACCGCTCCGACACCGGGGCATCCGACTCGAGCGCCAGATCACGACCGGTGATGCCGAAATCCAGCTGCCCGGAGCCGACGTAGATGGCGATGTCCTTGGGCCGCAGGAAGAAGAATTCGACGTTATTGACCGGATCCAGGACGGTCAGATCCTTGGGGTCCGTGCGACGCCGGTATCCGGCCTCGGCCAGGATCTCGGCTGCCGATTCGCTCAGCGCGCCCTTGTTGGGGACCGCAACACGCAACACGCCCATCACAGCTTCCGGTAGATGTCGTCGAGGGTCAGGCCGCGCGCGACCATCAGCACCTGGGTCCAGTACAACAATTGGCTGATCTCACCGGCCAGCGCCTCGTCGGATTCGTGCTCGGCGGCCATCCAGACCTCGCCGGCCTCCTCGAGGATCTTCTTACCGATCGTGTGCACGCCGGCATCCAGCGCCGCGACGGTGGCGCTTCCCTCTGGCCGGGCAGCGGCCTTGGCGCCCAGCTCGGCGAACAACTCCGCGAAGGTCTTCACGGGCAGTGATTGTTTCATGTGGCCCGGCGGCCGCCCGAATCTAGGTGACCGCGGGCTTGTCGTCATGCAGCAGTTCGGCGTGCATGTCCTCGAGCGCGACCCCCTTGGTCTCACGGACCCACTTCCAGACGAACACGAAGGACAGGAGCGCGCACAGGGCGTAGAAGCCGTAGGCCACGCCCAGAACGTTGCGCAGGCCCGGGAACGTCACCGTGATCAGCCAGTTGGCCGCCCACTGGCCGGCGGCGGCCAGACCCAGGGCTGCTGCGCGGATCCGGTTGGGGAACATCTCTCCCAGCAGTACCCACACCACCGGTCCCCACGACATGCCGAACGCGACGACGAAGAGGTTCGCGGCGATCAGGGCTATCGGGCCGGTGGCCCCGTGCAACACCGGCTTACCGTCCACCAGCGTGGCGGTGCCGAAGATGATCGCCATGGTGGCCAGGGTGATCGCCATGCCGGCCGAACCGATCAGCAGGAGCGGCTTGCGGCCGATCTTGTCGATCAGCGCAATGGCGATCAGCGTGGTCGCGATGTTCACGATCGAGGTGATGACAGTGATGGTGAACGACGAACTCTCGTCGAAACCGACCGCCTCCCACAGCACGTTCGAGTAGTAGAAGATGACGTTGATCCCGACGAATTGCTGGAAGATCGACAGACCCAGACCGACCCAGACCACACCGTAGAAGCCGAACACCCCCGCACCCGGCTTGCGCATGTCGCGCCACGACGGCGGGGTCTCCGATTCGAGCGTCTGCTGGATCCGGTTGATGGTGATCTCGAGGTTCTTGGTGCCCAGCAATGTCGTCAGCACCTTGCGGGCTTCCGGAATACGATGCGTTGCAACGAGATAACGCGGTGATTCCGGAATCGTGAATGCCAGTAGCCCGTACACGATCGCCGGGACGGCCATCAGGAGGAACATCCACCGCCAAGCCTGCATACCCAGCCAGAGCTCCTTGTCGGCACCGCCGGCCAGCCGGGCCAGCAGCCAGTCGATGGCCAGGGACAGGAAGATGCCGCTGACGATGGCCAGCTGCTGCAGCGAACCGAGCCGGCCGCGGATCTGCGGTGGTGAGGTCTCGGCGATATAGGCCGGTGCGATCACCGATGCCACCCCGACGCCGATCCCGCCGATGATCCGGAACGCGATGATCATCCAGATGTGGCCCGCGAACGCGGTTCCGATGGCGCTGATCAGGAACAGCACGGCGGCCAATTTCATCACCGCCAGCCGGCCGATCTTGTCGGCGAGCCGGCCTGCCGTCATGGCACCGGCCGCCGCACCCAGCAGGGCGGAAGCCACTGCCAAGCCCAGGGAGGCATCGTTGATGCTGAAGTACTTCTGGATCGAGGACACCGCGCCGTTGATGACCGCGCTGTCGTAACCGAACAGCAGGCCGCCCAACGCGGCCACGCCGGCTATGCGAACGGCGCTGCGGCCACTGGAAAATTCTTCGTCACCGAAGATCGACGGCTCATCACCGCCCACGGGACCGTGGGACATGACCGATCGTCCTTCCGCCGCTTCATCGAGGTGGGAGGACCCACGATTCCACAATCAACGCGGCGCCACCCGCAGAATGGTCTGCGCGACAAAGCGGGATCGTCGATCATCGGGCCGTGCCCGACGTTGGGCAGCGTTTCAAAGTTGGCATGCGGCAGGATCTGTCGCGCGATCGGATCGCAGACAGCGCCGGAATTGACCGTGTCCCGCTGCGACCGAAGTCGTCGCAGCGCGGCAACGATTCACCGTCCATTCAACACGTCGGCCCAGATTCAGGATTTCGGCCCACCGCCCCGTCGACCGCGACGGCGCTTCCCCTGCTTCTCGTCGTACATCAACCGGTCGACCCGGCGCATCACGTCGACGAAATGGCCGTCGGTCCGGGCGACGTCGGTCAACCCGATGCTGACCTGCACACTCAGCGCGATACCGCCGGGCGCGGTCTCCTCACTGATCCTGCGTCGTATTCGCTCGGCGGTCTCTCGGGCATTGCCGTCGTCCGTGTCGACGAAGCCGACGCAGAACTCGTCGCCGCCCATTCGGGCGGCGAAGTCGTAGGGACCTATCTCTTCTTGCAGCACATCACTGATCCCGACCAGAAGCTGATCGCCGACCAGATGTCCGAACGTGTCATTGACGGCCTTGAAGTCATCCACATCCAGGAGCAGAACATTCAGGCGGCCCTGCCCGTCGCGCACCTTGCGAAACTCGACGGTCGCCCGTTCGGTGAAAGCACGCCGGTTCAGCAGCGGGGTCAGCGAATCGGTCTGAGCCAACACTTCCATCTCGCGCTGGAGCGTC
>JAKIXW010000267.1 GCA_022708865.1 Acidobacteriota bacterium
GAGACAATAACCTGCGATGTCGTCGTCTCGGCCGTGGGTCAGCTCTCCTTGCCCCACGTACCCGTTATTGCCGACGCAGACACCTTCCAGGGGCCGCGCTTTCATTCGGCGCGTTGGGACCGATCGGTTTCGCTTCGCGGCAAGCAAGTAGCCGTCATCGGCACAGGAGCTAGTGCCATCCAATTCGTGCCACACATCGCCCAGGAGGCGGAGCATGTCACGCTATATCAGCGCACGGCTCCGTGGATCTTGCCGAAGTGGGACAGCAGGTATGGAGTCCTTCACGACAGGGTGAGCGAGTTATTGCCGATGGCGCTGCGCCTCGAGCGTTTCGCGGTATGGCTAATTTTCGAGTTGCTCGCTGTGACGCTAGTCGACGCGAAGCCCCTCTCACGCGTCCTCGGTGCGATCGCGCGCCGCCACCTACATCGGCAGGTTGCTAGCCCATCTTTGCGCGAGCAATTGATGCCTTCGGACGCGCCAGGGTGCAAGCGAGTGCTGTTCTCGAATGATTACTATCCAGCAATCGCGAGTGATCGCGTGTCGTTGGTGCCGAAGGCTATCGCAGAGCTCTGCGACAACGGTGTCAAGACCGTGGATGGAGAGTTTCGTCCTGCAGATGTCGTGATCTACGGAACCGGGTTTCGCGCCACCGATTTTCTCGCCCCGATGTCCGTGCGCGGCTCTCGCGGAGTCTCCTTGGCCGAGGTGTGGAAGACCCAGGCGTACGCATATCTGGGCATCACTGTCCCCATGTTCCCGAACCTGTTCCTGCTTTATGGTCCCAACACGAATGTGGGCTCGGGGTCGATCCTCTACATGATCGAGTCACAAGTCCGTCACATCGCAACGCTCATCAAAGCCGTGGCTGCTCATCCGGGTCATGCGATCGATGTCAGGACGGAGAGCGCGCAACGCTACAACACGCGCTTGAGAAGGCGACTACGGAGGTCGGTGTGGGCGCTGTGTGCGAGCTGGTATCGAACCTCGAGCGGGGAAATCCCGACGAACTGGCCGGGGCCTACCTTGGTTTATCGACTCCTTACCCGGAAGCCGCACAGCGGCGATTACGTCTTGAGAAACGTCGGGCGTCTAAAGGTCGGAGACCCTGCAGAACCGAGCCTGGCCGACTAAGGGCACGAGACGCGCACTTAACCGCTAGGCCAATAATGTCTAGATATTGACATCAATGGCATCTTTGTAAAGACTGGTGGACGCCGTCAAAGCGGCCCAGCGTCCAGGAGGAACCATGACGAATCACCTTCTCGCACCTGCGCACCACGTGAAGGAGCGGTTGTCCTCTGTGATCATGGTCCCCGCGCCTCACGCCGTCGACGACAGATGGCGTCGATGGAGCCGGGACTGGCCGGTTCGTGAACTGGCACCGGCACCCGCGGGCAGTGGATTGAAAGCCGTCCGGGGGGATGCCGGACTGCCCTTCGTAGGTCACACGCTCGACTACATCCGATTCGGCTCGGATTTCAGTCGAGAGCGCTACGACCGTCTGGGTTCGGTGTCGTGGATGGGCGCGTTCGGCACCAAGATGGTGGTCATCGCCGGCCCTGACGCCACTCGAGAGGCGTTCACGAGCGAAGCGAAGGCATTCTCTCAGGATGGCTGGTCCTTCCTGATCGACGCCTTCTTCCATCGCGGTTTGATGCTCATGAGCTTCGACGAGCACTTGATGCACCGGCGCATCATGCAGGAGGCGTTTACGCGTCCGCGCCTGACCGGATACGTCGAACAGGTAACGCCATGCGTTCGCTCGGCAGTGCCTGCGTGGCCGGTGGGCCCGTCGGTTCGAATCTACCCACTGTTGAAGGAACTCACCCTCGACATCGCTACCGACGTCTTCATGGGCGGCCGCGGCAAGGACGAGAGCGATGCTGTCAACAAGGCGTTCGTCGCTACGGTCCGGGCGGCGAGTTCCCTTGTGCGTGCTCCGCTTCCGGGAACCAGATTCCGCGCTGGTGTGCAAGGGCGGCGCGTTTTGGAGGACTACTTCTTCCGGCATCTGCCGGCCGCGCGAGCCGGTGAAACGGAGGATCTGTTCGCTGCTCTCTGTCAAGCCACGACCGAAGACGGGGAGCGGTTTTCCGACGAGGATGTGGTGAATCACATGATCTTCTTGATGATGGCGGCCCACGACACCTCGACGATCACCACCACAGCGGTCACCTATTTCCTTGCCAAGTATCCGCAGTGGCAGGAGGCTGCGGCTGCGGAAGCCGCGGCCATCGGTGACGGGTTGCCGGACATCGAGGCCCTGGAGAAGATGACGGTCATCGACCTCGTGATCAAGGAAGCGCTCAGACTGCTTGCACCTGTTCCGCTGGTGATGCGCAAGACGGTTCGAGATGTCGCCATCGATGGATATCACATCCCCTCGAACACGTTATGCGCTATAACGCCTGCCGTGAATCACTTCGATCGAACGATCTGGAGTGATCCGGAGCGGTTCGATCCCTCACGTTTCGACGAGCCTCGGCGCGAAGACCAACACCACCGATTCGCCTGGGTTCCGTTCGGAGGTGGAGCGCACAAGTGCATCGGCATGCAATTCGGGACGCTCGAGGTCAAAGCAATCCTGCACAGGATGCTGCGTTCGTTCACTTGGAAGGTTCCGGAGAACTATCACGTCCGATGGGACAACACCTCGCTGCCCATTCCGGTGGACGGACTTCCGTTGGAGATGAAGCGCCGATGACCGTCGACCACAGCCCCTACCTCGAACCCACGGAGTTTCTTGACTGGCAACAAGATTCGGTACGTGACTTCGTGTCATCGGCGATCCGTGGTGCCTGCGGCGACACCGAGAAGGCCATCGCCATCTTCACCGCGGTCCGTGACTCCATTTGGTACGACCCCTACACGGTGACCGACAACCCGCACGCGTATCGCGCCAGCACCGTCGCGACCGCAGAACGGGCCTACTGCGTCCCGAAGGCCGTGCTCTTGACTGCAGCGTGCCGAGCGGCGGGAATCCCGGCGCGGCTGGGGTTCGCCGACGTCCGAAACCACCTCCAGACCAAGGCATTGCGCGAGCGGATGGGTGGTAGCGACGTTTTCGTCTACCACGGCTACAGTCTCATGTTCCTCAACGGTGCGTGGGTAAAGGCCACCCCGGCGTTCAATCGCGAGCTGTGCGCACGCTTCGGTGTCTCGCCGATCGAATTCGACGGCCGTAGCGACGCGCTACTCCATGGTTTCACCGCTGACGGCACCCAGCACATGGAGTATCTGCGCGACCGGGGAGCCTACGACGATCTACCCCTAGCAGACATCCTGCAAGCACTGAGAACGCATTACGGCACATTCATCGATCAGCCGAACAGCCGTCCCGACCTCTTCGCCTGAAAGGGCACTACACGATGCAAAGCACAATGCAAAATGTTCCGCTCACGGTGTCGGCGATCGTCCAGCATGCGGCAGCCATACACGGTGACAGCGAGGTCGTCACTCCGACCGGAAATGGATATCGGAGAACGCCTTACCGCATTGTGCTGGCGCGAGTGGCTCGCCTTGCCAATGCGCTGCGCAGTCTTGGCGTCACGGCAGACCAACGCGTGGCCACCTTCCAGTGGAGCAACCAGGAACATCTGGAGGCCTACTGTGCGATTCCCTCCATGGGCGCGGTCCTGCACACGCTCAACATTCGTTTGGCCCCAGAGCAACTGGCGTACATCGCCAATCACGCGAGCGATCAGATCGTCCTAGTCGACGCTTCGGTTGCCCCGTTGTTGGCGCGCGCGCTCCCAGCGATGGCGTCGGTGCACACCGTCATCGTCACCGGAGAGGGCGACCTTGCCCCGCTCCAGGGATGCGGGAAGACCGTTCTGCGTTACGAGGAAGTGCTTGCCGGCCAAGAAGAATCATTTGACTGGCCTGAGCTCGACGAGCTGTCCGCCGCGGCCATGTGTTATACGAGCGGTACCACCGGAGATCCCAAAGGCGTCGTCTACAGCCACCGTTCGACGTACCTTCACTCCCTGACCGCCTGCACAGCTAACGCTTTGTCAGTCAGCGAGGCCGACCGTGTGCTGGCCATCGTCCCAATGTTTCACGCCAATGCGTGGGGGCTTATTTACGCAGCGTTGATGTCCGGTGCGGATCTGGTACTGCCTGACCGGTATCTCCAAGCCGAACCGTTGGTGTCGATCATCGAAGACACCAGACCGACCTTGGCCGGTGCAGTGCCGACGATCTGGAACGATGTCGACCGATATCTGGATTCGCACCCTGGGCGGGACATTTCTTCGTTACGGCTGGTCGCGTGCGGGGGATCTGCTGTTCCGCTTTCCTTGATGCGGGCATTCGAAGAGAAGTACGACGTGCCCATTGTGCAGGCCTGGGGTATGACCGAAACCTCTCCGTTGGCGACCGTTGCACGTCCGGCTCACAGAGCCGACGCGACGCGGCGCTGGGAGCTGCGCGCATCCCAGGGCCGACCGATCTGCGGTGTCGAAATCCGGTTGCGGGACGACGACGGGAAAGACGTGCCGTGGGACGGGCAATCAGTTGGGGAGATCCA
>JAKIXW010000268.1 GCA_022708865.1 Acidobacteriota bacterium
CGGGTCAGCATGGCCGACATGCCGCGCAACCGCAGCGGGCTGATCAGCTTGGCCAGACCCAGCTCGGCGTAGAAGTCGTCGGGAACGGCCAGGATGTCGGCGCGGGACTGGCCGTCGAGTCCGGTCGCGAGGATGGACGCGAAGCCGCGGGTGGTGGGGGCCTCGGCCGGCGCGCTGAAGAACAGCCGGACGTGCTCGGGGTCGTCGGCGTCGACGTGGAGGAACAGCGGCGACTGGCATTCGGGCACCGGTTCCATGGCGGCTTCCTCGAGCCACGACGGCAGGTCGGGGAGGTCCTGGGAGAACTCCAGTAGCAGCGCCAGCTTGTCCTGTCCGTCGACGTCGGCGAAGTCGGAGACCACCTCGGCCAGCGGGGCGGGCACGCTCATCGCGCCGCGGCCTCCTCGCGAGCGCGCAGCCAGGTACACAAAACAGTGCCGTGGGCGTACGTGGCTGAGCGCTCGGCGGGATGGGGTGTCACTGCACGGAGCCCGGTTCGTCCCCGGCCACGATGGGCACCCGCACGGTGTTGCCCCACTCGGTCCACGAACCGTCATAGTTGCGCACGCCGGGCACGCCGAGCAGATGGGTCAGGACGAACCAGGTGTGGCTGGACCGCTCGCCGATGCGGCAGTAGGCGATGACGGGGGTGCCGTCGGTGGCGAATGCGTAGATCTCGTCGAGTTCCTTGCGGCTGCGGAATCGGCTGCTCTCGTCGGCGGCGCGGGCCCACGGCACCGAGACGGCGGTGGGGATGTGCCCGCCGCGCAGCGCGCCCTCTTCGGGGTAGTCGGGCATGTGGGTGCGTTCGCCGGTGTATTCCTGCGGCGAACGGACGTCGATCACCGTGCTGGCGCCCAGGGCGCCCAGGACGTCCTCGCGGTAGGCGCGGATGGGGGCGTCATTGCGGTCGACGGCGGGGTAGCCCGACGTGGCCTTCGACGGCACGTCCAGGGTGGTGTCGCGGTGATCGTTGATCCACAGATCGCGACCGCCGTTGAGCAGTCGGACGTCCTGATGGCCGAACAGGGTGAACACCCACAGGGCGTAGGCGGCCCACCAGTTGCTCTTGTCGCCGTAGATGACGACGGTGTCGTCACGGCGAATTCCCTTGCGGTTCATCAGTTCTGCGAACTGTTCGCCGGTGATGTAGTCGCGCACGTGCGGGTCGTTGAGATCGGTGTGCCAGTCGATCTTGACCGCACCGGGGATGTGCCCGATGTCGTAGAGCAGGACGTCCTCGTCGGACTCGACGATGGCCAGGCCGGGCGTGCCCAGGTGCGCCGACAGCCAGTCGGCGGTGACGAGGCGCTCGGGGTGGGCGTAGTCCTTCAGGGCGGGGCTGGGATCTGCGGGAAGCGGCACCCGGCCAGCCTACCGGGGGCGACGGGAGAGGCGGCGGGCGAATGTGGCGCGCTCGTGCCGCTGACGCTCCCACGGCAGCGTGGTCACATCCGTCACGCGCGTCCCGGCGCGCGGCCGGGTTGCCGACGTGTCCACCTCGTAGCGACGACGAGCGACCAGGTGGAACAGGCTTCCAGGCGTATTATCGGATCCGATAACTGTCGGAAGGTGGTCCGAATGTCGTTCGAGGACGTCCTGCGCTCTGCGGCGCGGCTCCAGGCCCTGGTGCCCGATGCCGTTCTCATGGGCAGCGACTCGTCCGACCACGATCACGTTGTCGAGGATCTCGGCCAGCGATTGGACATCGTGTTGGCGGCGCTGGAATCCGACCCCGATTGGGTATTGAATCGCGTCACGCCCGGAAAGATCATCCTGGGTTCGCTGGGTGACATCGAGGCGGGTGTGCGTCAGCTGATGCGCCGCCGCCCGCTCGAGTTGCAGACCGTGCCGTCGCCCGGCGGGGGTTCGATCAGGGTGCCCACCGCCGAGGAGACCCTGAGGATCAAGGCCTATTTGATCGTCAAACGCAACCAGGTCCGCGACTACATCGACGTCGCGGTGTTGTCGGACCATTTCGGGGTCGAATGGTCCGCCTCGGTGCTGAATCACCTCGACGCCTACTACGACGCTGATGCCGGTGACCACACTGCGGTGGCGTCGCAGTTGCTTCGTCAACTCGGTGACCCACGGCCCAAGGACTCGCAGACTACGAAACGATTGGGGCGCTGCAAGAATCTGGCACCCCGTTGGTCGTCCTGGGACGCTGTCGCGCAACAGTGCATGCGCGTCGCTGACGCAATGATGGAAAACCCTTGAGCAACTTACGGTTTCGAAATCTCGGCGTCACCCCCGCCGATCCGGTCGAGGAATGGGGTGTCGAAGGTCTGCTGGCTGCGGTCGACCGGGGATCGCTACCCGAGTGGCGCAGGATCTCCGAGGCGGTGCGGGGGGAGCCCTGGGGCCCGTTGACCGCACAACTCCTGCAGGCGCTCGACCTCGCCGAGGACCGTGGTGTGGCGGCGACGCTGCGCCGCGCTGTGGCCCATGCCCGTGCGGATGCCGAGCGGTCGGCCCGCGAAGTGGTTCGCTGCCGGTTCTCGACGCTGGTCGATGAATCAGGTCTGACCGCAGCGGAATTCGCGTCCCGCCTGGGCACCTCGCCATCGAGGTTGTCCACGTACCTGTCGGGCAAGGTGATGCCGTCGGCGGCGCTGCTCGTGCGCGCAGAGGGTGTTGCTGACCGCGCCGGGCATGCGGGGCGCTGACATGGCGTGTTTTCGGCGGCGCTGCTGGTACACATGTGGTGGCGTGCGGAGGAGGGGTTGAGCGGGACGTGACACTGACCGTCGCCGATATCGAACGCTGGGACGCGGGCTCGGTCCGCGAGGTGTTCCATGCGGCGACCAGTCGTGCCCAGGCGGCCGCCGACGCCGCCAACGGGCTGGCCACCCTGCCGGCGTTCGAGACGTGGGGCGGGGTCGCCGCTGAGGCGGCCCGGGAGGCGATCGGCAAGACCCGCCGCGATCTGGACGCCCATGGCCGGGAGGCGCAGGCGGTGGCCAATGCGGCCCGCAATGCCGCCGATGAGATCGAGCAGATCAAGTCGGAACTGGCCTCGTTGAAGGCGGACGCGGAATCTCTTGGGATGGAGATTGATTCGGTGACCGGGCGGGTGCTACCGGGCCGGTCGGTTCGCAACCCGATGGAGGCGCTGCTCAAGGAGGAACAGTTGCAGCCCCGGCTGGACAAGATCGTCGCGCACGCCAACGCGGTGGATGTGGCGCTGGCCAACGCGATTCACATGGCCGACGGTTCGGCGCCGATCCCGGATGCGGGCCTGAACACACCGATGCTGGATCAGCCGCTGCCCGATGACCCCAAGGAGTTCACCAAGTTCTGGAACAGCCTGTCCCGGGAGCAGAAGGACTACCTGTACAACAAGGATCACAACGTCGGCAATCATCCGGGGATGCCCGCCGGCGACGACGACCATCCCGGCGCGGACTTCTACAACCGGCTGAATCTGGCCGATCAGCTGCCCCGGGCGCAGGCGGCGGCCGACCAGGCGGCGGCCCTGCGGGCCCAACACCCCGATTGGGCCAACGGCCAGAACCTGCCCCGCAACGTCGCCGACGCCCAGGAGTACGCGGCGTGGCAGCGGCAGTACACGGCGGCGCTCAACGGTTCGAAGTACCTGGCCGACCTGCAGGCGGTCAACAAGGCCGTGGCCAACAACCCGGACCGCAAACTGCTGCTGCTGGACACCCAGACGGGCCGTCAGGCCCGCGCCGCGGTTGCCGTCGGCGATCCCGACACCGCCGACCATGTGTCGGTGACCGCGCCCGGGCTGAACACCACGGTGCACGGGGCGATCACGGGAATGGCCGACGAGGCCATGCACGCCCGGCAGGAGGCGCTGCGGCAGCTCGACGCCGCGGGGCGCGGCAACGAGACGGTGGCGTCCATCGCGTGGATCGGTTACGACCCGCCGCAGGTTCCCGGCGCCGACGACATCGGCGGCTCGCTGGCCGGTGGCTGGGAAGTCAGCCACGACGACGTGGCCAAGGCCGGCGCCGTGGACCTCGCGCGGTTCTACGACGGCATCACCGCGGTCCATGGTTCACATCCGTTGGATCTGACCGCGATCGGGCACTCGTACGGATCGCTGACCACTGGGCTGGCCCTGCAGGTGCCGGGGGATCACGGGGTGGACAACGCGCTGTTCTACGGATCCCCGGGTATCGAGGCCCGGGTGCCGAGTGATCTTCATCTGCAGCCCGGCCACGTCTTCACGATGGAGACACCGGATGATCCGATTCAATGGGTCTATGACGGGCCGCCGATCGCCAAGGGCTTGGCGCCGTTGGTCCCGGGGCTGGGCCCATTGCTCAGCGGTGGTCTGTTGGCCGGTGATCTCACCGGGGCCGGGGATTTCGGCCCGAACCCGGCCACCAACCCGAACTTCACGCACCTGGCGACCGGCACCGTCGCCGCGCCGGACGGGCGGACGCTGTACGCGGCCAGCGGCCACAGCGACTATCCGCGGTGGGACAGCGCCCATAACCAGCTCTACACCACCGGATACAACA
>JAKIXW010000269.1 GCA_022708865.1 Acidobacteriota bacterium
CAGGTCCATCTTGTACTTGGTGGCGCCGCGACCGGAACCGACCACCAGGTCGGGGGTTTCCGTCAGCTTGCGTTCCTTGTCCTCCAAGGCCTTTCGGGGTGTGGCCGCACCCAGCCAGCCGTCGGCCATCACCAGATACACGTCGTCATGCATGGTGTCGTACCAGTAGGTCATCAGCTGCTCGTAGACGTCGTACTCGTCGAGCAGCGGCACCGGTTTGAACCGGGCCAGCAGTTCATCGCTGATGGTGGTGATGAGCTCATTGGGCGTGGTGTCGGCGGTGATGCCGGCCAGCAGGTCGCGGTGGGTGGCGAACCAGTCCGCGACGATCCCGGTGGCCTCCTGACGCAGCTTGTCGAATCCTGGTGCGTCGAAGATGGCCTGCTGCACCGCGCCCACGTCGATGCCCAGGTCGCTGTAGCCGGTCCGGTTCGGGGTGAACATCTGGCCGCGCAGCTGCGGGAAGGCATCCCAGTAGGGTTGCAGCGCATCGAGGTCGCGATCGGGGATGCCGCCGTGCAGATGGGCCGAAAGGTCTTGCAGGTCTTCGGGTTCGGATGAATCGATGTAGCGCGGAATGTTCAGGTTGTAATCGTTGCGTGGGTCGGCGATCTCGCTCATCGGCACCATGCGGGAGTAGCGAGCGACCTCGATCTGCTTGGTGAAGGTGTCGACGATCTTGTGCAGGTCCTGGCTGCGCAGCCGGTTCTTGTTGCCGTCCTTGATGAAGCCCTTGGCGGCGTCGATCATGAACACCCCGGTACGGCCGACAGCGTTCTCCTTGTCCAGGATCACCACGCACGCCGGAATGCCGGTGCCGTAGAACAGGTTTGCCGGCAGGCCGATGACACCCTTGATGTAGCCGCGTTTGAGCAGGTTGCGCCGGATAGTGGCCTCGGCGTTGCCTCGGAACAGCACGCCGTGCGGCAGGATGATCGCCGCCTTACCCGCGCTCTTTAGCGATGTCAGGGCGTGCAGCAGGAAAGCGTAGTCGCCATTCTTCTCCGGCGGGCGGCCGTATTCGAAACGGCCGTAGTCGTTTTCGACCCCGGTGCTCCACGCCTTGTCCGAGAACGGCGGGTTCATCACCACGAAGTCGTAGGTCCGCAGCCGATCACCCCGGGTGAACTTCGGGTCGGCGATGGTGTTGCCCTTTTCGATCTCGGCGATCTCGTTGCCGTGCAGGATCATGTTCATCTTGGACAGCGCCCAGGTGGCGTTGTCCTTCTCCTGGCCGTAGATCGTCATGCCGCGCGGTGCCTCGGCGGCGGCCTTGAGCAGCAGCGAGCCGGATCCGCAGGCCGGGTCGTAGACGGTCTGGTCCTGGCGGGTGTCCGGCCCGATGCCGACGACCTTGGCCAGGATGCGCGACACCTCGGCCGGGGTGTAGAACTGGCCCTTGGATTTGCCGGACTCGGTGGCGAAGTGGCGCATCAGGTACTCGTAGGCGTCGCCGAGCAGGTCGTCGCCCTCGGCGCGCGAACCGCGGAAGTCCAGGTCTTTGAAGATGGTGACCAGCTTGGAGAGCCGGTCCTGCATCTCCTTGCCCCGGCCGAGCTTCTCCTCGTCGTTGAAGTCGGCCTGGTCGATGACGTTGCGCAGGCCGTTGGCCTCGGCGAGGCGGGCGATGATCTTGTTGAAACGGTCGCCGATCTCCTTATCGCCTTTCGCGGCGAGCATGTCGTCGAATGAACCGCCCGCCGGGACGTCGATGAGACTGTTCGGGTCGGCCTTGGCCTTGTCGGAGACGTACTTCACGAACAGCAGCGTCAGGATGTAGTCCTTGTACTGGCTGGCGTCCATGCCGCCGCGCAACTGATCGCAGCTGGCCCACAGCGATGAGTACAGATCCGACTTCTTCAACGCCACCTGGGTTGCTCCTTTGCCTGCCATCGCGACCGGTGCTCAGGATCTGATGTCTACCCGCCCGGACCGACAAGTCTGTCAGCATCGGCACCGGTTCTGGGCCAGGTGGGGTGTGTTCGGGCTTGTCGCGGCCGCAAGCCGGTGGGTGGCTTCAGGCCTGGGAGCGCGCGAGGTCGAACAGCCCCCGATCGTGCAGGTACACGATGAGCAGATCGGGGTCGTGCCGGGCATGGAGTTCGGCGAGCCGCTCGTGGTTGGACCGGGCCGTCTAGGGCGCCAGCACGACCACCGGGATCGGTCGCGTGGTGCGCTCCTGGTAGCCGCGGTACATGTTGCGGTTGTTGCGGTTGACGATGTCCCACAGCCGGTCGTAGTCCGGATCTGTGGGCAGGACGATCCGCGCGGTCACCGGGAACCGCCGCGGGCCGACGTTGATCTCGACGTGTGGCTGCTTCTTCAGGTTGAAGTACCACCCGGGCGCCCGCGGAGCGCCGCCCATCGACGCCACCACCAGGTAGTCGTTGCCGTCGTTGGAATAGCTCAGGGTGGTGGTGCGGGGCTGCCCGGTCCTGGCGCCGACGGTGTGCAGCAGCAGTGCCGGCGCGAACCCGCCGGGCAGCCGCCGGCCGATGCGACCGTTGGTCCTGCGGTACACGGTGTCGTGCACCCGCAGGAACCGCCCGGCGAGATCCTCCAGCCGGCTCATGACATCCGATCCTCGAGCTGGGCCAGCGCGTCGCGCAGGATCCGTGCTGTCGCCTCCCGGTCGGGGTCCTTGCGGACCACCAGACCCTTGGCGAACGTCAGCTTGTCACCGGTGTGCCGCGGCGTCACATGCAGGTGGATGTGGAACACGCTCTGGAAGGCGGCCTTGCCGTCGTTGATGACGATGTTGTTGCCGTCGGCGTGCAGTCCGGAGGCCCGCGCGGCCCGGGCGATCCGCTAGCCCAGCCGCATCATTCCCGCCACGACGTCCGGTGGGGAGTCGGTCAGATCGACGTGGTGCTCCTTCGGGATCACCAGGGTGTGACCCCGCACGATCGGGCGGATGTCGAGGATCGCGACGTAGTCGTCGTCCTCGTGGATCCGGATCGCGGGGGCCGAACCGTCGACGATGGCGCAGAACACGCAAGACATCCCGCCACGGTACCGAGCGGGTGGCTACGCTTCGCCGATGGACTCCATCGACCTGGCGTTCGCCGGCGCCGCCGAGCAGGCCCGGATGCTGGCGTCCGGGGCGGTCACCGCGCCCGCGCTCACCGAGCTGTACCTGGAACGGATCGCCCGACTGGACCCGGAGCTGCGGTCCTACCGGGTCGTGCGCACCGCCGCGGCCCGCGCTGATGCGGCGACCGCGCAGCAGCGCCTGGACGCGGGGGAGCGACTGCCGCTGTTGGGTGTGCCGATCGCGATCAAGGACGACACCGACGTCGCCGGCGAGACCACCACCTACGGCGGAACCGCGCACGGCCCGGCACCCGCCAAGGACGCCGAGGTGGTCCGGCTGTTGCGCGAGGCCGGCGCGGTGATCCTGGGTAAGACGGCCGTCCCCGAGATGATGCTGTGGCCGTTCACCGAGACGGTGTCCTACGGCGCCACCCACAACCCGTGGGACCTCTCGCGCACGCCCGGCGGCAGCAGCGGCGGCAGCGCGGCCGCGGTGGCGGCGGGCCTGGCGCCGTGGGCGCTGGGTTCTGACGGCGCCGGCTCGATCCGGATCCCGTCGACCTGGTGTGGTCTGTTCGGCCTCAAGCCGCAGCGCGACCGGGTGCCGCTGGCTCCGCACGACGATGCGTGGAACGGCATGGTGGCGTGCGGTCCGCTGACCCGCACCGTGGAGGACGCCGCGCTGTTCCTGGACGTGACGTGTGACAAGTCCATGCCCGGCCCGGAGGGCGGCTTCGTCCGGGCCGCCTCGCGGCCGCCGAACCGGTTGCGAATTGCGTTGAGCACCAACGTTCCGCCGTTGCTGACCGCCTACCGTGACGCCGAGCAGCGGGCCGCGGTGCACCAGGCCGGTCAGGTGTTGCGCGAACTCGGCCACGACGTGGTGGTGCGTGATGTCGACTACCCGCTGTCACTGGTGTACGGCCAGGTGATGCCGCGGTACTTCCGGGGTGCCTACGACGACGTCCGGACGCTGCCGCACCCGGAGCGACTGGATTCGCGGACCCGCGGCTTCGCCAACATCGGCCGGTTGATCTCCGATGCCCGGATGGCGAAAATCCTTGCCGCCGAAGCGGATATGACCGCGCAGATGCTGCGGATCTTCGACGACTGCGATGTGGTGATCACCCCGGGTGCGGCAACCGGGCCGTCGCGGGTGGGTGCCTACCGCAAGCGCGGGGCCGTCGCCACGCTCGCGCTGGTGGCGGCACGGGTGCCCTACCAGGCGGCGTTCAACGCGACCGGCCAGCCGGCCGCCGTCGTCCCGTGGGGTCTGGACCGGCACGGGCTGCCGCTGTCGATCCAGTTGGTGGGCCGGCCTTTCGACGAGGCCACGCTGCTGTCCCTGGCCGCCGAGATCGAGGCCGACCGCCCGTGGGCCCAGCGCCGCCCCCCGGTCTCGTAAGCACCCTTCTTCCCGCGAGCGGCCGCGTCTGTACGGTGACA
>JAKIXW010000026.1:0-293 GCA_022708865.1 Acidobacteriota bacterium
CGCGGTCGGTGCGGCGCTTGCCGCCCCCGATCGACCGGTGCTGAGCCTGCAGGCTGACGGTTCGGCGATGTACACCATCGCCGCCCTGTGGACCCAGGCCCGCGAAGGCCTGGACGTGACGACCGTGATCTTCAACAACGGCGCCTACGACATCCTGCGGATCGAGTTGCAGCGGGTGGGCGCCGAGAACGCCGAATCACCCGGGCCGAAAGCCCTCGACCTGCTCGATCTGGGCCGTCCCACAATCGATTTCGTGAAGATCGCCGAGGGGATGGGGGTGCCGGCGCGGCGGG
>JAKIXW010000026.1:303-10888 GCA_022708865.1 Acidobacteriota bacterium
CCGCCGCGCTCGTCGACGCCTTCGCCGAGCCCGGGCCGCATCTGATCGAGGCCGTGGTGCCGTCTCTGGTGGGATAACGCCGTGAAGGCGATTCGCTCGGGCATCGTCTCGCAGTCGGATGGCGTAGCCGCGCCGACCGTCGGGTGCGGATTGGTGATCTGGGGGTTCCTCTGAGCTTGACGTGACGTACACAACAGTCGACACTTACAGTCATGATCAGTCAAGAATCCACAATATCGGTCAACTGACGTGTTGCCGGTTGAGCGTCAGGACGCCATCGTCCACGCTGTCAGCGCAGGTCAAACGGTTAGCACCGATGAACTGGTGCGCCGGTTGGGGGTGTCCGCGGAGACCGTCCGTCGCGACTTGGGTCTACTCGAGGAAAAAGGCGTCCTCAAGCGGGTGCACGGCGGCGCCGCTGGCGTCGAAGAGCGCCGCGGCGCCGAGCCGTCCTACACCGAACGGTCGATCATTCGGCATCAGGCCAAGGCCCAATTGGCAAAGGTCGCGGTGCGGCTCCTCGAAAACGGTCAGACGGTCGTCATCGACATCGGCACCACCGCCGTCGCGCTCGCTCGAGCGATCCCTCGATCCTTCGCCGGCACGATCATCACCCCGTCGCTTCCGGTGGCGGTCGAGTTGGCTGACCGACCCAAAGTGGAAGTCCTCGTGGCGGGCGGCCGCATTCGCGCGGGCGACCTTGCGTGCTCCAACGCCCACACGAAGGCGTTCTTCGCTGATGTCTACGCCGACATCGCATTCCTGGGTTCCGGCGGTATCGATGCCCGAGCGGGCCTGACCGATTTTCACCTCGACGAGATCGACGTGCGGCGAACCATCATCACCAACAGCGCCCGGAGCTACATCCTGGCCGACTCCTCCAAGCTCGGCCACGTCGCGCCCTACCGCGTGTGCGATCTGGGCGCGGTCGACGGCTTGATCACCGACAACGACAACTGCGCCGCGGTCACCGCGGCAGTCGAAGAGAAAGGAGGCGTGGTGTTGTCCGCGCGGCCGCCAACATCGGCGACGGCGTGAATTCTTGTCACGGCCCCCACAAGGGTGCGGGCGGCGTTGCAGCGCCGCCCGCAGGACCAAAGCCTCTGCCCAAAACGGTCAATTCCAGTCAGAAAGTCTGATCCAATGTCACATCCTCCCACACCACCCGGCGACGACCTCGTCACCGCGGGTCAATACACCGACACCTTGGAGCGTTCAACGGGGCGGTTCGCGTCGTTTGCCGTCGCGTTTGCTTTCGTCTCGATTGCGACTGGCATCTTCACCACGTACGGCAGCGTGCTGAAAAGCTCCGGGCCGCTCGGTATCTGGACCTGGCCGATTGTCATCGTCGGCCAACTCGCCGTCGCGTTGCTGCTCGGCGCGCTGGCGGCGCGGATCCCGGTGACCGGCTACGCCTACCAGTGGGTGTCGCGGCTGGCCAATCCGACCTTCGGCTGGATCACAGGCTGGATCTCGTTCACCTTCCTGGCCATCGTCGCGGTCGCGGTGGATTACACGGTCGCTGCGACCGTCGTCCCAGCGTTGTTCGACTTCACCGGGACCGCGCTGACATCGTTCCTGATCACCGGCGCCATCCTGGTACTGCAGGGCCTCCTGGTCGCCACATCCACCAGGTGGACCGAGCGAGTGAATAACTTCGCGGTCAGTGCCGAGTTGATCGGCATGGTCGCGCTGGTGGTGCTGCTGTTCATTGTCGGCGTGTTCGCGCACAAGCTGAACGCCGGAAACCTGTTCTCCCGCGGTGGTATTCCGGCCGAGGGGTACTGGAGCTTCGGCACCGCGACCGCAGCCGGGCCATGGATGCTGGGATTCCTGCTGGGAGCCTTCACGATTGTTGGCTTCGAATCAGCGGCGAACCTGGCCGAGGAAACCCTGCGTCCCGAGGTTGTGGTGCCACGGGCGATGTGGCAAGCCGTGCTGGCGTCCGGCGTGCTGGGCTTCCTGTTCCTGTTGGTGGTCACTGCTGCTGTCGATGATCCGGTCGCGCTCGCCGAGTCGGGTACCCCCATCGCTGACATCATTCGCAACATCCTGGGTGGCTTCGTGGGAACCGCACTGCTGGTGCTGGTGGCCATTGCGATCTTCGCCTGTGGGCTGGTCATCGTGATGTCCGGTACCCGGCTGGTGTGGGCGATGTCGCGTGATCAGCGTTTCCCGGGATGGCAAGTGCTACACAAGGTTTCACCACGATTCAAGACGCCGATGAACGCGACAGTTGCGGTGACCACCATTTCTGCGGTCATCCTGGCGCTGTTTTCCACGAGCACTGATGCGTTGTTCATTCTGTTCTCAGCAGCGACACTGCTCCCCGTTGTCATCTACGCGATCACGGTGGGCCTCTACATCGCCAAGCGTCGCCAACTGCCAGCGAGCACGGGCTTCAGCCTGGGCCGCTGGGAGGTGCCGGTCATCAGCGTCGCAGTCATCTGGTTGGTGTTCGCCCTGTCGCTATTCCGCGACGCGTCGTTCAAGCAGCCCTGGCTGTACGCCGCCGTCATGATCGGTATCGGCATGATCTACCTGGGCTACCTGCTGATCACCCGCGGTCGCGATGGACTGAGGATGCCGGAGCTGACGTCCATCGATGCTGAACTCGACCACGTCGCTGATGACTCCGGCGCATCGCGATGACTGTCCTGGCGATCGATCAGGGCACCTCGGGCACCAAGGCCATCGTCGTCGACCCTGAGAACGGGGTCGTCGGCCTGGCCGAGGTACCGGTGCACCCGCACTACCTGGTGGGCGGGGGGGTCGAACATGACCCCGAAGAACTCCTGGGCTCGGTATTGGCAGCCGGCCGAACTGCAGTCGAACAAGCGGGTCGGCCGATCAGTGCCGTGTCGTTGGCCAACCAGGGCGAGACCGTCCTGGCCTGGGATCCCAAGTCGGGCGCCCCGCTGACGAAGGCCATTGTGTGGCAGGACCGCCGCTCGGAGGAACTGTGCAACGCATTGGCTGAACACGCGGACACGCTGGCAGCGCGCACCGGATTGGTGCTCGATCCCTACTTCTCCGCACCGAAAATGGCGTGGCTGCGACGCAACATCGAAGCGGGCGGTGTGGTCACCACGTCGGACACCTGGCTCCTGCACAACTTGTGCGGAGCATTCGTCACGGACGCCACCACCGCCAGCCGATCGCTGGCCGTGGAACTGGGTGGCCGCGACTGGGACCGGGAACTGCTCGCATTGTTCGAACTCGACGGTGAACGTCTGCCCGCCATCGTCGCCAACGACGAAATCATCGGTTCTACATCGGCATTCGGTGGCGACGTGCCCGTGGGCGGGATCGTCGTGGACCAGCAGGCGGCACTCCTGGCCGAAGCCTGCCTGGAGCCGGGCATGGCCAAGTGCACCTTCGGCACCGGTGCCTTCCTACTCGCCAACAGCGGTGCCGTTCCGGTGCATTCCACCGCCGGATTGACGTCGTCGTTGGCCTGGCGAGTAGCCGGTGACGACACCTTCTGTATCGACGGCCAGGTATACACCGCCGCTTCGGCGGTCAAGTGGTTGTGCTCGCTGGGAGCCATTTCCGGTGCGGAGGAGATGGACTCGGTTGCCGCGCCGGACAACAACGGTGTGCTCTGCGTTCCCGCCCTGGCCGGCCTGGCCGCGCCGTGGTGGAAATCGCAGGCCACCGCGACGATTTCCGGCATGACGCTGTCGACCGGCCGGGGACATCTGGTGCTCGCGGTCCTGCAGGGGATCGCCGCCCAGATCGCCGAACTGGTCACCGCAATCAACACCGATGCCGCGCCGCTGACCCGGCTGCGCGCCGATGGCGGCCTGACCCGGTCGCAGGTCCTCATGCAGTCTTGCGCCGACATCCTGCAGGTCCCCGTTGACATCTATCCATCGCCGCACGCGACCGGACTGGGAGCTGCCGCACTGGCCCGGCTCAGCCTGCAACCACACCTCCCACTGAACGCGGTCATCGATGACTGGGCTCCCTCGGCGACCTACGAACCCCGCTGGACCGACGACCGCGCCGACGAATTCCGTTCACAGTGGCGCGCACTCGCCGCAACCACCTACCCCGCTCAGGAGACCTCATGACCACCTACGACGTCGCGGTTATCGGTGCCGGCATCGTGGGATCCGCCATCGCCCGCGAACTGGCCGGCCACCAACTGTCGGTCGCACTGCTCGAAGCTCGCGACGATATCGGTGACGGCACCAGCAAGGCCAATACCGCGATCCTGCATACCGGGTTCGACGCCAAACCCGGAACCCTCGAATCGAAAATGGTCGCCCGGGGATACGAGCTGCTCTCCGAATATGCCACGCACGCCGGCATCCCCGTCGAGCGCACCGGCGCGATCCTGGTTGCCTGGGACCAGGAGCAACTCGACACACTGCCCGACCTGAAGGAGAAGGCCGAAGCCAACGGCTACCCACGTTGCGAAATCATCGACGCCGCATCGGTATACGCGGCGGTACCGCACCTCGGGCAGGGTGCCCTGGGCGGGCTGACGGTGCCCGATGAGTCGATCATCTGCACCTGGACCGTCAACCTCGCGCTGGCCGCCGACGCCGTGAACCGCGGCACCGCTCTGTTGACCGATCACCGCGTGGAGCGCATCGAGGTCGGCGACCAATCGACTACGATCCACACCAACGCGGGGCGGGTGCAGGCTCGCTGGGTGGTCAATGCCGCCGGCCTGGGCGCCGACTGGATCGACGCGATGTACGGCTATCACCGGTTCACCGTCACTCCACGCCGCGGTGAACTCATCGTCTACGACAAACTCGCTCGCCCGCTCGTGAACAAGATCGTGTTGCCGGTACCCACGGCTCGCGGAAAAGGCGTACTGGTCAGCCCCACCATCTACGGCAACGTCATGCTCGGCCCGACATCCGAGGATCTGCAGGACCGAACTGCCACCGGAACCTCCGAAGCAGGCTTCGAATTCCTGCTGGGAAAGGGCCGGACCCTCATGCCGGAGCTACTCGCCGAGGAGATCACCGCGACCTATGCCGGCCTGCGGGCAGCCATCGACCACGGTGACTACCTCATCGAGACCGACACCGCCCAGCGCTACCTCCTCGTGGGTGGAATCCGCTCCACCGGGCTCACCTCCGGTATGGCGGTCGCCGAGTATGTCCTTGGACAACTGAACTCGGCGGGATTTGACCTGGCACCGAAACCTGAGCTCCCACCGCCACCATCGATGCCGAACATCGGTGAGTCCTTCACCCGGCCTTACCAGGACGCCGATCGGATCGCCGCAGACACCGCGTATGGACGGATCGTGTGTTTTTGCGAGCGCGTCACCGAAGGCGAGATCCGCGACGCCTGCCACTCGGTGATCCCACCAGCCGCGCTGGAAGGCCTGCGCCGGCGCACCCGAGCCATGAACGGCCGCTGCCAGGCATTCTTCTGCGGCGCCGAAATCCAATCGTTGTTCGAGGCCGAAACCACTGCCCTCTCGGCCGTTTCCTTGGAGAGTCGATGAGCACCACCGATATTGCCGACATCGTTATCGTCGGCGCTGGCCCGTCCGGGCTTACCGCCGCCGCCGCTCTTGCTGATCGCAGCGGCCTCAATGTGGTTGTCTTGGAACGAGAGTCTGGCCCCGGGGGTATACCTCGCCACAGCGATCATCCGGGCTACGGCATTCGCGATATGAAGACCTTTATCAACGGGCCCGCCTATGCGCGCAGGCTCACCAAGGCCGCCACTGCAGCGGGAGCGACCATTCGTACCGACACGATGGTGACAGGCTGGGCCGACGATAAAACCCTCGAACTCACGTCACCTCGCGGTCGGCAACAACTTCAGGCCCGTGCTGTCATCTTGGCTACCGGTGCTCGCGAACGTCCTCGCCCTGCCAGGCTGGTACCAGGAGACCGCACTGCCGGGGTCTACACCACCGGCCACCTCCAGAACATCGTCCACCTCAAACACGGCAAGGTCGGCAACCGTGCGGTCGTCGTCGGGGCCGAGCTCGTCAGCTACTCCGCAGTGATGACGTTGAAACATGCGGCCTGCGAAACAGTGCTCATGACGAGCGAATACCCATCGCCGGAATCGTATGGTCTGTTCAACCTCGCCGGGCGTACTCCTCTGCTGGGCGTGCAGGTTGCGACGCGCACCCGGCTGACCCGCATCATCGGCAAGCCCCGGGTCCAAGCGGTCGAGATCGAGAACCTGGACACCGGCGAACGCCGGACCATCGAGTGCGACACCGTCGTGTTGACCGGCAATTGGATTCCCGATCACGAACTCGCCAGGGCAGCCGGTCTGGAACTGGATGCCGGCACATTGGGACCCGTCGTCGACACTGCGTTGCGAACCAGCCGCTCCGGTGTGTTCGCGATCGGAAATCTGTGTCACCCGGTCGACACCGCCGACATCGCCGCTCTCGACGGACGACACGTCGCCGACTCGGTTCGCGCGTACCTCGGCGGTCAACGGCCCATCGACCGTGGAATACGCCTGCAGGCTGCATCACCGTTGCGCTGGGTGGCTCCCACCCTGCTGCGGCCCGGAGACTGCGCGCCTGCGCGCGATCGACTACTGCTCTGGACTGATGTTCTCGTCCGTGTCCCGAAAGTGGTTGCACGACAGGATGGAAAGGTTATCGGTCGCAAGGTTCTGCCGTGGCCGGCATCACCGGGGCGGGTGTTCCGTGTTCCTTCGGGCATCCTCGACGCCGTCGATGCCGCCGGTGGTCCCGTGACGCTGTCCCTCGACAACGCTTCTGCTTGATCGACCTCGGACGCGGTCTCGCAGCGCTTCCGCACCTGCCTGCAGGAAACACGACTACCTGGCCGGCTCCGTGAGTCCCCGGCACAGCGCGTCGATGTACATGCAGTGAATCTTCTTCTCGGCGCGTGACGACAAGATACGACTCGGCGTGCGAGATGCCCCGCGGGGGCGTAGACCTTTACACGTGGACTCGATGCAGGAGTACGACCTGGTCGTGATCGGCTCAGGACCCGGGGGCCAACGGGCGGCCATCGCGGCCGCCAAGCTGGGCAGATCGGTGGCCGTGATCGAACGCGGCCGGATGCTCGGCGGCGTGTGCGTCAACACCGGCACCATCCCGTCGAAGACGCTGCGCGAGGCCGTCGTCTACCTGACCGGCATGAACCAGCGCGAGCTGTACGGCGCCAGTTACCGGGTCAAGGACAAGATCACTCCCGCCGACCTGCTGGCCCGCACCCAGCACGTGATCGGCAAGGAGATCGAGGTGGTGCGCTCGCAGCTGATGCGCAACCGCGTCGAGATGTTCACCGGGCACGGCCGTTTCGTCGACGAGCACACCGTGGTGGTGGAGGACCCCAATCGCGCGGAGACGATCTCGGTTCGCGGCCGCCACATCGTGCTGGCCACCGGTACCGTGCCGGCCCGGCCCAACGGCGTGGCGTTCGACGACGACCGCGTGCTCGACTCCGACGGCATCCTCGAACTCAAATCACTGCCGGCGTCGATGGTCGTGGTCGGCGCCGGTGTCATCGGGATCGAGTACGCGTCGATGTTCGCCGCCCTCGGCACCAAGGTGACCGTCGTGGAGAAGCGGGACACCATGCTGGAATTCTGTGATCCCGAGATCATCGAGGCGTTGCGCTTCCACCTGCGCGACCTGGCGGTGACGTTCCGGTTCGCCGAAGAGGTCACCGCCGTGGACGTCGGTCCGTCCGGCACCGTCACCAGTTTGGCCAGTGGTAAGCGGATTCCCGCCGAGACGGTGATGTACTCGGCCGGCCGGCAGGGCCAGACCGAGGGGCTCGACCTGGGTGCCGCCGGCCTGGCCGCCGACAACCGGGGCCGGATCGCGGTCGACGCGAACTTCGCCACGCCGGTCGAGCACATCTACGCCGTCGGCGACGTTATCGGATTCCCGGCGCTGGCGGCGACGTCGATGGAGCAGGGCCGGCTGGCCGCCTATCACGCGTTCGGTGAACCTACCAAGGGCATGATGGACCTCCAGCCGATCGGCATCTACTCGATCCCCGAGATCTCGTACGTTGGAAAGACGGAGAGTGAGCTGACCCGGGACGCGGTTCCCTACGAGGTCGGCGTCTCCCGTTACCGGGAGCTGGCCCGCGGCCAGATCGCCGGCGACTCCTACGGCATGCTCAAACTGCTGGTGTCCACCGACGACCTGCGCCTGCTCGGTGTGCACATCTTCGGCACCAACGCCACCGAGATGGTCCACATCGGCCAGGCCGTGATGGGGTGCGGCGGCACCGTCGAGTATCTGGTCGACGCCGTGTTCAACTATCCGACGTTCTCCGAGGCGTACAAGGTGGCCGCGCTCGACGTGATGAACAAACTGCGCGCGCTGCACCAGTTCGAGGTGGGTTGACCGCCCCGCCGCTCACCCACCCTCAACGCCCGAGCATGTTCTTGACAGCCAAGTGGGCGAACACCATCGATGTGCCGATCGGGTTCCCGCCGCCCGGGTAGGCGTAGCCGCTGGGCGCGGCCATCGTGTTGCCCGCCGCGTAAAGGCCCGGGATCGCGTTGCCGGCCTTGTCCAGCACGCGGGCCGCGGAATCGGTGCGCAGCCCGCCCTTGGTGCCCAGGTCGGACACCCCGAACGCGGCGGCGTGGAACGGGGCCGTCACGATCGGGTACAACGGCGGTGCTCCGCCGGAGAACGCGCGGTCGTACGCCTCGTCGCCGCGGCCGAAGTCCTCGTCCACCCCCCGCTCGGCGAACTCGTTGAACCTGGCGACGGTGTCCACCAGGTTCTGCGGCGGCACCCCGATCAGGCCGGCCAGTTCCTCGAGCGTGTCCGCGGTGCGCCACAGCCCGGCCTCGACGTACCGCTCCGGTTCGACCATCGACACGTTGGTGGCCTTGACCGGTGGCACCCTGGGGTCGGCGGCGTCGCCGTCGGAGTCGTAGACCATCCAGTACGGCAGCGTCACCGAACCGTCGGCCATCGCGTCGAGGACCGCGCGGCCCAGGCGGTCGTAGGCCGCCGACTCGTTGGTGAAACGCCGGCCCTCGTCGTTGACGAAGATGCCGCCGGTGAACCACAGCGCGAACGCCGAACGGCCGTCGGGATGGGTCAACCCCGGCGACCACCAGGCCTGGTCCATCAGATCGGTGTCACCGCCCGCGGCGATGCCCGCCAGATGTGCGCGGCCCTGATTTCCCCACGGCCCCATCGTGTCCCGCGATGAGCCGGGCACGCCGAACCGGGCCCGCAGCTCGTCATTCTGCTCGAATCCGCCGGCCACCAGCAGGACTCCGCGGCGGGTCCCGACCGTGCGGGTGGTGCCGTTGGTCTCGAGAACGGCGCCGACGACGTGCCCGTCCTCGACCACCAGGTCCACCAACGCGGTGTTCAGCCGGGTCGCGAAGTTCGGGTACTGCCGGGCGGCCAGCAGGAAACGGGCGATCAGAGCCCGGCCGCCCACGTAGTAGTCACCGGGCCGGGGGGCGCCCAGCCGGTCGGAATCCAGCGGCCCCCGGATCAACTCGGCGAGATCGGGTGCCGCGGCCACCTTTAGCGGCTTGGCCGCCATGTGCCGCATCCCGTCGGCGCGTGCCTTCGGCGCACTGCCGAAGTAGTCCGGCCACGGCATCGGCATGAACTTGATGTTCTCGTCGGCCTCGAGGTATTCGACCAGCGGTGCGCCGCCGCGCACGTAGGTCTCCTGCAGTTCGTGCGGGGTACGGTCGCCGACGACGGCGGTGTAGTACTCGAGTGCGTCCTCCACGGTGTCGTCGGTCCCGGCGCGCAGCAGAAAAGGATTGGCGGGGAACCACATTCCGCCGCCACCGGAATACGCGGTGGTCCCGCCGAACATCTCGCTGGCCTCGGCCAGCACGACGTCCAGGCCCTCGCGGGCGGCGGTGTAGGCGCCGGTCACCCCACCCGCGCCGGACCCGGCCACCAGGACGTCGCACACCTCGTCGAACTCCGTCATGGCGTTCTCCCTCCTCACAGGAACCGTTCGCGGCCGTGCCGGCCGAACTCGGCCTCCAACGCGGTCACGTCGGCCTCGTCCATCCGGTCATAACGAATACCGCTGCGGCCCGCCCAGCGGTACACGGGCTCCTCGCAGCGCCAGCGTTGTTGCTGCAGATCACGTTTGAGCACCTTGTTGGAACCGGTGGCCGGCAGCCGGGCCGACAGCCGGAGCAGTCGCGGTGCGCCCTTGGCGCCCAGATCCGGTTGCGCGCCGAGGTATTCGGCGAAGCCGGCGACGTCGAAGGTGCTGGGGTCGGCGATCTCCACGGCGGCCATCACCTGATCGCCCGAACGCGGATCGGGCACGCCGTAGACAGCGGCGGCCACCACTTGCGGGTGGCGGCGGAGCACCCACTCGATGGTCAGCGCCGAGATGTTCTCGCCGTCCACCCGGATCCAGTCGCCGCGCCGTCCCGCGAAGTACAGGAAACCGGCGTCGTCGATGTAGCCGAGGTCGCCGGTCCAGTACCAGCCGTTGCGGACCCGTTCGGTGTCGGCGGCGTCGTTGCGGTAGTACCCCTCGAAGTTGCGGGCGCCGTTGCGGTCGACGATCTCGCCCACGGCCTCCTCGGCGTTGGTGACCCGACCGTGGGCGTCGAGAATCGCCGGGGCACAGGGATTCAGCGAGTC
>JAKIXW010000026.1:10949-23550 GCA_022708865.1 Acidobacteriota bacterium
GGGTGCGGCGACGGCCGCATTGCCGCCCTCGCTCGAGCCGTACCCCTCGAACAGTTGGGCGCCGAAGCGGCGCCGGAACACCGCCTGATCGTCGGGCGAGGCCTCGGTGCCGAACCCCCGGTTCAGGGTGTTGTCGGCGTCGTCCGGTTGCTCCGGGGTGGCCATCAGGTAGGCCAGCGCCTTGCCGACGTAGGTGAAGAACGTCGCGCCGAAGTACCGGACATCGGGCAGGAAGCCGGATGCGGAGAAGGTCGGCGTCAGGCAGACCGTCGCGCCGACGGCCAGGGCCGGCGCCCACAGCGCCATGATCGCGTTGCCGTGGAACAGCGGCATGCAGCAGTAGTCCACGTCCTCGCGGACGTGCCCGTACTTGGCGACGGCCGTGTACGCGATGCGGGCCAGTCGGCCCTGGGAGCACCGGACCGCCTTGGAGCCGCCGGTGGTGCCTGACGTGAACAGCAGCAGCAGAAGGGATTCCGGGCCGACGCCATCGGCCGCTACGGGCTGGCCGCGGTGGGCGGCCAGGGCCTCGGTGTACGACGCCGTGTCGGTGCACAGGACGGGCAACCCGGTGTCGAGGCCACGCAGCAGGGGCTCCCGGGCCGGGTCGGTGACCAGAAGTTGGCAGTCGGCGTGCTGGATGTCGGCGGCCAGGTCGGCGGGCCCCCGGGTCGGGTTGAGTCCCACGATTGTCGCACCGGCCAGGGCGGCGCCGCCCAGCCAGAACACGAAATCCTCGGTGTTGTCCAGCAATACGCCGAGATGAAAGGGCTGTTCCGGGTCCCGCAACGTCGTGGCCAGCGCACCGCGCGCCGCCGATTCGCGTACCACCTCGTCCCAGGTCCAGCCGCGGCCGCGGGTCCGCAGACCGGTGCGGCCATCACCGAGCCGATCGAGCAGCATCGAGGCGATGTCGTCGCGCATGGTCAGGCCGGGGTGCGGGCGGGGCGCTCGATGCGGTGCACCGGATCGGCGCAGTCGATGCCCTCGGCGGACAGTTGGCGCTTGAGGATCTTGAAGGTCTCGGTCCGCGGCAGCGTCGAGCCGACCCGGACGTAGGCCGGCCACTGCTTGGGTCCGAGATCATTCTGCGCGCAGAGGAATTGGCGGAATTCACCCGGGTCGAACACGTTTTCCTCGGTGAGCACGAGTGCGGCCATCACCTGATCGCCGACGGCAGGATCGGGGATGGGGTACACCGCGGCTTCCGTGACCGACGGGTGCCGCATCAGGATCCGTTCGATGGGTGCGGTGCCGAGGTTCTCCCCGTCGACCCGCATCCAGTCGCCGTGCCGGCCGGCGAAGTAGGCGAACCCGTTCTCGTCCCGGTAGGCCAGATCGCCGCTGTGGTAGATCCCGCCCCGCATTCGGTCCGCTTCGGCCGCCTCGTCCTTGTAGTACCCGCGGAACTGGCCGCGCCCAGCGGTGTTCACGAGTTCGCCGATCACACCGGGCGGGCATTCCGCGCCGGTGTCGACGTCGAGGATCGTGACGCCGTCGACCAGCGGACCCAGCGCGCCGTCGGGCGTGTCCGGGGTGCGCGCGATGGCGATGCCACCCTCGCTGGAGCCGAAGCCGTCGATGACCCGCACATCGAACCGGGTCGCGAAACGGTCCAGATCCCTTGGTGCACCCTCGTTCCCATAGGCCACCCGCAGGGGGTTGTCGGCGTCGTCGGGCGCTGGTTGAGTGGCCAGGATGTAGGTCAGCGGCTTGCCCACGTAGTTGGCGTAGGTGGCGCCGAAGCGCCGCACATCGGGGAAGAATCCGGACGCGGAGAACTTGCGGCGCAGGGCGATCGACGATCCGCCGGCCACTGCCGGAGCCCAGCCGGCCATGATCGCGTTCGAATGGAACAGCGGCATCGACAGGTAACAGGTGTCCGACGGGCCGAGGCCGAAGCGCTGCGCCAGCATCACACCCGGAAACGCCACCTTCTCGTGCGTGCAGCGGACCGCTTTCGGATCGCCGCTGGTGCCCGAGGTGAAGATCAGCATGAACAGGTCGTCGGGATCGGCTTCCGGGAAGTCGACCGGGGCGTTGTGGTGCGCGGCGAGTTCGGTTGCAAAACCGTCTGATTCGACGTCGATCGCGGCGATCTGGTCCTGCATGTTGTCCCGGTCGGCCAGTACCAACTGGCAGTCGGCGTGCCTGATGTCGCGCTGCAGCGCGGCTCCCCGGCGGGTGGGGTTCAGCCCCACCGGCACGATGCCCGACAGCGCGGCCGCCACCAGCACCGTGCAGAAGAACGGTGTGTTGCCGAGCAGCACGCCGACGTGCCGGGGCCGATCCGGATCCAGCCGGGCGTCCAGCAGCGCGGCCAGGGCAGCACCGTCCCGAATGTGGTTGCGCCAGCTGACGAATGACACTTCGCCGGAGCCGTCGCCGACGGCCGAATGGACACCCCGATCGTCGATTTCGACCAGTTCGGCCAGCAGGCGGGAGACGGTCAAGTGATTTCGGTGCATTTCCCGTCGGTCAGCGACGGTTCCTGCACCGAAATCACTCATCGTCGTGCTCAGGCGGGTGTGTCGGCCAGTTCGCGGCCGATCACCAGGAGCTGCCCGGTGGCACTACCGCTGGCGAACTCGGTCTGCTTGGCAGCCAGGAAGTACCGGTGCACCGGGTGATCGGTATCGATCCCGACCCCACCGTGCACGTGCACCGCGGTGTGTGCCACTCGGTGGCCGGCCTCGGCCGCCCAGAATGCGGCGGTGCGCACGTCGACGTCGGCCGGCAGGTCCTCCGCGAGCCGCCAGGCGGCCTGCGTGAGGGTCAGGCGCAGACCCTTGACATCGATGTAGCCGTCGGCGAGCCGTTGTGCCACGGCCTGGAAGCTGCCGATCGGCCGGTCGAACTGTTCCCGCTCGCGGGCATACTCGGCGGTCATCTGGAGCGCCCGGGCCACCACGCCGAGCTGGAATGCGCTGAGCCCCAGCGTCTGCCGGATGGTCAGCCACTCGACCACCTCGTCGGCGCCGACCAGTCGGTCGGCGCCGAGCGTCACACCGGCCAGCTCGAGATGCGCCACACTGCCGAAACCGGTGGTGCTCAGCGGGGTGACGGTGACGCCGGCGTCGGCGGCGGACACCAGGAACACCGAGGTGCCCGAGCCCGTGTCGGCCGGCACCAGGAACGCATCGGCGACCGGGCCGTAGGCGACCTGGGCCCGGGTGCCGGTGAGTCGGTAGCCGGGACCGTCCGTGGTGGCCTGCACCGGGCCGTCGCCCATGTCGCCGGCCAGCGCCACGGTGAGGAGCTTGGTTCCGGCGACTGCGGGTGCGGCCCAATCCTGTTGCAGCTCAGCCGATCCGAACCTGGCCAGGGCGCCGGCGGCCAGCACCACCGATTCCAGATAGGGGACGGCCGCCAGTTGACGGCCCAGCGCCTCGAGCACGGCTACCTGCTCGTGCACCCCGTAGTCCCCGCCGCCGAGTGCCTCGGGCGCCGCGGCGGACAGGATGTCGGCGTCGATCAGCTTGGCCCACAGGTCGCGGTCGAATCGGGCTGCGCCGCTGGCAGCCAAGGCGTCGAGTTCACGCTGGTGTTCGTTGGTGCAGACCGATTCGGTGATGGTCCGGACCAGGCCGCCGAGGTCGTCGGAGGCTTCGGTTGTGGTGAAATCCATTGGGAATCCTCCTGATCAGCGGTTCGCGTGGGGCAGCCCGAGGGCCACCATGCCGATGATGTCGCGCTGGATCTCGTTCGTTCCGCCGCCGAAGGTCAGGATCAGGCAGGAGCGGTGCATGCGTTCGACGCGGCCGCGCAGCAGAGCGCCGGGTGAGCCGGGACGCAGGGTGGCCGCGGTGCCCAGCACCTCCATCAGCAGCCGGTAGGCCTCGGTGGACAGTTCGGTGCCGTAGACCTTGGCCGCCGAGGCGTCGGCCGGCGACGGCGCCGATTCGGTCGAGGCGAGTTCCCAGTTGATCAGCTTGAGCACCTCGGCCTTGGCGTGCACCCGGGCCAGGTTCAGCTGAACCCATTCGGAGTCGATCAGGCGCTTACCGTGCACATCCTTGGTGTTCTGCGCCCACTCGCGAACGCCCTCGAGCGCCAGGAAGATCGGCTGCGCCGACGACAGCGCGACGCGTTCGTGGTTGAGCTGGTTGGTGACCAGCTTCCAGCCCGCGTTCTCCTCGCCGACCAGGTTGGTCACCGGAATACGCACATCTTGGTAGTAGGTGGCGCTGGTGTCGACACCCGACATGGTGTGCACCGGCGTCCAGGAGAAGCCCTCGGCCGTGGTGGGCATGATCAGCATCGAGATACCACGGTGTTTCCTGGCCTCGGGGTTGGTGCGGACCGCCAGCCAGACGTAGTCGGCATAGGCGATCAGCGACGTCCACATCTTCTGGCCGTTGACGATGTATTCCCCGGTAGCCAAGTCACCATGGCGCACCGCGGTGGTGCGCAGCGACGCCAGGTCGGTGCCGGCACCCGGTTCGGAGTAGCCGATGGAGAAGTGCAGATCACCCGCGGCGATCTTGGGCAGGAAGAACTTCTTCTGTTCCTCGGACCCGAAATTCATGATGGTCGGCGCGACGCTGTTAATGGTCAGGAACGGCACCGGCACATTGGCGATGGCGGCCTCGTCGTTGAAGATCAGGCCGTCCATCGGGGGCCGCTCCTGGCCGCCGAACTCCTTGGGCCACGACAGCGTCAGCCAGCCGTCCTTGCCCATCTGGGCGACGGTCTCGCGGTAGACGTTCCCGCGGCCCATCTCGCCGTCGTTGGACGCCAGCGCCTCGGCGCGCTCCGGCGTCATGAGCTTGGTGAAGTACGCGCGCAGTTCGCGGCGCAGCTCCTCCTGCTCGGGGGTGTAGCCGATCCGCATCGCGCTTCCTCACTCCTGGGGCGACCTCGGGAATTCTGCCCGATTGCATTCCTGGTTGTAACACGTTCTAGTCTTGGGGTCCAGAAGGGTGCAAGACTGATCCGGTGGAAGCCAAGGGTGTCGTATTCGACAACTCGAATCCACCGGGCCGGCGGGAGCCAGTGAGGAGATCATCATGCGCGTGGAAGTCGATCGCGATCGGTGCGAAGGCAATGCGATCTGTGTGGGAATTGCTCCGGACCTGTTCGATCTCGACGACGACGATTACGCCGTCATGAAGGTCGACGTGATTCCCGCCGATCAGGAAGAACTGGCCAAGCAGGCGGTGGCCGAGTGCCCGCGCGCCGCACTGACCGAAAAAGACTAGAGGTATTCGTAAGTTGAGTGATATCGATCTGTCCGGGAAGGTCGCCGTCGTCACCGGTGCCGCCGCGGGGCTGGGCCGCGCGGAAGCGGTCGGGCTGGCGGCCGCGGGCGCCACGGTCGTCGTCAACGACATGGCCGCAGCGCTGGACAAGTCCGACGTCTCGGCCGAGATCTCGGCGCTGGGGGCCACAGCCGTCGCCGTGCCCGGTGACATTAGCGCCCGGTCCACCGCCGATGAATTGGTCGCCACCGCCGACGGCCTCGGTGGCCTGCACATCGTGGTGAACAACGCGGGCATCACCCGGGACCGGATGCTGTTCAACATGTCCGACGAGGACTTCGACGCGGTCATCGCGGTCCATCTACGCGGGCACTTCCTGCTGACCCGCAACGCGGCGACCTACTGGCGGGACAAGGCCAAGGGCGGCGGCGACGACGGGCAGGGCACCGTGTACGGCCGGTTGGTGAACACCTCGTCGGAGGCCGGTCTGGGCGGCCCGCCGGGGCAGGCCAATTACGGCGCGGCCAAGGCTGGCATCACCGCGCTGACGGTGTCAGCCGCGCGTGGGCTGGGCCGGTACGGCGTGCGCGCGAACGTGATCTGCCCGCGGGCCCGCACGCCGATGACGGCCGAGACGTTCGGCGAGGCGCCCGACCCGACCACGGGCCAGGTCGATCCGCTGTCCCCGGAGCATGTGGTGACCCTGGTCCGTTTCCTGGCCTCCCCGGCCGCGGCCGAGGTGAACGGGCAGGTATTCGTCGTCTACGGACCGTCGATCGGACTGGTCGCCGCGCCGGTGCTCGAGCAGCGATTCGACGCCGCGGGCGAGGCGTGGAGGCCGGACGACCTCGGCGATGCGATCAGTGGGTACTTTGCCGACCGCGATCCTCGTCGCATGTTCTCGTCGATCGGGTTGCTCGACGCCTGACCGGCGGTGCACACAACGGGCGGTACCGCTGGTCGCCAGCAGCGCCGCACATCGACTAGAACGTGTTCTAGAATGATCTGCAGCACAGTGGCTCTGAGCTGCAAAAATAAGGACAATTGATGATTTTGTCCGTTCTTTGACACTGCGAACTTGTTCTAGTTAGGATTGCCGTCGCGCCTAGGACCGTCGGCCCGTCCGGACCTTGTTCCGGACAACCGAGCGGAATCTATGCAAAATTCGCCACAGGGCAGCGGATCCGGTTTCCGGACCGTTCCCCGGGAGAAGGGAACCGAAGGTTGCTCGCACAGCTCGCGGTTCCAGCCCGGGCTGTGGGCGGCTTCATGGAGATGTCGATCGACACCTTCCGGGAGATGTTCCGGCGGCCGTTCCAACTCCGTGAATTCCTCGATCAGACCTGGATGATCGCGCGGGTATCGCTGATCCCCACGCTGCTGGTCTCCATTCCGTTCACCGTCCTGGTTGCCTTCACCCTCAACATCCTGTTGCGCGAGATCGGCGCCGCCGACCTGTCCGGAGCGGGCACCGCGTTCGGCACCATCACCCAGCTGGGCCCGGTCGTCACCGTGCTGGTGGTCGCCGGTGCCGGTGCGACGGCCATCTGCGCGGACCTCGGCGCCCGAACCATCCGCGAGGAGATCGACGCGATGCGGGTGCTGGGCATCGATCCCATCCACCGACTGGTGGTGCCGCGCGTGCTGGCGTCGACGTTCGTCGCCCTGCTGCTCAACGGATTGGTCTGTGCGATCGGCATTGCCGGCGGCTATGTGTTCTCCGTGTTCCTGCAGGGCGTGAACCCGGGTGCCTTCATCAACGGCCTCACCGTGCTGACCGGGCTGCCCGAACTGATCCTCGCCGAGATCAAGGCATTGCTGTTCGGCGTGGTCGCCGGGCTGGTCGGCTGCTATCGCGGGCTGACCGTGCAGGGCGGTCCCAAGGGCGTGGGCATCGCCGTGAACGAAACCGTCGTCTATGCGTTCATCTGCCTGTTCGTCATCAACGTGATCATGACGGCCATCGGCGTGCGGATGCTGGCGCGATGAGCGAGCGGCGCGTAGCGCGGGGAGCGAATGGGCCGATCGAGGTGGCGCGATGAGTTACGACGCCACCTACCGGTTCCGGCGGCTGTTCCGCGGCTTCCCCCAGGCGGTCGACGGCTTCGGCGAGCAGGCGCTGTTCTACGGCGAGTCGATGCGCTACATCCCCAACGCGCTGACCCGCTACCGCAAGGAGACGGTCCGGCTGATCGCCGAGATGACCATGGGTGTGGGTGCGCTCGCGATCATCGGCGGGACGGTCGGGGTGGCGACCTTCCTGACCCTGGCCTCCGGCGGTGTCATCGCCGTCCAGGGCTACTCCTCGCTCGGCAACATCGGCATCGAAGCGCTCACCGGGTTCCTGTCGGCCTTCCTCAACGTCCGCATCGTCGCGCCGGTAGTGGCCGGGATCGCCCTGGCGGCGACCATCGGCGCCGGCACCACCGCCCAGCTCGGGGCCATGCGGGTGGCCGAGGAGATCGACGCCGTCGAGTCGATGGCGGTGCACTCGGTGTCGTACCTGGTGTCCACCCGGATCGTCGCGGGCCTCATCGCGATCATCCCGCTGTACTCGCTGTCGGTGCTCGCGGCCTTCTTCGCCGCGCGCTTCACCACGGTGTTCATCAACGACCAGTCCTCGGGCCTGTACGACCACTACTTCAATACGTTCCTGATCCCGACCGACCTGTTGTGGTCGTTCCTGCAGGCCATCGTCATGTCCATCGCCGTCATGCTGGTGCACACCTTCTACGGCTACAACGCGTCCGGCGGCCCGGTGGGTGTGGGTATAGCGGTGGGCAAGGCGGTGCGCACCTCGCTCGTCGTCGTCGTGGTGATCACCCTGCTCATCTCCTTGGCCGTCTACGGCGGCTCCGGCAACTTCAACCTGTCGGGTTAGCGGGGCGCGATGTCGGACGTGAACAGTGGGCGGACCCGTGTGCGGGTGGCGGCGGCGATCCTGGCCGGCCTGATCCTGGCGGCCGTCGTATTCACCGTGCTGGCGTACTCGTCCGCGTTCACCGCGACCGACAGGGTGACCGTCATGGCGCCGCGGGCGGGCCTGGTCACCGAACGTGACGCGAAGGTCAAGTACCGCGGCATCCAGGTCGGCAAGGTCACCGACATCTCGTATGCCGGCGATCAGGCCCGGCTCACGCTGTCCATCGACCGCCGGCATATGCCGTACATCCCGTCGAACGCCGAGGTGCGCATCGCCGGCAACACCGTGTTCGGCGCGAAGTCGGTGGAGTTCCAGCCGCCGGCCACACCGTCGGGCTCATCGCTGCGCGACGGCGCCACAGTGGCGGCGTCGTCGGTGCAGCTCGAGGTGAACACGTTGTTCCAGACGCTGACCGACGTGCTGCACAAGATCGACCCCGTCGAGCTGAATGCGACGCTGACCGCGCTGGGCGAGGGCCTGCGCAACAACGGCGACAACATCGGCGCCACCCTGGCGGGCCTGAATACCCTGCTGTCCCAGGTTAATCCGAAGCTGCCGACCCTGCGTAGCGACCTGGCGCAGACGGCGGCCGTGGCCGACATCTACGGCGACATCGGCCCGGATCTGGTGACCGTGCTCAACAACGCGCCGAAGATCTCCAACACCATCGTCGATCAGCAGGACAACCTCAATGCGACGCTGCTGGCCACCACGGGGCTGGCCAACAACGCCTACGACGCGTTCGCGCCGGCGGCCGACGACTACGTCGCGGCGATCAACCGGGTCCGTGCCCCGCTGAAGGTGGTGGCCGATTACTCACCGGAGTTCGGCTGCGTCCTGCAGGGCACGGCCGTCGCGGTCGACAAGTTCGCGCCCATCATCGGTGGTGTGCGGCCCGGGTTGTTCGTGTCGTCCAGCTTCATCCCCGGCGCTCCGGCCTACACGTATCCGGAGAGCCTGCCGATCGTCAACGCCTCCGGCGGACCGAACTGCCGTGGCCTGCCAAATGTTCCGAGCAAGCAACTCGGCGGCTCCTCGTACCACACCCCGTTCGTGGTGACCGATAACGCCTACGTGCCCTACGAGCCGAACACCGAATTGCAGTTCGACGCACCGTCCACCCTGCAGTTCCTGTTCAACGGGGCCTTCGCGGAACGGGACCGGTATTGATGAAATCAAATTCGACGGCGGTCAAGGTCGGCATCTTCACGCTCGCCATGCTGCTGGTGGCCGCCGGGCTGATCGTGGTGTTCGGCGAGTTCCGGTTCTCGTCGACCAACACCTACCACGCCAAGTTCAGTACCGCGTCACGGCTCAAGACCGGTCAGGACGTCCGGATCGCGGGCGTGCCGGTCGGCACCGTGACCGACATCGCGCTGGCCCCGGACAATTCCGTCGATGTCACGTTCGACGTGAACAAGCGCTACCAGCTCTACACGTCCACCCGCGCGCTGATCCGGTACGAGAATCTGGTGGGTGACCGGTTCCTCGAAATCACCTCGGGCCCAGGGGATCTGCGCAAGCTGGCGCCGGGGTCGACCATCGCCGAACCCAACACCCAACCGGCGCTGGATCTCGACGCGCTGCTCGGCGGTCTGCGGCCGGTGCTCAAGGGCCTCGACGGGAACAAGGTCAACGAGGTCAGCAACGCGGTGATCGAACTGCTCCAGGGCCAGGGCGGGGCGCTCTCCCAGATGCTGTCGAGCACCAGCTCGTTCACCACCGATCTGGCGGCACGCGATCAGCTGATCGGCGACGTGATCAACAACCTCAACACGGTGCTGAAGACCGTCGACGACAAGGGCGCTCAGTTCGACACCTCGGTGGACAAGCTGCAGCAGCTGATCAGCGGGCTGGCGCAGGGGTCCGACCCGATCGCCGGCGCGATCCCGCCGCTGGCGTCGGCCTCGGCGGATCTCACCGACATGCTCACCAAGGGCCGCCGTCCGGTGCAGGCCGTGATCGAGAACATGCGCCCGCTGTCCCAGGCGCTCAACGACCGGCAGGACGACGTGAACGCGGTCATCGAGCCGCTGGCGGAGAACTACCTGCGGCTCAACGCCCTCGGCGCGTACGGCTCGTTCTTCAACATCTACTACTGCTCGATCCGGATGAAGATCAACGGACCCGCAGGCAGCGACGTGCTGATCCCGTTCGGTGGACCGCCGGACCCGTCCAAGGGGAGGTGCGCTCCTGCCAAGGACAGCTGACGACGGGCACAATCCCGTCCGAACCGGAATTCTGGGCATCTTCGTGGTGGCCAGCCTCGTGTTGATCTCGTTCGGCTACACCGGCCTGCCGTTCTGGCCGCAGGGCAAGACCTACGAGGCGTACTTCACCGACGCCGCCGGCATCTCGCCCGGCAGCGACGTCAACGTGTCGGGCATCAAGGTCGGCCACGTCGAATCCGTCGGCCTGGCCGGTACCGCGGCCAAGGTGCGGTTCACCGTCGACCGCAAGGTCCGGGTGGGTGAGCAGTCCCTGGCCGCGATCAAGACCGAGACCGTGCTGGGTGAGAAGCTGCTGGAGATCACCCCGGCCGGCGGCGGCTCGGCCACCACGATCCCGTTGGGCCGCACCACAACTCCGTACACGCTGAGCACCGCGCTGCAGGATCTGGGTGAGAACACCGCGGCGCTGGACAAGCCGAAGTTCGAGCAGGCCCTGTCCATCCTGACCGACACCCTGGCCGACGCCACGCCGCAACTGCGCGGCGCACTCGACGGCTTGGCCGGCCTGTCGCGCACCCTGAACAACCGCGACGAGGCGCTGGGCGACCTGCTGGGCCACGCCCGGTCGGTCACCAAGATGCTCGCAGACCGGGCCGGACAGGTGAACCAGCTGGTGGTCGACGGCAATCAGCTGTTTGCCGCCCTGGACGAGCGGCGCCAGGCGCTGTCGAACCTGATCGCCGGGATCGACGATGTCTCCCAACAGATCTCCGGCTTCACGGCCGACAACCAGAAGGAATTCGGTCCCGCGCTGGTGCAGCTGAACAAGGTGATGGAGAACCTGAACTCGCGGCGCGACCACATCAGCGAGGCTCTCAAGCGGCTGCCCCCCTATGCCACCGCGCTGGGCGAGGTCGTGGGCTCGGCCCCCGGATTCCAGATCAACCTCTACGGCCTGCCGCCGGCGACCATCTCGGAAGTGTTGCTGGACAGCTATTTCCAGCCGGGCAAGCTGCCAGACAGCCTCTCGGACTACCTGAAGGGCCTGATCGCCGAACGCCTGATCCTGAGGCCGAAGACGCCATGACCGAATCCCGCACCCGAAACTCCGGCGCCCGCGGTTGGCTCGTCGGGTTGACCGCCGTGCTGCTGGCTGTCGCGCTGGCCGGGATGTTGCTGCTGTGGCCGCACCGCAAGACCCACACCGTGGTCGCGTTGTTCTCATCGGCGGTGGGCCTCTATCCCGGTGACGACGTTCGGGTGGTCGGCGTGCCGGTGGGCAAGATCGAATCGGTCGAGCCGCGCGCCGAGGACGTCAAGGTGACGATGTCGGTTCGCGACGAGGTCCAGGTGCCCGCGGACGCCCGGGCGATCATCATCTCGCCGAACCTGGTGGCGGCCAGGTTCGTTCAGCTGACGCCCGCCTACGACGCCGCCAGCCGCGGGGCGACCCTGGCCGACGGCGGGACGATCGGGCTGGACCGCACCGGGGTGCCCGTCGAATGGGACGAGGTCAAGAAGGAACTGTCCGACCTGTCGGCCCAACTCGGCCCCAAGGACGGTGGGTTGCAGGGCCCGTTGAGCAAGTTCGTCGATCAGGCGGCCACCACGTTCGACGGCAACGGCGACTCGTTCCGCGCCGCGCTGCGCGAGCTGTCCCAGACCGCCGGACGGCTCGGCGATTCCAGCGGAGACCTGTTCGGCACGGTCAAGAACCTGCAGATCCTGGTCAACGCCCTGTCGGCGAGCAACGAGCAGATCGTGCAGTTCTCGAACCACGTCGCCTCGGTCTCCCAGGTGCTCGCCGACAGCACGACGGGCCTCGACGCCACCCTGAGTACCCTGGACAAGGCGCTGGTGGATGTCCGGAACCTGTTGAAGGACAACAACAAAGCACTGATCAGTTCGGTCGATCAGCTCGCGCAGTTCACCAAGATCCTCTCGGACCAACACGACGACATCGAGCAGGTCCTGCATGTCACGCCGAACGGCCTGGCCAACTTCTACAACATCTACAACCCGTCCGTCGGAACGGTGGCGGGTGTGCTGTCACTGCCGAACTTCGCCAACCCGGTGCAGTTCATCTGCGGCGGCAACTTCGAGACCGGCGCCAACCCCGACAACTACAAGCGCGCCGAGATCTGCCGCGAGCGGATGGCCCCGGTGCTGCGCCGGCTGACGATGAACTTCCCACCCGTGCTGTTCCACCCGATCAACAGCATCACCGCGTACAAGGGTCAGGTCATCTACGACACCCCGGAGACGCAGGCCAAGGCCCAGACGCCGGTGCCGTACCTGCAGTGGCA
>JAKIXW010000270.1:0-4125 GCA_022708865.1 Acidobacteriota bacterium
GAGAATTTCAACGGTGAGGCCTCGTTCACCTACACGGTGAAGGACTCGCTGGGGGCGGTCAGCGCCAACTCAGCAGTCGTCACCGTCAACGTGCTCGCCGAGGATGATGTGCCGGTGGCGGGCGACGATGTCTACACCGTCAACGAGGACACCTCGTTGACGGTGAGTTTGCCCAGTAATGGGCTGCTGGCCAACGACACCGACATCGAGGGCGACGATCTGACGGCGGTGCTCGTCGATGGTCCGTCTCATGGTTCGTTGCAGCTCAATGACGACGGGACGTTCACTTATACCCCCAATGCGAATTTCGCGGGTACGGATTCCTTCACCTATGCCGCCGCTGATCCTGGGGATGAATGGGGTTACGCGACGGTGACCATCAATGTCACGCCGGTCAACGATGCCCCAGTGGCGGCCAATAACACCTACTCGACCAATGAGGATACGCCGTTGACGGTCACGGCGCCGGGTCTGTTGGGCAACGACTCTGACGTTGATGGGAATGCGCTGACGGCGCATGTGGTCAGCGGTCCGACAGCGGCGCAGGGGACGTTGACTTTCAACGGGAATGGGACGTTCACGTTCACTCCGACGGCGAACTTCAATGGCCCGGTGACGTTCACCTACAAGGTCAGCGATGGTGCGCTGACCAGTAACACCGCGACGGTGACGATAAATGTCACGCCGGTGAACGATACGCCGGTGGCGGCGGGTAGCTCGTTCTACGCGTACTACAACTATTCGATACCGGGCCGCTACAAGGTCAACTCGGGAGACCTCCGCGGTGATGTCAGTGACGTCGAGACGGCCGATTCAGGTCTGACGTGGGTTTTGGTCTCAGGCCCCACGAAGACGTCGGGCCTGGGTGGCAACGGCACGCTGACATGGAATGGGGATGGCACGTTCTCCTACAACTCCGACAGTGCACTCACCCCCAATGCCGTGGAGTTCAAGTACAGAGTGGTCGATCCGCAGGGGGCGTCGAGCGCAACGGTGACGGTCACCATCACCAACCACGCGTAATCCCCGCGGTAACAACCGAACAACAGATCCCGGTGCGGCCACGACGGCTGCACCGGGATTTGTTGCAGCAGGTGCCCAGATCGCCGACGAGCGCGTTTTGACCTGCGCAGACGCCAGCCGGTAAGCTCCGCCGTTGGCGTGCGCGGCGCTTCCTCCTCAGGTGGGACGCCACTCATCCCGGGTCAATGTCGGTCGCCGGGAGCCAGTTCCGCTGGTGCGGGCACGCCGTTGACCGGCACTGATAACCCGAGAAGAGATTGAGGTAAGCGCTGTGCCTACGTACACGCCGAAGGCGGGTGACACCACGCGTGAGTGGTATGTCATCGACGCCCAGGACGTGGTGCTCGGCCGTCTTGCCGTCGCGGCAGCCAACCTGCTGCGCGGTAAGCACAAGCCGACGTTCACCCCCAACACTGACGGCGGTGACTTCGTCATCGTCATCAACGCCGAGAAGGTTGCCCTGTCGGGCAACAAGCTGACCAACAAGTTCGCGTACCGCCACTCGGGTTATCCGGGCGGCCTGCGCCGGCGCAGCGTTGGTGAGCTGCTGGAGAAGCACCCGACCCGCGTTGTCGAGAACGCGATCGTCGGGATGCTCCCGCACACCAAGCTGGGCCGTCAGATCCAGAAGAAGCTGAAGGTCTACGCCGGACCGGAGCACCCGCACGGTGCCCAGCAGCCGCAGACCTACGAGATCAAGCAGGTGAGCCAGTGAGCGAGATCGAGACCACCGAAGAGCAGGTGACCACCGAGGTCGCCGAGACCCCCGAGGCCCCCGAGGCCATCGAGGTCGTCGAGGAGACCCCCGAGGCCCCCGTGGCCGAGCAGCCCGCTCCGCGGGAGCCGGTCTACATCGACCGGCCGATCCAGACCGTCGGCCGCCGCAAGGAAGCCGTGGTGCGCGTTCGCCTGGTGCCCGGCACCGGCAAGTTCGAGCTGGACGGCCGCACGCTGGAGAACTACTTCCCGAACAAGGTGCATCAGCAGCTGATCAAGGCTCCACTGGTCACCGTGAATCGGGAGGGCACCTTCGACATCTACGCCCACCTCGATGGCGGCGGCCCGTCCGGGCAGGCCGGCGCGCTGCGCCTGGCGATCGCCCGGGCGCTGATCCTGGTGTCGCCCGAGGATCGTCCGGCTCTGAAGAAGGCCGGCTTCCTGACCCGCGACCCGCGGGCCATCGAGCGCAAGAAGTACGGCCTCAAGAAGGCCCGCAAGGCGCCTCAGTACAGCAAGCGCTGATCGTTTCCGTCCGCTGGCGGGCGTGTCGCACTCTCGGACACGTCCGCCTTCGGCGTTCTATGGAGGTGTGCCTGTGGGTCGATTGTTCGGCACCGACGGAGTTCGAGGCGTCGCCAACCGGGACCTGACCGCGGAACTGGCCCTCGCGCTGGGCTCGGCCGCCGCGCGTCAATTGGTCAACGGCGGGCCGGCGCCCCGAACCAGCAATCGCCGCGTCGCCGTCGTCGGCCGCGATCCCCGGGCCAGCGGTGAGATGCTTGAGGCCGCCGTCATCGCGGGTCTGACCAGCGAGGGTGTCGACGCCCTGCGGGTCGGGATCCTGCCGACCCCGGCCGTGGCGTATCTCACCAACGCGTACGACGCCGATTTCGGCGTGATGATCTCCGCATCGCACAACCCGATGCCCGACAACGGCATCAAGATCTTCGGGGCCGGTGGCCACAAGCTCGACGACGCCACCGAGGACCGCATCGCCGAACTGGTCGCGGCCGGCCCGGGGGAGCGTCCGGTCGGCGCCGGGATCGGCCGGGTGATCGATGCGCCCGATGCGATGGACCGGTATCTGCGGCACGCCGGCAAGGCGGCGACGACGACGCTCGACGGCCTCAAGGTCGTGGTGGACTGCGCGCACGGGGCGGCCTGGGCCGTCGCACCGCAGGCCTACCGGGGTGCCGGCGCCGAGGTGATCGCCATCAGCGCCGAACCGAACGGGCTGAACATCAACGACGGCTGCGGGTCGACCCATCTGGATGCTCTGTGCGCGGCCGTACTGGCCCACGGGGCGGATCTCGGTCTGGCCCATGACGGCGACGCCGATCGCTGCCTGGCCGTCGACGCGACGGGCAAGGTGGTCGACGGCGACGCGATCATGGTTGTCCTGGCCAAGGCGATGCAGGACTCCGGCGAGCTGGCCTCCAACACTCTGGTGGCCACCGTCATGAGCAATCTGGGGCTGCACCTGGCGATGCGCGACGCCGGGATCGACGTCCGGACCACGGCGGTGGGGGACCGCTACGTGCTCGAGGAGATGCGGGCCGGCGAGTACTCACTCGGCGGCGAACAGTCCGGTCACATCGTGCTGCCCGCGTTCGGCACCACCGGCGACGGCATCGTGACCGGTCTGCGGCTGATGTCCCGGATGGCCCAGACGGACCGGGCGCTGGCCGACCTGGCGGCCGCCATGAACACGCTGCCGCAGGTGCTGATCAACGTGGAGGTGGCCGACAAGGCCACCGTCGCCGACGCGCCGTCGGTGCGTGCGGCGGTGCAGGCCGCCGAGGCCGCCCTCGGGGACACCGGCCGAATCCTGTTGCGGCCCTCCGGAACCGAACAACTGGTCCGCGTCATGGTCGAGGCCGCCGATGAGGATACTGCGCGCCGGCTGGCGTTGCGTGTCGCTGAGTCCGTCAGCGAGCAGCACTGAGTCGGAACCGGACCGGCACCTGGTACGTCTAACCGGGTATGCACGTTGTCGATCTCGATGCCGCCGGGGTGCGCGCGGTGGCCGGGCAGTTCGATGCGGTCGCCCAGTTGGTGGCGGTCGCGACGCCGCTGACGTTCCGCGCATCCACCGCCGGTCGCCGCTACCCGTCCGAGGGTGAGGTATTGCGTCGGCTGTGCGCGCTGCGGGCCGACGAGTTGTCCGGCTGGGCGCGCGCAGCAAGTGCTACGTCATTCGAATTGCGTTCTGCCGTAGCCTATTATGCAGAGTCCGAACACGCCTCCGCGGCCCGGATCGGCTAGCGGTGGGCCACGACGTGGCGGCCCGGCTGCGTGATGGGCAGGCGGCCCTCGACAACCTGCAGAAGTGCATCGACGCGTGCGGACTGGCCGGTTACCGGCTCGTCGACGTCTACGGCA
>JAKIXW010000270.1:4213-4464 GCA_022708865.1 Acidobacteriota bacterium
GGCCGCCGCTCGGCTGGCATCGGCGGTGCGGATCGCAGCCGAGGCCTGTGCGACGCTCGGTGCGGAGCTGTGGCGGATCGTCGATGCCCGGGTGGCCCGAACGCAGACCGTCGCGGGTGCCGTGCGGCCCGAGTGGCTCACCGGCCAGATCGCCGGGGACGAGCTGAAAGCCTTCGCGCACAACATCATCCTGGGTGAGTGGACGGCGGCCATGCGGCAGGCCGACGACGATGCGCGGGCAGTCTACCGGC
>JAKIXW010000271.1 GCA_022708865.1 Acidobacteriota bacterium
GAAGGAGCGGTGTGGACCCTGCACCTGCGAAGCGACCGCCCGTTCCACCCTGAGCGTCTTCAGACACACATGCGCGACCTGGCGCTCGGGGGCACGTTCAACCGGGGTCACTTCTGGCTCGCGACGCGACCCTTCACAGCGTGCGCCTGGGAGGGCGTTGGTGGCCAGTTGTCCATCGGCGCGATCGGGGACTGGGGCCCTCGCGATCCTCGTACGCATCTGGCATTCACGGGGACCGATTCCGGTGTCCGCCAACAGGTGGTGGAAGCCTTCGAGGGCAGCCTGCTTTCCGCCGACGAGATGGCAGCAGGGCCACAGGGCTGGCTGGACCTGGCCGACGGCTACGACCCTTGGCTGGGATCGCGCCCGGGAAGTGGGGCGACCGGGGCTTGAACCCGGAACCAACGGATTATGAGTCCGGCGCTCTGACCGATTGAGCTATCGCCCCTCGCGGTGAGTCTATTGCGGGACAAACGGAAGGGGAGCGACCGGACCAAGCCGACCGCTCCCCTTCTCGAGAGTGGGTACTACTTCTTCACCTTGATGTCCGCGGTACCGAGACTGATCGCACCAGGCAGCGCCGAGTTGATGAGAGCCTCATCAAGGCCAAAGACCGAGGCCAGCACAAACTGAGTGGTCTGCTTGCCGAGGCCCGGGACGTCGACGGACTTCGCCAGAGCGACCTTGGCTCCCTTCCAGGTGCCATTCTTCTTAATCTTGTTCTTGCCACCCTTGAATGTGAGGAGGTTCTTGATGGCCAGAGGGGAATTGGTCAGCGATTGGTTGACGTTTGCGTTTGCCTTGCCCGTCTTGTAGTTGATCACGATGTCCTGAACGGTCAGGAACTTCCCATTCGGGTCAGCGAGCTTCAGCCCGCCCTTGTGCGTGATGGTCTTGCCCTTTAGTTTGGCCGGGAAGGTGACTGTGGTCCCCTTGAGTTTGGCGGGCTTCTCGGCTGACGGCTTGATCCCAACCGCGCCGACGATGTTGAGGGTCGTGGCGTCCAGCTTGAGGGTGGTGGTGTTGGTCTTCGCCATGGCCGGAGCGGCGGCGAAGGCCGTGCCTACCAGCGCCAGGCCAGCGGCACCGGCTGTGATACGACGAACGATCATGTGTGCATCCCTTTCGATTTGAAACACGGTGTCAACACACTAACCAACAGGGGCGAAGTTCACACATCGAATACATGCCGCGGACCGGGCTGTTGCACAACCGCAATCTCCCCGGCGCCAACCCCCACCGAACGACCGATCAGCGGGCACGTCAGGGGTCCCGCTGTGCTCTGACCAGATCACTTCAATGGATAAGTGAAGCGCGCGAATCGAAGGCCGTCGCTGAAGACGTAGGTGTCGAACTGTTCGTTGAAGACGGCTGAGGCTCCAGGCGCAATCAAGAGCACCCCTCGAACCCGGCGATCGCTCACCCTCAGCCTCCCGACATCGAAAGCTGCGACCCGCAGACCAGACGACGCGTCCCTGACGCTGGCCCGGCGAGCTGCGAGGTTAAGGCGCAACTTCGTCAGGTCGAGCGGGGTAGCTGTGCCTGACAGCCGCAAGCCACCGCTAAGTCGGATCACTCGCACTTCACCGGATCTAGATCGGGAGACCTTTGAGACAGGAAACGAGAACACGGCTGGCGCCAATTCTAGTGCAGGGCCAATCGGAGCCACTGCGACTTCGCTTTCATCGATCGTCTGCAAAGCCGGGGTCGTCAGGGTGATCGCCGTCGAGTCGTCGTTACCCACAGCAGGGCCCGCGCTACCGACCAACAGAAGCAGCCCGACTGTGGTTGCTACGGGGCGAAGGCTCATTCCTCGACTCACTGACACTTGGATGAAGGGGCGATACCACCGTAGGTGAAAAGACTGGGCAGACGGAATGTGCGTTGCACAACCGCAATCTCCCCGGAGCCACCCGTCAGCAGCGTATTGCGGGCCCCGGCCGTGTCGCCGCAGCACTGCGAAATGTACGCTAGACGGGATTCCCGCGTAGCTCAATTGGCAGAGCATCCGACTGTTAATCGGACGGTTACTGGTTCGAGTCCAGTCGCGGGAGCCACTGTGTGTTGCAGGCCTGCGTCGCTCGCACCCTTCGACTGTTCCCGCTACCCTGCGGGAATGATCTCCCGCCGCCCCTCACTGATTCTCGCGCTCGGCGCAGCGCTCACCGTGGTTCTCGCCGGATGCGGGGACGACAGCAGCACCGCCGAACCGGTCGCCACCGACGCCGCCGAAACCGCAGTTGCGGTACCGGAAGGCGGGGAGCGAACCGGAGCAGTCCCCACCTCCGCCCCGTCGGGGACGTCGTTCTCCTTCAAGGCCGACGACGGTGCCGACGAGTTCGACTTCGCGGCGTACGACGACGCCATGAACCTGGCACTTGGTTCCATCAACGAGTACTGGATCGAGACGATGCCGACCGAGTTCGGCATCGAATGGACAGAGCCCGACGAGTTCATCGCGTACTACCCGCCGGAACAGGAGAGTCCTGCCTGCGGCGGCGAGCCGGTCGGTGCCGAGAACGCCGTCTACTGCAACCAACGCGGCGGGGACTTCATCGCATGGGACGAACCGGGTCTGATGGTCCCCTACTTCGAGGAGTACGGCGACATGGCCAACGCCGTGATCCTGGCGCATGAGTTCGGCCACGGCGCGCAGGCTCGGCTCGGCCTCTCCGGCGAGTTCCCGCTCACGATCGAATCGGAACTGCAGGCGGACTGTTTCGCAGGCGCATGGGCGGGCTGGGCCGATGATCAGGGCCTTCTCGGTGAGAACGCCGCGGATCAGGCTGCCGACGCGGTGATCTCGGTGGCGGATCCGGAGGGAACACCCTGGAACGACCCGGATGCTCACGGGACGGCCGAGGAACGCCTCGAGGCCTTCGCCCTCGGCGTCGAGAACGGCGCGGCCGGCTGCGTTGAGATCTTCCCACCCGGATTCTCCTCGGAGGGCTGAGCAGTAGCCTGACGCACATGGTCAGCGGTGAGCAGCCGGTCCTTCGGCGTGGCTACCTCATCGCCGAGATCCTGCTCGTCCTCGGCCTGTCCTTGGGCCGGGCGGGTGTCTTCTCGGTGGTCGACTTCGTCGCCGACCTCACCAGCGGCGTGCCGTTGGCTGAGCAGACGACCACGCTCAACCCGTCAGCGTCCCCGCGGCCCCTGCTCGACCTCACCCTGCAGTTGCTCAGGATCGGTTTCGCGCTCGTCATCGTCGGGCTCGTCGCTTATCTGTTGCAGCGCTCCGGTGAGAGCCTGCGCGTGATCGGTGTCGATGCCTCGCAGCCCGGGCGTGACCTCGGCCGGGGCACCGCGCTCGCCGCGCTGATCGGGGGCACCGGCTTGATCTGGTACTTGATCGCCTACAACGCCGGCATCAATCTCAACGTGGCCGCGCAGGGGCTGCCCGACGAGTGGTGGCGGACACCGGTGCTGGTCCTCGGCGCTGTGGAGAACGCCGTGCTCGAGGAGGTCGTGGTCCTGGGTTTCGTCCTGCACCGACTTCGCCAGTTGGGCTGGAACTGGACCTCTGCCATCGTGACAAGTGCGGTGATCCGCGGGTCGTACCACCTCTACCAAGGAGTCGGCGGATTCGTCGGCAACGTGGTGATGGGCCTGGTGTTCGGCTGGTTGTTCAAGCGCTGGGGCCGGGTGATGCCGATGATCGTGGCGCACGCGCTCATCGACATCGTGGCGTTCGTCGGCTACGCGCTGTTGGCCGGGAAGGTCTCCTGGTTGCCGGGCTGACGCAGGTAGGCCTCAGCAGATCCGGGGAAGCTGCTCTGCGAGCGGGAGATCCACCACCCTGGTACCGCCGATGCCGGTCTTGGCGACCACCACACCGCGGTGTTCGGCCACGACCTCCCCGATGATCGCCGCCGCGGGGTTCTCCTGTTGCAGGACTTCAAGGGCGAGGTCGGCGTCGTCGGCCCTCACGAAGACCACGACTCGGCCCTCGTTGGCCACGAGGAGCGGATCAAGACCGAGGAAGGCACATGCTGCTCGTACGTCGTCGGGCACGGGCACGGCACTTTCCACGATCTGGATGCCCGCGTCGGCCGCCGCGGCGATCTCATTGAGTGTCGCCGCAACACCACCCCGGGTTGGGTCACGCATCATCGACACCTGAGCCCCGGAATCCAGAAGACGGCCGATGACACCGTTGAGCGGCTGGCTGTCGGTGACGATGTCCGAGCCGAACTCAAGGCCGTCGCGCACGCTCATGACGGCGATCCCGTGTGCGGCCACCGGCCCCGAGACCAGAATCCGATCCCCCGGGCGGACCTGCGAAGGCCCGAGTTCGAGACCTGGGCGGACCCGGCCGATCCCGGCGGTGTTGATGAAGACGCCGTCGCCGTGTCCCGCGTCTACGACCTTGGTGTCACCGGTCACGATCGAGACTCCCGCAGCTCGCGC
>JAKIXW010000272.1 GCA_022708865.1 Acidobacteriota bacterium
TCTGTTGGTACACATGGGCTTTGGCGACACAGGCGGCCGATGCAAAGGTGTCCTCGTCCGGGGGCAAACCGGCCATCCCGCCGGCAATGTTGTCCGGGAATGCCTCGTGCACAGCGATACCCGAGGTGGGCGCCTGCAGGAAGTCGGCGATCGCCGGCAACGGTTCGTAGTCGACCTCGACGCGTTCGATGGCGTCCTCGGCGAGATAGCGGTTCTCGGCGACGACGAGCGCAACCGGGTCGCCGACGAACTTGACCTCGCCCTCGGCGAGTGGGGGCCGCGGCGTGTCGGAGACGTCCCTGCCAGTGACCGCGTGCCAGGCCTCTTTGACGTCCGCGGTGAAGACCGCCACCACGCCCGGCATAGCCAGGGCAGCCGAGGGATCGATCGCGGTGATCGTCGCTCGGGCGTACGGGCTTCGCACGAAGCAGGCATGCAGCATGCCGGGTCGCTGGATGTCATCGACGAAGGTTCCGTGCCCGGTCAGCAGGCGGTTGTCCTCGACGCGGGGCATCCGGGTTCCGGCATACCGAGTGGTCACACTGTCCGTCATCGGCGTGGGCTCCAGTTTCGTCGGCAGCGCTGCCCGAGGGTTGCTGGGCAGTCGCTCAGCAGAGCGTACTCGGGGACGTGACGCTAGTCACGCGCCGGTTAGGTTGTTCGGCATGACCCGCCGGACCACGCAGGTTCTCACCGAGCATGTCCCGGCCACCCCGGATGTCGTGCGACGGTTCTACGTCGACCTGGACAACATCACCGCGCTGCACCCGCTGGTGGTGTCGGTGCGCAGCACCGGAAGACAGGAGATGGCGGACGGGTACATGCAGCGCTACGTGGTGCGTGATCGCATCCCGTTCGGACCGATCGCGTTGCCGATCCGCTACACCGCCCGGCTGACGGTGCCGCGCATGGGCGACGTCATCGCTGATTCGTGGCAGTTCCCGCGAGTCCGGTTGCACACGGTCGTCTCGTTCGAACCCGACGGCGCCGGCACGCTGCTGACCGAACGGATCGAATTCGCCGCGCCCCGGCCGCTGGCTGGCGTCACGGTGCGCAAGGGCGTCGGCGCGCACCGGCAGATGCTGGCCGGGATCGCCGCGCAGTTCACTTCTTGATGCCGACGACCAGGCGCAGCTGATCGAGGAACTGTTCCTTGTCGTCACTGCGGACGATGTAGTGCGCGACGGCGACGCGCACGGCCGTCGCGGCCGCCACCGCGGCCCGTGGGCCGGAGATCAACCGCTCGAGGCGGTCCCGCATGATCGGGACGACGTTGGTCATCTGCCCGATCACGTGGCCAGGTTCGATGTCGATCATCCGCACCCCCGAATAGGACTGCTGATAGTCGACGATGAAACGCAGTGCCGCGTCGAGCCTCTCGTTGCCCCGCAACCCGGCGGTAGCCTGGTTGACGCCGTTGTCGAATTTGCGGCGCTCCCAGGCGCCGAACGCGTCGAGCAGCTCTTCCTTGGACGCGAACCACCGGTACAGCGTGGGGCGGGACACCCCGGCCTGCAACGCCACCTCCGACAGGCTGAGTTTGGACATCCCATTGCGGCCGAGCACCTCTGCCGTGGCGGCCAGGATGCGGTCGCTGGTCGAACCCGCCGCGGGATCGGCGGTGTCGGCGGCCGGTGCCGGACGGTTCTGTTCGCGAAGCATTGTCGAATGCTATTCGCCGGGCAACGGAGTCGCCGACGTACGGGTCGGCGGATTGGCGAACCAGAGCATATCTTCGCGCAGCCCTCGGCTGCGCCAGCCGTCCGGCGTCCGCACCAGGTTGTGGTGGTAGTAGCCACCGCACGAGCTCAGCTCCACCATCCCCGGCAGCGTCATCGGGTTGTAGAACATCGCCCGCACGGTGGCCGCGTCGTCGTCGGCGGCGAGGATCTCGACGTTGGTGATGTAGTGCATGCTCATCGGGATCGCCGAGAGATTGGCGGCCATCCACTCGACGACCTCGTCGGAGTTGCCGACCACCACGTTGAAGACGCCCGCCGGGATGTCGGTCTCCTCGGCCACGATCCGCCCCAGCTCGGTGCCCGACCACGGTGTGAGCTGCGCAGGTTTGAGGACGACGGTGTTGCCGGGGTGTCGTGCAGGCCGGTGTCCACCATGTAGTCGAAGTCGCGGCCGTGTTCGGCCCAGAACTTCACCTCGGCGATGGGGCTCTCGATCTGGCTGCCGGTGACCGTCACCGGGCAGCCCACCTCGGTAATCAGCACCCGACGCAGGTGCTCCTTGTGACGTTCCAGCGCGTCGTGCAACTGGGTCAGGCAGTGGAACCTGAAGTCGACGTCGCGCGACCAGTCCGACTGGTCGAACGCCCGCCGGGCCGCACCGACGGCGCGGGTCATGTCCTCGACGGTGCCGTCGGTGGCCTGGCCCGCGACCTGTTCGCTGGCCGGATGGATGACGTCGAAGGTTGCGCCGCTGGCGGTGTGCTGCAGTTCGCCGTCGATCAGCATGCGCTCGTCGCCGGCCAGCACGCCGGTTTCGCCCTGAACCGTGGTCATCGGCCCAGCTTTACAGATTCATCATGAAGTGTCAGCAGCTTCGGCGAGCGACGCACCGTCGAATCCATGAGCCGAGTACCCGCCATGGCCCTCGACGACGGCACCACCATTCCGCAGCTGGGTTTCGGTGGGTATCAGATCCCGCCCGCGCAGACCGCCGACCCGATGGCTGCCATCTCCGCCCTGGACCGCGGTGTGAAGGGCCGGCGCGGTCCGGATCCCGCGACGTTCGACTGGATCCCAGACCGCTGACCCCACCGGCGTTCCACGAGATCAGCGCGGCAACCGCCAGTTGGGCATCGTCGCGTGGACGCGCAGCGCACCCGGACGGCAACGCACGCCGGTGATCTCGAGACCGGACGGCAGCCGATCGAGCGCCAACCGGTAGCTCTGCATGCCGACCGGGGCGCGCCACCGGCGGCCGCCGATCATCAGCGCCCGCGGACTGATCGTGAGCACTGTCGGTGCGCCAGCGGTGACGCTCAGATCGCACTCGACGTTGCCCCAGCCCGGCCGGCGCGCCCACCGCACCCGGGGCACACCCTCGTCGTCGATGTGGACGGACATGCCCGGCCGGGCACGCCGCACCATCGTGTCCAGGGTGGCGGTCGGGATGTCCAACCGCAACTCGGCCAGATCGGCCGACACCACCGGCGGCGTGCCCGACCGCAGCGCAACCCGTCGCAGCACAACGTCGGATGGGTTGAAATCATATGGGCCCCAACGGATCTCCGAGAACAACAGCCGGATGTCGAGTCGGCCCTTGATCAGCCGGACCGGATCGAGCAGCGACACAATCTCACGCACCGTCACCTGAAGCTGGTCACCTGCGACCTCGGTGGTGAACGTCCGGCCCAGCGCCGCGCGGCGCAGGGCCAGGAACAGGGTTTGATATGCGGCGCCGGTGCCGGCCCACAGTGGCAGGTAATCGGCGATGGACCACACGGCTGTCATCGCGTCCATCGGGTGGCGGGGATCCCACCACCGCAGTGGGTCCGGGGTACTCATCACTGTCCACACTTGCACCTGCGGCCGCTGGCCCGCCAGGGGCCCTGGCAGGATTCGCCGCATGACACAGCAAGTGCTGGCGGGTCGGCGCGCCGTTGTCATCGGCGGCAGCCGCGGGATCGGTCGTGAGGTGGCTCGCCTGCTGGCGGAGCTGGGCGCCGGCGTGGTCGTCAACGCCCGCCGCGACGACGCGGTCCGTGCCGTCGTCGACGAGATCACCGCCGCGGGGCACCGGGCCACCGGTTTTACCGGCTCACCGTCGGACGCGGACACCGCCGCCGCCCTGATCGGCCAGTGCACCAGCACGTTCGGCGGTCTGGACATGGTGGTGAACTGCGCCGGTATCCCGGAACCGCCCGGATCGTCGATCCTGACCATCAGCGGCGAGGAGTTCCAGGACCAACTGGACAGCCATCTGCTGACGGCGTTCCACAGCTGCCGCGCGGCCGCGCCGATCATGGCGGAACAGGGCTCCGGGGCGATCGTCAACACCAGTTCGTTCGCGTTCCTGGGGGATTACGGCGGCACCGGCTATCCCGCCGGCAAGGGCGCGGTCAACGGGCTGACCCTGGCCGTCGCGGCCGAACTGCGGGAGTACGGCGTCCGCGCCAACGTGATATGCCCGGGCGCCAAGACCCGGATCTCCTCCGGCCCGGATTACGAGGAGCAGATTCGCGGACTGCAGCGACGTGGGCTGCTCGACGAGGCCACCGCTGCGGCGTCGCTGGGTGCAGCGCCACCGGAATACGTCGCGCCGCTGTACGCCTACCTGGTCAGCGACCTGGCGCAGGGGATCACCGGGCAGATCCTGGTGGCCGCCGGCGGGTTCGTCGGCCGATTCGACCGGCCGTCACCGGCGCTGCTGGGTTAC
>JAKIXW010000273.1 GCA_022708865.1 Acidobacteriota bacterium
TCCGGAACTTGGGCACCTGCGTGACGCCGTTGGCGTGCAGCATCGGCTGCTGGCACGGGAATGCCAGACCGACCGCCCAGTCCATCAGCACAGGCTGCTCCGAGCCCACATACTCCTGGACGGAGCGTAGTTCGGGTACGCGCGGCGGCGTGAGGGCAACCCAGTCGCCGCGGCTCAGCGACTTGTCCTGTGCGACAACACGAATCAGTGTTGCGTCTGCCGGGACCAGCGCGCGCGGGTAGCGCAGATTGCGCCATGACGGAGTCGGGCCGAGGTCGTACGGTGCGAGCCGGCCCGCCGGGATCGGCGCACCATCGGGACCGACCCGGGCATACTCGAGCTCGACGGCCTGTCCCTCGGTGTGGTTGTTGGCGACACTGTCGCCCGCGATGGTGCCCGCCGCGGTGACCACCACCAGCGGATGCCCGTCGTCGGCCGGCGGCAGCTGGTACCACGCCGACTCCAGCGTGGCCTGCTGCTGCGGGCCATCGGTGAACGACGCGGCCAGGGGCACCCGGGCCGGGTCCAATCCATAGGGCAGCGGCACGGTGGAACCGTTGATCCCCGGGGTGGTCAGCTTGACCGGACGGTCCCAGTCGTAGTCGGTGCCCGGCACCGAGTAGGGCAGCCGGATCGCTTCGGCCACAATGTGTTCCGGTACCCCATTGGGGGTGAAGCCCACCGGTTTCGCACCGCCGAGGGGGCCCAGAGGACCGTACGAGCCGGGTAGCGGCGTCAAGAATCCCGCGTTGGCATCCGGTTCGACCAGGACGTCGTCGGCCAGGCCGCAGCCGCCCGTTAACGAGCGCAGGTTGGCCCACGCATTGGAGTAGGTCGGATATTGGCGCACGGCGCCGGCCAGCATGGAGGCGAAGAACGCCAGCACCATGAAGCCGGCCGCCAGCGGCACCGGAGCCGCCGTCAGCAGTCGGCTCACCGCACCGTCGCCGCGGTCCGGCGGCGCGAAATGCAGGCGCACCGTGTAGATCGCGGACAGCACGAACAGCACCAGGAACACGGTGCTGATCGTGATTCCGGCGATCCGGGGCATCGCGTTGTTGAACGGGACACCGTAGCTGGACACGTACCACCAGCCGTTGGTGGTGGCCCAGCACAGCGCCAGCACGAAGAACAGTGCGGTCAGGAACGTCATCCGGTTGCGCGGGCGGCGCAGCATCGCCCGGGACACCAGGACGGTGGCCAGTGCCGCCATGGCGGCACCGACGGCGGCGAACAGCCCGAAGTGGTGTACCCACTTGGTCGGGGTGAACATCAGGAAGAACATGGTGGCGAAGATGACGCCCATCAGCCGCCAGGCCGGCCCACGAGCCACACCCGGAATTCGCTTGCGCCGCAACATGATGAACATCGACGTGAAGAGGCACAGTGCGGTGATCAGGAACCCGAACCGCCGCGACAGTGACCCGTCGACGGTCGGCAGGATCAGGTAGTAGTACCGCAGGTTCTCGGTGTACCAGGCCTGGCTCGGGCCGATGGCGGTGCGAATCCTGGTGGCTTCCAACACCGTTGCCAGCGTCTGGTCGGCGAAAACGATCGCCAGGATCACCGTGCCCGCGGCCAGCATGGGCAACAGCAGCGGCCAGGTGCCCAACACCTTGCGCCGGCGCATGAAGATCCGCAGGATCGGCCGGCCGCCGGCCACCAGCGCGGCCACCGCGATCAGCCCGGTGGGCTGGATGCCGAGAGTGAACGCGGCGGTCAGGATCGCCAGCGCAGCGGGCGTCAGCCGGCCCGAGGTGATGGCCCGCTCGATCAGCACGTAGGTGATCAATGCGCCGGTGGCGATCTGGCCCTCGGGCCGCAGGCCGTTGTTGAACGGCATCCAGGCGGCCAGCAGTACCAGGCCGGCGGCCCACAGCGCGGGCCGGCTGGCCACCACGGCCGGGCCCAGCCGCGGCAGCACCTCGCGCGACAACAGCAGCCAGCACACCAGGCCGCAGATCAGGTCGGGCAGCCGCATCCAGATGCTGGCGTCGCTGACATGGGTCATCAGTGCCAGCAGGTTGTAGAACCAGCCGAACGGATCCTCCGGGCTGCCGAACCAACGGAAGTAGTTCGACATGTAACCGGCGTGGTCGGCCACCCGGGCCATGCCCAGGATGTAGCCGTCGTCGCTGGAGTTCGCGCCGATCACGTGCCAGACCAGGAACGACAGGACCACGGTCGCGTCGACGACGGTGAAGGTGCGCCAGCGGGTCGGGATCAGCCGCTGCATGCGGCGCCCGTCGAGTCGGTCGAGGCGCCACAGCGCCAGCAGGGCGACGACGGTCGACGCGATACCCAACAGCATCGCCGCGAGTTTCAGCGGTGTCGGGGTGGTGGAGAACCGGGTGTCGACGGTGGCCGACAGGGACAGCCCCGGTGGGGCGGGGCCGGTCAGGTCGGTGAAGACGCCGACGATCGCCGGGCGCAGGTTCGGATCCGCGAATCCGGTGCGCTGCGGGCTGCCGTCGGGTTTGGTCAGGCCGACGAAGTCGGCGAACGTGCCGTCCTTGGTGGAGGTGATTTCGATGCGTTCGCAACCCGTCCCGACCACGCGGGCCCGGTCGACGCTGGCGATCACGACGTTGCGGTCGGTGATGTCGACCCGCGCCGAGGTGACGTTGACGAACAGCGCGTTCAGGGCGGCGTCCTTGCCCTTGGCCGGCGCGGTTCCCAGGATCAGTCCGCCGGCCGGCGGCAGGCCGCGGACCACCTCGCACGGCACAGTGACGTCCATCGACACCGGCGCCTGCGAGATCAGCGGCGCGGTCACGTTGGCGAGGACGCCGTGCCCATCCTGTTTCGGAGGCCAGTTGAGGGTCGCGGTGCTCTGCACCACGGGCAGCAGCGGGGTCGCGACGGCCAGGATCACCCCGAGCGCGCCGGCGATGATGGCGACCCAGCGCAGGACCCCCACGTTGCCGCTGTCGTTGGTCGGCGGTGCTGGGGTGGCCAGGGTCCGGGTCATGGCAGCGCCCGGATCGGGCCGGTGCGGGTCCAGCCGTACACGCGCGTGGAACCTTCCTCGATGGTGGCGTCGGGGGCCTGCGCGGCGGGCACCACGCGGATATAGCGCTCGATCGAACCCCAGTCCCGGTACCAGTCGTCACGCAGATACGTCGGCACGGTCGCAGTGGTCAGTAGCGCCTGGATGTAGAGGAACGGTCCCCCGTCCTGCGCGGCCTGCCACTGGTTCGACGAAATCACCACCTGCTTGGTGTTGGGCAGGATCCGGTACTGCGGCAGTTGGGCCACGCCGAGGTGCTGGCTGGCCGGCCGCTGGCATGGGAAGTTCGCGGCCGTCGCGATGTCCATCAGGACCGGGGTCTGGGTACCGAGGAATTCCTGCGCGGTCTGCAACACCGGAACCCGCGGCGGGGTGAAGCCGAACCACTGCTCCACCGACAGGTTGGGGTCGTCGGCGACTATCCGCACCACGTTGGCCTCCGGCGGGGCCGCGGCGAGCGGGAATCTCAGGTTGCGCCAAGCGAATTGAGCGAAGACATCTATCGGCTGGACCTCGGCCAGCGGCCGGTAGCTGCCGTCGGCACGGTGCTCGCCGTACTGCAGTTTCAGCGACTGCCCGTAGTTGAACTTGCCCTCCTCGTCGTAGAACCAGATCGCTCCGGCGGCGGCGATGGTCACCACCGGGCGGTCCGGGGTGCGCGGGGGCAGCTGATACCACGACGACGTCGCCTTGGCGGCAGCTGAAGCCTGATCCGAGCCGGGCTCGGCGTAGCTGCCCATCACCGGCGTGCGCGCCGGGTCGAGGCCGAACGGCAGGAACACCTTGGAGCCGTTGACACCGACGGGACCGTAGCCGCCGCCGGTTCCGGCGGCGAACGCGATGCCGACATTGGGTTTGTCCGGCGAGGAATCCGAGTTGGGCGTGCCGGGGTTGCCGACCACGGGGTGCGGCGGCGTCAGGTCGTCGCTGATGCCGTTGGGGGTGAATCCGACCGGATTCTCACCGCCCAGCGGACCGTAGCGGCCGAAGGTCTGACCCGGAACCGGTTGCAACGTACCGGCATTCGCGTCCGGTTCGACCAGGACGTCGTCGGCCATCCCGCAACTCGCATCGGAAAGACCGGCACGCAGGGCCGCGACGTTGGCCTTGCCCACGGTGTACGTCGGGTAGCGCTGCGCGAAGCCCTTGGCCATCGAGCCGACCTCGAGGACCACCATGATGCTCGCGACGATCAGCAGCGGGGTGGAGGCCAGCACCCGGTTGCGGCGGGTGTTCTTCACCTGGGTGTGTCCGGCGTAGTCGATGCGGAAATGCAGCCAGCCGGTGAGCAGCCCGGTCAGGATCGCCAGCAGCAAGAACATGGTGGTGA
>JAKIXW010000274.1 GCA_022708865.1 Acidobacteriota bacterium
AGCGGCCTCGAGATCAACCGCCTGCTCAGCTCCTACAAGCGCCTGGTCGTCGTCGACCCCATGCTCTGTCCGGCCGATCCGGAGAAGGTGACCACCGACCGGGCGACATTCATCCTGGGCCGCGGCGGCGAGGGCAACAACTACCGCTACAGCTTCACCTTCAACGACATCCTGATGGCGACCTGGCAGCGCGGCGACTACGGGGAGGCGTTCCTCTACGAGCCGTTGCGCGCCAAGTGGCACGACAACTGGGCGAACAACCTGGTGGCCGGGCTGAACTTGGACTCGGGGATCTGGCGGGCCTTCGGCTATCCGGCCATGTCGCTGATCCAGAGCGACCGTCCGAACTCCTACGCGGCCTGGGGCTACCCGGTTGAGCTGCCCTACATGCGCGACACCGCCACCATGCGCGACGCCCTGGCCTTCGCCGGCGACGCCCTGCTCGAGCTGGCCCACGGCGAGGGCGCGTTCGACGAACCGATCAAGGTGGACATCGGGGAGATCGGCGGCGCGGTCTTCGTGGCCAACGTCGGGCGGGCGATCGTGCCCAACTTCCCCTTGGAGAGCGCGCTGGTCGGGCACAAGGGCAACTCGGGGCATTACGAGGCGCCGGGCTACTACAACTACTTCTTCCTGTTCACGGATGTCTACGGCGAATACCGCCAGCGCTTCACGGTCGCCAATTTCGTGTCGACAGGGCTGTACAGCCCGGAGGCCGTCGGTTTCGACGGGGCCGGGGCGATTGCCTACGTCAAGGATGAGGGGCCGGCCGGGCAGGCCGTCTACAAGTCCATGAACCTAGGCTGGGGCGCCAGCCGCTCGAACGTCAACATCGTGGTCTTCCGCGCCAGCCCGGTGACGCTCTTCGACACGGTCAACCCGCAGACGCTGAGCGCCTTCGCCGGGGTCGGCTTCGTCTCGCGCGAGGGGTTGACCCCGCTGACCCGCACCAACATCTACACCCCGGCGGCCAGCGGCATCGTCACCGCCTTCCTCGAACCCGACCGGCCGTTCTACGTCACCCTCAAGGCGGGTTCGGCGCAGAACAAGCTGGTGATGGACACGCGCGCCTTCCTGCTCAATGTCGGCGCGGGGCCGGCGGGCGAGCGCGAGATTGAGGGGGAGGGGTTCCTGGCCTACTACACGCCGGTCCTGCTGGAGATTCCGCGGCAGATTGCCGGTTCGGTCCAGCAGGTCAACGGCCGTCGCATCGAGCTGCAGACTCGGCACCACATGGCCGACGCGCGCGCCCAGGCCTTCCACCGCAAGAGCGGCGAGCTGCTGGCCGCAGCGGCCGGCCCCGAGCTGTCGGCGCACCAGCGCCACCTGGCCACGTCCGAGGCGGCCACGTACGGCATCCTCAACCATCCCGTCCTCCGCCGCTCGATCTACGAGTCGGTGGTCGGCATCCTCTGGTACCTCGGGCTGCTGGTGCCCTTCGTGTATTTCTTCGAGAAGCTGGCCTTCGGCTTCCCCGACATCCGCAAGCAGCTGGCCGCCGAGGCGGTCATCTTCATCGCCGTCTTCCTTCTCCTGCGCCTGCTCCACCCCGCGTTCGAGATGATCCGCTCCTCGCTGATGATCCTGCTGGGGTTCGTCGTCATGCTCGTCTCCGGCGGGGTGACGCTGATGTTCTCGGCGAAGTTCCAGGAGAATTTCGAGGAGCTGCGCAAGCGGCGCGGGCAGGTTGCGGCGGCCGAGGTCAACAAGTTCGGGGTCATGGCCACCGCCTTCGCGTTGGGCCTGAACAACATGCACCGCCGCAAGGTGCGCACCGGGCTGACCTGCGCGACGCTCGTGCTGATCACGTTCGCCATGATCTGCTTCACCTCGATCCGGAGCAACCTGGTGCAGACCTCCAACGCCATCGGCAAGGCGGCCTACCAGGGCCTGCTGGTCAAGCCGAAGAAGTTTGCGCCGATCTCGGACAGCGAGCTGTTCGCCCTCCGCAACCGCTACGGCCACCTGTATGAAGTCTCGACGCGGTGCATGGTGCTGGGCCGGCGCAACGCCTGGAGCTCGGCCTGCCGCAACCCCGAGATCAACCTGGTCTACGAACCCGAGGGCGGCACCGCGAAGAAGCTCCGCGTCGAGTCGGTCATGACGTTCACGGCCCGCGAGCCGTTGCGCGACCGCATCAGCCTGCTGACCGGGCGCGGCTGGCTGCCCGAGATCCCCGAGACCGTCACGCCCGACGCCCCCGTGCCGGTGCTGGTCTCCGACGAGATGGCGGCGGAGATGGGGCTGACGGCCGGGGAGGTGGACGCCGGCGAGGTCGCGGCCACCGTCAACGGCGCCGCCGTTGTCATCCACGGCATCTTCGAGACCGAATCGCTCCGCCGGTTGCGCGACCTTGACGACCGCGACCTGCTGCCCTTCGACGTCGAGGCCGTCCGTGTCCAGCAGCTGCATTCCTCGAATGAGCTTTTGGCCGAGGACGACGACCCGCGCCAGAGTGCGGCGCGCCAGATTCTTGCGCGGGAGGATTTCAGCGCCCAGATTGACATGGCCGACATGCGCCTGGTGTCGGCGACCGTGCACATGCCTGCCCTCTCGTACAAGCAGGCGCGGGCCGAGATTGACCGTTACCTCGAACAGAGCGGCCAGGAGACGTACTTCGGCCTCGACGGGGTCGCCTACTTCGGGAAGATTGCGCGCGAGAGTTCCTTTGCCGGGCTGGTTGAGATTGTGATCCCGTTGATCATTGCGGCGATGACGGTGCTGAACACCATGCGGGGGTCGGTCTACGAGCGGCGCAACGAGATCTTCGTCTACAACGCGGTCGGCATCGCGCCGCGCTACATCTTCGGCATGTTCATCAGCGAGGCGGTGGTCTACGCCGTGGTCGGGTCGGTGCTCGGCTACCTGCTCAGCCAGGGCACGGGGCGGGTGCTGACCCTGGCCGGGTGGACCGGCGGCCTCAACATGTCCTTCACCTCGATCACCACCATCTACGCCTCGCTGGCCATCATGGTCGCCGTCTTCATCTCGACCTACTTCCCGGCCCGCTCCGCCATGGAGATCGCGGCCCCGGCCGAGGAGTCCGGATGGAAGCTGCCCGAGCCCGAGGGCGACCGCATGGCGTTCAGCCTGCCGTTCACCTTTGACTTCAAGGACCGCGTCGCCGTCCTCGCCTTCTTCCACCGCTACCTGGCCGACCACGGCGAGGGCAGCTCGGGCAAGTTCTTCGCCGGGCCGCCGCACACCGGTGTCGGCGCCGCCACCGACCCGCTGGCCGGCGACGCCTACATCCCGGAGATCCGCTGCACGATCTGGCTGAAGCCGTTCGACCTCGGCGTCTCCCAGGAGCTGGTCATCGCCCTGCCGACCGACGCCGAGACCCGCGAGTTCATCGCCCGCATCGAGATCATCCGCCTTTCCGGGACCCGCGAGTCGTGGGTGCGGCTGAACCCGCCGTTTGTCGCCCAGCTCCGGCAGAACTTCCTCTACTGGCGCGCCGTCAGCATCGAGGAGCGGGCCCGGCTCTTCGAGGAATCGCGCCAGCTGCTCAGCGCCGAGGCCCGCAGCCAAGGAACCGCCAATGGCTAACCCCTTGACCGACAAGGAACTCGAGCAGTACCGCAACCTGCTTGAGACGCCGACCGAATACAAGGACGGGTTCGGTTGGTCCACCGTGGTCGGCATCCTCTTCTGCGGCCTGATCATGCTGCCGGGCTCGATCTACCTGAGCCTGATGACCGGCGGCGGCATGGGGTCGGCGGCCACCTGGGTGACGCTCATCCTGTTCAGCGAGGTCGCCCGCCGCGCCCTCAAGCCGATGTCCAAGCAGAACTTGGTCGTGCTCCTCTACGCGGTCGGGATCATCATGTCCGGCGGCCCCATCGGCGAGTTCGTCTACCGCGCCTTCCTGGTCACCTCGGACGCGGTGCGTGACGCCGGCATGCGCGACGCCTTCCCCTCCTGGTTTGTCCCCAAGCCCGACAGCCCGGCCATCCTCGAACGCAATCTCTTCCACCGCGACTGGCTGGTGCCGATCGGGCTGGCGTTCTTCATGACGGTGATCGGCTTCCTCAACAAATACACGATCGGGTATTTCTTCTTCCGCCTGACCTCGGACGTTGAGCGTCTGCCCTTCCCGATGGCCCCGGTCTCCGCCCAGGGCATCATGGCCATGGCCGAGACCGACGACCGTCGCAAGTCCGGCGGCACGGCGGCGGCCGCCGGGGCCGACGATGAGGTCAGCCGCGCCCGCGCCGCCTACCTGCGCGGCCGCGGCGGCGAGCGCCCCAAGAGCCAGCGCTGGCGGCTCTTCACCTTGGGCTCGACCATCGGCGTGCTCTTCGGGCTCATCCAGGTCGGGGTGCCGGCCATCAGCG
>JAKIXW010000275.1 GCA_022708865.1 Acidobacteriota bacterium
GGGTGTCGTGCGGATCGATCCGCCGGCCGGCAGCCACCCCGACCCCGCCGAGCGGCGGAAGCATCAGATCGCGATCCAGGGACTGTTCGCACCGACCGAGCAACTCGACGGCAAGCTGCTCTCCAGCGGCTATCCGGCGTTGAACAATCCGGCGGTCGCGGTCGACATCTATCGCGGCGACACGGGCCTGGATACCGGCCGGCCGCAGTCGCTGTTCAGCCTCGACCCGCGCTTGATCGAGCAGGGCCGGTTGCAGAAGGTCGACCGGGTGAACCTGCGGGCCGGTGAGCAGGTGCGGCTCGACGACGGGACCCTGGTGCGCAGGTGTCCCACGACCCGGGCCAGTTGTGGGTGCTGTTCTTCGCGATGACGATGATGGCCGGCCTGCTGGTCTCGCTGGTGGTGCGCCGTCGGCGGATCTGGGTCCGTGTGGGGCCGGGCGGCGACGGCACCGGTACCGTGAACGTCGAGATGGGCGGCTTGGCGCGCACGGACAACTCCGGTTGGGGCGACGAGTTCGAGCGGCTCACGCAGCGATTGTTGACGCCGGCGGGCGAGGAGAAGGAGCAGCGCCGATGAACACCGAACACGTGGACCTCGTGCTGGCCCGCTACTCCGACTGGGCGTACACGTCGTCGGTGGTGATCCTGGTGGTGGCACTGCTGCTGCTGGCCGTCGAGCTGGCCTACAGCCGGAGCCGCATCGTAGCCGCGCGCGAACTGGTCAGCGCGGGGGCGGTGTCGGCCGACAGCCAGCGTCCCGGCGTCGTGGTCGAGGAACCGGCACGGACCATCGACGAGCGCGTCGGCCGCGCCGGGCTGGCTCTGGTCTACCTCGGTATTGCCGCGCTGTTCGGCTGCATCGTGTTGCGTGGGCTGGCCACCGAGCGTGTGCCGTGGGGAAACATGTACGAGTTCATCAACCTCACGTGCTTCTCCGGGCTGATCGCCGCGGCCATCGTGCTGCGCAAACCGCAGTACCGGGCGCTGTGGGTGTTCGTGCTGGTGCCGGTGCTGATCCTGCTGACGATTTCGGGGCGCTGGCTCTACACGAATGCCGCGCCCGTGATGCCGGCGCTGCAGAGCTACTGGCTGCCCATCCACGTGTCGGTGGTCAGTCTGGGATCGGGGGTGTTCCTGGTCGCTGGGGTCGCCAGCATCCTGTTCCTGCTGAAGATGTCGCCGCTCGGCGCACCTGAGCGCGAAGGGAGGGTGGCCCAGATCGTCCAGCGGCTACCCGACGCCCAGACGCTGGATCGCATCGCCTACCGGACCACCATCTTCGCGTTCCCGGTGTTCGGGTTCGGGGTGATATTCGGCGCGATCTGGGCCGAGGAGGCCTGGGGGCGGTACTGGGGCTGGGACCCGAAGGAGACGGTGTCCTTCATCGCCTGGGTCGTGTACGCAGCCTATCTGCACGCCCGCTCGACGGCCGGTTGGCGCGACAAGAAGGCGGCCTGGATCAACGTCGTCGGGTTCGTGGCGATGGTGTTCAACCTGTTCTTCATCAACCTGGTGACCGTCGGCCTGCACTCCTACGCCGGGGTCGGCTAGGAGCAGGGCCCGGCTGGGCGTTTCAATGTGGCTTGTTGTCGGGATGGTTGAGGCGCCAGAGGAATTCGGGGTCGTCGTCGGGGCCGATGACGCGCTTGCCGGAATGCTGGGGCCGGGCGCGCACGGCACGCCACGCGGCGTAGCCCAATGCGGCCAGTACCAGGATGACCAGCAGGTACGTCACGACAACCTCCTTGAGATGAATATACGCCGGTCTGTAGTCTTCGGCCGATGCCTGCAGAGACCCCAGAAACCCCTGAAACGCCCGACGGTTCCGGACGACCCGGTGGCCGGATGGTGCTCGATGTCCTCGTCTATCTGTTTGCGCGACTGCTCCTGGTGGTCGCGCTGACCGCGGCGATCTTCTACGGCGCTCACCTGCTGGGCGTTGCGCAGTTCCCGTTGGTCATCGCGCTGTTGTTCGCGCTCGTCATCGCGCTGCCGCTGGGCATCTGGCTGTTCACGCCGTTGCGGCAGCGGGCCACGGCCAGCATCGCCGCCGTCGACGAGCGGCGTCGCCAGGACCGTGCGGATCTGCAGGCCCGCCTGCGCGGCGAGTCATCGTCCGAGTAAGCCACGGCGCGCCACGCTACCGTCAACCTTTCTTGACACGTGCCATGTCGTCAAGATACCTTGACGACATGGCCGAATCCGATGAGGTGGCTACCGCCGATCCCGCGGTGGGCCTGCGTGCGGTCCGCGCACTGCAGCGACTGCAGGAGCGCCTCGAGGCCGTCCACGTGGCCAATGCCCGCGAGCAGGGCTGGAGTTGGCAGGACATCGCCGATGCCCTCGGGGTCAGCCGGCAGGCCGTGCACCAGAAATACCACCGAGGGGGATGAATGCAGCCCGAGCGATTCGCCCGTGACGCCCGCGCCGCGATGGTGCTGGCCGAGGCCGAGGTCCGCGAGCTCGGTGACAACGCCATCGGGCCCGAGCACGTGCTGGTCGGCGTTCTGCAGAGCGCGGGGCGCGACCTGGCCGCGTTGTGCTCGGCCGTGGGCCTGACCGTGGAGGCGGTCCGGGCCAGGCTCGACGGCGGCCGCGACGCCTTCACCTTCGACGATGACGCCGCCGCACTGGCATCCATCGGTATCGATCTGAAAGCCGTGCGCGAAAACGTGATTCGCACCGTCGGCGGCGACGCCTTCGACGACGCGCTGCGGCGGTCCGGGCGGCGCCGGCGGCGACGCGGTCAGATCCCGCTGGATCGGCCCGGCAGGAAGGTCCTCGAGTACGCCCACCGGGAACTCGGCGCGCGGCGCGGCCGGACGATCGAATGTGAGCATCTGCTGCTGGGCATTCTCGATGGCGGCGACCGCTACGCGATCGGGCTCATCGGCGAGCACGTGGACACCGAGCATCTGCGCAACGCGGTGACCGCTCTGCTGGACCAGGCGGCCTAGGCTCCGCCCAGGGCCAGGGCGGCGGCCACTGCCACGGCCCAGACCAGCATCGTCAGACCGGTGTCGCGGAGCACCGGAATCAGCTGCGGCCCGAGCGAACCGGATCGCACCGGCCCCGCGGCACGGATCGCCAGCGGAGTGGCGAGCAGGCCGGCCAGACACCACGGGGTGGCCGCTGTGAGTGCCAGGGTCAGCCCGCCGGCGACGGCCATCAGCACCAGATACAGCGCGCGCGTGCGTCGATCGCCGAGCCGAACGGCGAGCGTGATCTTGCCGGATTGCGCATCGGTGGGGATGTCGCGCAGATTGTTGGCGACCAGCACCGCCGACGACAGGCAACCCATCGCCACCGCGCAGGCCAGACCGACCCGGTCCACCCGCAGCGCCTGCGTGTACTGCGTGCCGAGCACCGCGACCAGGCCGAAGAAGACGAACACCGCGATCTCGCCGTAGCCGGAGTAGCCGTACGGTTTTGAACCGCCGGTGTACAGCCACGCGCCGGCGATGCAGGCCGCGCCGACGGCGATCAGCCACGGATTGGTGAACCAGGCGAGCGCCACCCCGGCGACGGCGGCCACCAGCAGGGCGATGACGGCCGCGGCCAGGACCGCGCGCGGCGCGGCCACCCGGGATCCGACCAGCCGCAGCGGCCCCACGCGGTCGTCGTCGGTGCCGCGCACACCGTCGGAGTAGTCGTTCGCGTAGTTGACGCCGACGATCAGTGCCAGCGCGACCGTGAGGGCGAGCAGCGCCTTCCACCACACCGCGGAACCCAGCCATGCGGCCGCCCCGGTGCCCGCGATAACGGGCGCAACGGCATTGGGCAGGGTGCGCGGTCGGGCGCCTTCGATCCACTGTGCGACGGTCGCCATGCCCCGATCGTCCCACGGCTGGGGCCCGCCCGACCCGGTGCACATTGTTGACACCTGTCAAGGTCATACTGGCCGGATGAAGACACCGATCTGTGAACAGTTCGACATCGAGTTCCCGCTGTTCGCCTTCAGTCACTGCCGCGACGTGGTCGCCGCGGTCACCAACGCCGGCGGCCTCGGCGTGCTCGGCGGCACGGCGTTCACCCCCGAACAACTGGAACACGAACTCGCCTGGATCGACGAACAGGTCCGTGGCAAGCCGTACGGCGTCGACATCATCGTTCCGGCCAAGTACGAGGGCAAGGGCGAGAACGTCTCCGGCGCTCAGTTGGCCGAGCGCATCCCGGAGTCCTACAAGTCCTTCGTCGGCGAATTGCTTGTCAGCCATGGTATTCCGGCCGACGACCGGACCCGGATCGGCGGCACCAACCTGTCCGGCGACACCGGCGAGGCGCTGCTCGAGGTCGCGCTGCGGCACCCGATCAAATTGATGGCCAACGCGCTC
>JAKIXW010000276.1 GCA_022708865.1 Acidobacteriota bacterium
CCGGCCGGCCGATCCCGAACTGCGGCACAACATGCTCGGCATGACCGAGGCCGGCAGCGTCGTCCTGCTATCCGGGGATGACACCGATCAACCCGAGTCTCGCCGCGGCTCCTACGGGAAGCCTGCTCCCGGCTTCGAGGCCAAGCTGCTCGATTCGGGCGAATTGTGCATCCGCGGGCCCTATCTCATGCAGCGTTACTACGGCCTTGGTCGCGCCGAATGCTTCGACGTCGAGGGCTGGTTCCACACCGGCGATCTGTTCCGGGTCGATGCCGATGGTTTCTACTACTTCCTCGGGCGAGCCAGCGCCATGATCAAGACCGCCGGCGCCAACGTCACACCCACCGAGGTGGAGAAGGCGCTCGTCGCCGTCGTACCGGGCGCCGCCGCGTTCGTCATCGGGCTGCCTGACGCCGAGCGCGGTCAGATCGTCGCCGCTGCCCTCGCCCTCGCCGATCCGTCCTCCTTCGACGAACCGGCCACCCGCGCGCTGCTTCGAGAACTGTTGTCGGCATACAAGATTCCACGCAGGTTCGCGGTCATCTCCACCGCGGAGCTGCCGCTGAGGTCCAGCGGAAAGGTTGACCTTCTCGCTCTGGCGGGGCTATTCGAGGTCTGAGTCGTTCATGGCCGGCGACAAGCCGGGATCACACGATGGCGCGGTCACGCAGACCGCGGACGTCCGCTGCGGTGTAGCCGATCTCGCCCAGCACCTCGTCGGTGTGCTCGCCGAGCAACGGTGCCCGATGCCGGATCTCACCCGGGGTCGCCGACATCCGGAACGGCGTCTCGATGATCGGTACATCGTGCGGGGCGCCCGGGAATGGGACCCTCCGCAGATATCCCATCGCCGCAACCTGCGGATCGTTGAGCACGTCGGCGGTCGAATGCATTGGTGCGGCAGGTAGTTTCGCGGACTCCAGCAGTGCCAGCACCTTGGCCTTGGTCTTGTCTGCGCACCAGTCGGCCATCAGGTCGTTGAGCACATCGCCGTTGGCCCAGCGCAGGTCGTCGTCGGCGAACCGTGGATCTTCGAACAGATCCTCCCGGCCGACCATCCGACACCACCGCTTGAACATGGGCTGCCCGGCGATCTGCAGCAGCACCCAGCCGCCGTCGGAGGTTCGGTACAGATCGCAGGGCGCAACGGAGGTACCGCGGTTGCCCATTCGCGGTTTGTCGACGCCCAGCAGGTCCCGTTCGATCAGGAACGCGTTGGAGAGCATGAGCGCCGTGGGCAACAGTGCACCCTCGACATGCTGGCCCGCACCGGTCCGGTCGCGGTGGTAGAGCGCCATCATCACGCCGATCGTCAGCGTCAGCGCGGTCCCGAAATCCGCATAGGGCACCACCGTTCGGATCGGCTGATCGGGCAGTCCCTGGCGGTAGGTCGCCCCCGACATCACCTGTCCGGCGCCGTCGAAACCGATCCGGTCGCTGTACGGCCCACCCTCGCCGTACGCGGTGGCCGACGCCAGGATGATTTCCGGCTTGACCGCGCGCAGGCTCTGGTAGTCCAATCCACTGGCCCGCATACCGGCTGCGGGCATGTTGGCGACGACGATGTCGGAGCGCGCGACCAGTCTGCGGGTGATCTCGGCACCCTCGGCCGTAGTGGAATCCAGTGTCAGCGAACGCTTGTTGCGATTGCATTGCAGAAACGTGCCGCCCTCACCGGAATCGGTGACCGACTGGACCCAGCGGTCCTCGCCGCCCTCGCGCTTCTCGACCCGCAGCACGTCGGCGCCCATGTCGGCCAGCAGTGCACTGCACCAGGGCGCGGCAATGAACCGGCCGTAGTCGAGCACCCGGATCCCGTCCAGGACCCCCATGAACCGCCCCTTCCTAGTCAATGACGCCGAGGCCGGCCAAGTGGTCGATCAGCGGTTTCGAACCGGCGCACAGATGGCGATCCATGGCCGTACGTGCCGCATCGCCGTCGCCCTTGCGCAATGCCGCCAGCACCCGCCGATGGTCGCGGGCACACTGCGCCGCCCAACCGTCGACGGCCGGGTACACCGACTCCAACGCGTAACGGGTGATCTGGAACATCAACTGCGCGAGCTTCGGGGAGTCGGCGGCCAGGTTGATGCCGCGGTGGAACTCGTGGTTCAGGCGTACAGCACCCTCGTAATCATCTGCGGCATAAGCTTGTTCGAGCTCACATTGGATCCGATCCAGCTCCGCCAGTTGTTCGGCGGTGATCCGGCCGGCGGCCCGCTTCGCCAACTCACCCCCGATGTGCCCCTGCACCGCGGAGACGTCGTCGATGTCACGTCGCGTGACGGGCAGGACGAGAAAGCCGCGCCGCGGCTGCTGGACGAGCAGTCCCTCGGTCCGCAGGCCGAACAGCGCCTCACGAACCGGGGTGACACTGATGCCCAGTTCGTCGGCCAGCTGCTCGAGCCGAACGTACTTGCCGGCCGGGTACGTTCCGTCGAAGATCCGGCGACGGATCAGCCGTGCCACGTCCTCGGCGAGCTGAGGGCGCGGTGCGAATTCCGGTGCGGACACCTCAGATCCGGTATTCGTCGAGCAGTCGCTTGCTGATGATCTGCTTCTGGATCTCGCTGGTGCCCTCGCCGATCAACAGGAACGGCGCATCGCGCATCAACCGCTCGATCTCGTACTCCTTGGAGTACCCGTAGCCGCCGTGGATGCGGAAGCTCTGCTGGGTGACGTCGGCACAGAACTCGCTGCACATGTACTTGGCCATGCCCGCGGCGACGTCGTTGCGCTCGCCGGAATCCTTCAGCCGGGCCGCGTTGACCATCATCAGATGTGCCGCTTCGACTTTCGAGGCCATCTCGGCCAGCTGGAACGCGATGGCCTGATGCTCGGCGATCGGCTTGCCGAACGTCGACCGCTGCTGGGCATAGCGCGCCGCGAGCTCGAATGCCCGGATCCCGACACCGCACGCGCGTGCCGAGACGTTGACCCGGCCGACCTCGACACCGTCCATCATCTGGAAGAAGCCCTGTCCGGGCTTGCCGCCGAGCACCTGGTCGGCCGAGGCCCGGTAGCCGTCGAACACCATCTCGGTGGTGTCGATGCCCTTGTAGCCCATCTTGTCGAGCTTGCCCGGAATCGTCACCCCCGGAAGAACTTCGCCGAACCCGGATGGCTTCTCGATGAGGAAGGCCGTCAGGTTGCGGTGCGGCTTGTCCGCGCCCTCGTCGGTGCGCACCAGCACGGCCACCAGCGTGGAACTACCGCCGTTGGTCAGCCACATCTTCTGGCCGTCGATGACGTACTCTTCACCGTCCCGCCGGGCCCGGGTCCGGATCGCGGCGACGTCAGAGCCGAGTTCGGGCTCCGACATCGAGAACGCGCCGCGCGACTCGCCGGTGGCCATCTTGGTCAGGTGGTGGTGCTTCTGCTCCTCGGTGCCGTGCTGCCGGATCATGTACGCCACGATGAAGTGCGTGTTGATCACGCCGGACACGCTCATCCAGCCGCGCGCCAGCTCCTCGACGCACAGCGCGTAGGTCAGCAGCGACTCGCCGAGTCCGCCGTACTCCTCGGGGATCATCAACCCGAACAGGCCCATGCCCTTCATCTGGTCGACGATGGCCTGCGGGTAAGTGTCGGCGTGCTCGAATTCCTGCGCGACGGGGATGATCTCCTTGTCGACGAATTTTCTTACCGTCGAGACTATTTCGGTCTGGAATTCGTTGAGCCCCAGCGTCTGTGCAAGTCTGGTCAATTCGTTACCCTCTCGAACACCGCGGCCAAGCCCTGGCCGCCGCCGATGCACATGGTCTCCAGCCCGTAGCGGGCCCCGCGCCGCTGGAGCTCGCGGGCCAGACTGGCGAGCATCCGCCCACCGGTCGCGCCCACCGGGTGACCCAGCGAGATCCCCGACCCGTGCACATTGGTGCGGTCGAGATCGGCCGGGGTGAACTCCCATTCCCGCATGACCGCCAGGGCCTGTGCGGCGAACGCCTCGTTGAGCTCGATCAGGTCCATGTCGGCCAGCGTCAGGCCGGCCTTCGCCAGTGCGATCGCGGTGGCGGGCACCGGGCCCGCCACGCCCCAGGACACCAGCCGCACCAGCGGCGTCAGACCGAGTTCGGTGGCCTTCTCCGGGGTGGTGACCAGGCACATCGAGGCCGCGTCGTTCTGCCCGCTGGAGTTGCCCGCGGTGACGGTAGCGTCTGGATCAGACTTGCCCAGAACGGGTTTCAGCTTCGACAGCGCATCGATGGTGGTGTCGGCGCGGGGATGCTCGTCGGTGTCGATGATGGTCGGGTCACCCTTACGGGCCGGGACGGTGACCGGGATGATCTCCTCGGCGAACACGCCGCTGCGCTGTGCGGCGACGGCCCG
>JAKIXW010000277.1 GCA_022708865.1 Acidobacteriota bacterium
ATCGGATGGGCACTGACCTCGATGAAGGTGGTGTTCTCCGCAGCGGCCGCGGTGACCGCCTGCATCAGCCGCGCCGGGTTGCGCACGTTGGCGGCCCAGTAGTCGGCGTCCAGCAGGGCCGGGTCCTCGACCGCGGTCGACAGGAACGGGACCGAGGGCTTGCGCGGCGTGATATCTGCCAGCGCAGAACGCAATTCGGCCAGGATGGGATCCATCAGGGCGGTGTGCGACGCCACCTCCATGTTGACCCGCCGGGCGAACTTGTTCTGCGCGCTGACCGCGGCGATGAGCGCGTCAACGGGCTCCACCGGCCCGGCGATCACGGTCTGGCGCGGGGACAGGTATCCCGCAACCTCCACACCGGGGTGATCGGCGATCAGGGCGTCGACCGCGTCCGCATCCAGATTCAGCAGTGCGACGGCGCCCTGCCCGGCCATCCGCGACATCAGCCGCGACCGCACCCCGATGACCTTCAGACCGTCGGCGACGGACAGCGCACCGGACACCACCGCGGCGGTGACCTCACCCATCGAGTGGCCGATGACCGCATCCGGGTGGACCCCGTAGGACCGCCACAGATCGGTGAGCCCCAGCTGCAGACCCATCAGCACCGGCTGCACCTGGGCGTCGCCGCTGATCGCCTGGCTGCCCGACAGGATGTCCCACAGCGAATAGCCGACCTGCTCGACGAACACGGGCTCGAGCTCGGCGATCGAGCGGGCGAACACCGGCTCGTCGTCGAGGAGCTTGCGCGCCATGCCGGCCCAATGCGAGCCCTGCCCGGAGTACACGAACACGGTGCCCGAACCACACTGGCCGTCGTGCGGTCCGACGACGCCGACGCCGTCGGCGGTGCGCTGCTCGGCGATCGCGCGCAGGCCGGCGATCGCGTCGTCGCTACGGCGGGCGCACACGGTGGCGAACCGACCGTGCACGGCCCGGTGGTGATTCAGGGTGTGCGCAACGTCGGCCAGCCCCACACCCTTGCCGTCACCCTCGAGCCAGTCCGCCAGCGTGGCGGCGGTGGCGGCGATGCGCTCGGACGAGGCACCGGTGACCACCAGGGTGCTGACGGCCGGGTCGGGCCCGCGCTCGGCGGGTTTGATCGTGGGCGCCTGCTCGATCACGACGTGCGCGTTGGTCCCACCGAAGCCGAACGACGACACCCCGGCCCGGCGCGGCCGGCCCGTATCGGGCCATTTCTGTTCGGCCGCAACAACCTTCACGCGCAACTGGTCGAACGGGATGTGCGGGTTGGGGTTCTTGAAATGCAGGTTGCCCGGGATGATCCCCCGGTTCACGGCCATCACGGTCTTGATGAAGCCCGAAATGCCGGCCGCGGCCTCGAGATGCCCGATGTTGGTCTTCAGCGCGCCCAGCAGTAGCGGGGCGTCCTGGGTACGGCCTCGGCCCAGCACGCTGCCCAGGGCCCGCACCTCGATCGGATCGCCGAGCAGGGTTCCGGTGCCGTGCGCCTCGACGTAGTCGACCTCCTGCAGCGGCACCCCGGCATTGCCGTACGCCGACCGCAGCACCGCCATCTGGGCGGCCGGGTTGGGCGCGAGCATCCCGTTGGACCGGCCGTCCTGGTTCACCGCGGAACCGCGGATCAACGCCAGCGGCTGGTTACCGTCGCGCAACGCGTCCGAGAGCCGCTTCAGCACCACGACGCCACAGCCCTCACCGCGGACGAATCCGTCGGCGTCGGCGTCGAACGAATGGCAGGCGCCGGTCTTCGACAGCGCACCGGACTGGTCGAAACCGCGGAACACCGCGGGCGACAGCAGCAGGTTCACGCCGCCGGCGACGGCGACGTCACAGTCCTGGGTGCGCAGGCTCTGGCAGGCCAGGTGCAGCGCGACCAGCGACGACGAACACGCGGTGTCCACCGTGACCGACGGACCGCGCAGATCCAGGAGGTAGGACAGCCGGTTGGCGATGATGCTCAGCGCACCGCCGGAGTTGCTCCAGGCATCGACCGACGTCAGGTCGGTGGATGCCAGGTAGGCGTACTCGCTCAGGCTGGCGCCGACGAAAACGCCGGTCTGCGAGCGACGCAGGGTGGTGGCCGGGATGCCGGCGTTCTCCAGCGCCTCCCAGGCCACCTCGAGCAGAATGCGCTGCTGCGGGTCCATCTTGGCGGCCTCGCGCAGCGAGATCTCGAAGAAGTCGGCGTCGAAGGTGTCGATCTCGTCGAGGAACGAACCCCACCGCGTGGTGGCCGACATCGCGGCGGCGGTTTCGCTGGTGCCGTCGTCGAACGCCGCCCAGCGCTCGGCGGGCACTTCACCCACGGTGTTGCCGCCCTCGGCGAGCAACTGCCACAACGCTTCCGGGCCCGCGATCCCGCCGGGCAGCCGGCAGCCCAGGCCGATGACGGCGATCGGCTCGTTCAGGGTGCCGACCGACGGCACGTAGACCGTTCCGTCGTCACTGTCGGTCTCGACGCCGGTGAGGAATTTCGCCAGCGAGTCGATCGTCGGATGCTGCCAGAACTCCACCGGCGACACCGGGCGGCCGAGCAACTCCGACAGCTCGCCGGAGAGCACCACGGCGTCACGCGAACCGACGCCCAGGTCGTTCATCGACGCCTCGACATCGACTTCCTCCGGATTGCAGCCGACATTGGTGACCAGGTAGTCGACCAACCAGTTGCGCAGGGCCGCTTCGTCCATCGGCTCGGTCATCAAACTCCTCTTTCGCCGACAGCGGTCGATTCCACGCTGCCGAACAACTCGTCGAGCACACTTCCGTCAGATTCGGTCACCAACTGGTCGTCATCATCCGAACCCTGTTCGGGAACCAGCTTGTCCGCCAGGAACACGGTCAACGCGGTGATCGTGGGGTGATTCCACAGCATCGTTGCCGACAACTCAATCCCGAGCAACCTCTCGGCATCGCGCCGGATCGACATCGCCATCACCGAGTTCAGACCCATCTCGGCGAAGGGCAGGGTGACGTCGATGTCCGCCTCCGGCAGGCCGAGCTCACGCGACAGGATGGTCTTCAGCTCGCCCTCGAGTTCGACCAGCAGGTCGGCCCTGGCCATCTCCGTCCACGCGCGCGTGGGCGTCAACGGCTCCTGGTCGGCGGGCTGCCCACCGGAGAGCGGCACCATGACCGCCTGCGCCAGGTCGAAGGTGTCGACGTACTCCCAGGCCGGGAACGCCTCCTGCGGAGTGACCGGCCGCGAGCCCATCCGCTCGAGTTCGTCGAGCACCACCTGGGCCTCGGTGGCGAAGCCGAGCCCGCGCCAGGCGACCCAGTTCAGGCTCAGCGCCCGGCAACCCTGCCGGTGCCGGGCCCGCGCCAGGCCGTCGAGGTAGGCGTTGGCCGACGCGTACGCACCCTGACCCGGCACACCGAACACCGCACCGGCAGCGGACGTCAGGTAGAAGAATTCGACCGACCCGGGCGGGAACGCCTCGTGCAGGACCCGCGAGCCCGAGATCTTCGGCCACATGGTGGTGCGCAGCCGGTCGTCCTCGAGTTCGGTGAGCAGCTGGCCCTCGGTGACACCGGCGGCATGGATCAGGCCACGGATCGGCGGTTTGCCGGCCTCGTCGCGAGCCGCCAGGAAGGCGCCGACCGCGTCCGCCGAGCCCGAGTCCAGCGCTACGGCCTCCACGTCGACGCCGCGGTTCTCCAGCGCCCGCACGGCCGCGATGCGCTGCCGCACCGCGGGATCGTTGGACTCGCTGTCCCAGTCCCGGCGCGGCGGCAGCCCGCTGCGGCCCGCCAGGACCAGGCGACGGGCGCCCAGATCGGCCAGCCAGTCGGCCATCAACAGACCGATCGCACCCAGACCACCGGTGATCAGATAGCTGCGATCCGCCCGCGGGGCGAGCGGACTCGGGACCTGCACCACGATCTTGCCGATGTGCCGGGCCTGCTGCATCCGGCGGAACGCCGCCCGCGCCTCGGTGATCGGGTAGATCTCCGCGGGCAGCGGCGTCCACTCGCCGTTGGCCAAGCCGTCGGACACCTCGGTGAGCAGGTCGCGGATCCGGTTGGGCTCGGTGAACATCACCGTGTCCAGGGCGACGATCTCGTAGTCGATGTCCGGACGTGCCTCCGCCATCTGCTCGGCCGACCAGATGTCGCGCTTGGCGATCTCGGCGAACCGGCCGCCCTGGGCGGTGGCCTTCAGCGTCGCCTCGATGAAGCCCTCGTTGGTCAGGCTGTTGAGCACCACGTCGACACCCGCGCCGTCGGTGTCCGCCAGGATCTGATCGGCGAAATCCGTTGTCCGCGAGTCGTAGACGTGCTTAACGCCGAGCTTGCGCAGGGTGGCCCGCTTGAAGGTGCTGGCGG
>JAKIXW010000278.1 GCA_022708865.1 Acidobacteriota bacterium
CGACGCCGGCGATGTCGGCCACCTGCGCGTCCTGCACTCGGGCGCTGTGCCAGACCAGCCAGGCGATGCTGTTGGCCTGCGGCGTGGGCCGGAAGGTCGCATCCGCCTCCGTCAGATCGTCGGTGACCGCCTCGACGTGCTCGATGATCCGGGTGAACGCATCGCGCAGCAGTTCCTGCACGGCCTCGGCATCAGCCATGCGGGCCTCCGCCGTGAAAGACCGCCTCGACATTGTTGCCGTCCGGATCCCGGACGAAGCCGCCGTAGTAGTTGTCGTGGTACTCCGGCCACAGCCGCGGCTCGTGCAGCGGTTCCGCCTCAGGGCTCTCGGCCGCGAACGCAATGTGGACCTCGCGATTCGGCCCACCGGCGTCCCCCAGCGCGGCGTCGGCGATCCAGAACGCCGGCTTTCCGCCCCTGCCGTAGCCGATGACCTGTCCGAAGTCCATCTGCCGGGTGTAGTCCAGTACGCCGAGCACCTTGTCGTAGAAGTCCCTGGACTTCTCCCAATCCGAACAGTTGATTCCGAAATGGTCGATCATGTGGCCACCGTACATTCGGGGTATGACGTACCAGCTCATCATCCGCAACGGCACCATCGTCGACGGCCTGGGCGGACCACCGTACGTCGGCGACGTCGCGGTGCGCGACGGTGTGATCGCGGCTGTAGGTGACGTCGAAGGCACCGGCGACCGCGAGATCGACGCGACCGGCCTGCTCGTCACGCCGGGCTTCGTGGACCTGCACACGCACTATGACGGTCAGGCGATCTGGAGTGAACGCATGACCCCGTCGTCGGCGCACGGTGTGACGACGGCGGTGATGGGCAACTGCGGTGTCGGGTTCGCCCCCTGCCGGCCGGAGGATCACGACGTGCTGGTCGACGTGATGGCCGGTGTCGAGGACATTCCCGGCGTGGTGATGGTCGACGGCCTGCCGTGGCAGTGGGAGACCTTCCCGGAGTTCCTGGACGCCGTCGACCGTGGCCGCCGCGACATTGATGTGGCGGCGTTCCTGCCCCACTCGCCGCTGCGGGTGTACGTGATGGGCGAGCGGGGGGTCAACCGAGAGCCGGCCACCGACGAGGACCTGGCGCTGATGCGCAAGCTGGCCGCCGAAGCCGTCCGGGCCGGCGCCCTGGGCTTCGCATCGTCCCGGCTGACGCTGCACAAAACAGCTGGCGGACAACCGATTCCGAGCTATGAAGCGGCCTATTCCGAGATCGAGGCGATCGCTCGCGGGGTGGACGACGCCGGCGGCGGACTGCTCCAGTTCGTCCCCGATCTGATGGCCGGCGACTACGAGGGCGCGCTGGCCGCGGTGTTCGACGTCGCGACCGAGGTCGGCCTGCCGGTCACCTTCACCCTGGCGATCGGCAACGCCGGGCCGCCGATCCACCTCGACGCGCTCGCCATGGTCGAGAAGGCGAACGCCAACGGGGGCGACGTCACGGGGCAGATCTTCCCGCGGCCCATCGGCCTGGTGCTGGGCCTGGACCTATCGGGCAACCCGTTCGTGATGTATCCGAGCTACCGGGCGATCGCCGACCTGCCACTGGCCGAGCGAGTCACCGAGATGCGCAAACCCGAAGTGCGCCAACGAATCCTGAACGACACCCCGGCCGCCGACGGGCATCCGCTGATGTTCGCCGCACAGGCCTTCCGGTACATGTATCCACTCGGCGATCCGCCGAACTATGAACCTTCACAACAGGATTCGATCGAGGCCCGGGCGGCCGCGCACGGCGTCTCCCCGTTGGAGGAGGCGTACGACCGCCTGCTCGATGACGACGGGCACGCGATGCTGCTGGTCACCCTGGCCAACTTCCGCGACGGTTCGCTGGACACCGTGGCCGAACTGATCCAGCGCGACGACGTGGTGCTGGGTCTGGGCGACGGCGGCGCGCACTACGGGATGATCTGCGATGCGTCGTTCCCGACCTACCTGCTGACCCACTGGGTGCGCGACCGCGCGTCGGGACGGCTCGGCCTGCCCGAGGTGATTCGCGAGTTGACCTCGGTACCCGCCCGCATCGCGGGCCTGGCCGATCGCGGCCGGATCGCGGTGGGCTACAAGGCGGACCTGAACGTGCTCGACGCCGACGCGCTGCGGCTGCACCGGCCCGTGGTGGTCAACGACCTACCCGCGGGTGGGCGGCGCCTGGACCAGACCGCCGACGGCTACGTGGCGACCGTCGTCGCCGGCGAGGTGATCGCCGAGAACGGGGTGCCCACCGCGGCGCGTCCCGGCCGGCTGATCCGTGGACGCCAGCCCGCACCGGCCGTCTGATGCGTGTAACGCTTCGCCACCTGCCCTGCACTCCCGCTCAGTAAGCGTTCGGCGGATCGCCGCCGGACCGGACACTGAAGGGAATGATCATGAGGGCACTCGTCACCACCCTGGGGGCGGCGGCCGCGCTGGGGATCGGCGCGCTGGGCCTTGCCACGTCGGCGGCTGCCGAACCGTCGCAGGGCCACCCGCCGACCGGCAACCTGACCGCCGTCCACGGCACCCTCGCGCGGGACGGTGGCAACGCGGCGGACCGTCGCGCCGACCGCTTCCACGAGTGCATGGTGCGTGCGCAGGCCTCGGGGATGCCCCTGACCGGGGCCACCATCGAGGGTTGCGTCGTGGTGATGAACATGGCGGACAACTGATGGACAGCGCAGTGATGTCGTCGGCCGCCACCAGCACCGCCACCGGGCTGGACCGGCTGGGAGCGCTGGCCGCCCGCTACGGCCTGGTGCTCGTGATCGCGTGGATCGGCGCGCTCAAGTTCACCGGTTACGAGGCCGCCGGAATCGAACCGCTGGTGTCGCACAGCCCGTTGACCAGTTGGCTCTACGGCTTCATGTCGGTCACCGGACTGTCGGCGGCGCTCGGGGTGGCCGAGCTGGTGATCGCGCTGCTGCTGGCGGTGAAGCCCTGGGCGCCAAGGCTTTCCATCGTGGGCAGCGGGGCCGCGATCGGATTGTTCGTCACGACGCTGAGCTTCCTGCTCACCACCCCGGGCGTGATCGAACCCTCGGCAGGGATCGCCGGCGCACTGTCGTCGACCGGTCAATTCCTGATCAAGGATGCCGCGCTGCTCGGCGTCGCCGTGTGGACCCTCACCGACGCGTTACGGCCGATCTCCCGGCCGGCCGCGTGACATCATCGGACCATGTCGGCAGTGCCGGATCCGGACGCCGGGCTCGTCGCTTCGCTCAGAGCGGGCGACGAGTCCGTCTTCGGTGAGCTGATCGACCGTTACGGCCCCTCGATGCTCAGGGTCGCCCGCGGATACGTCCGCAGCACCGAGAGCGCCGAGGAAGTGGTGCAGGACACCTGGATCGCGTTACTCAAGGGCATCGGCGGCTTCGAGGGACGCTCGTCGCTGCGAACCTGGCTGTTCACCGTGCTGATCAACATCGCGAAATCCCGGGGCGTTCGCGAACAACGCACTGCCTCTGTCGAACTCCTGACGTACGGCGGCCCCTCGGTCGACCCGGACCGGTTCCGGCCCGACGGCGACGAATGGCCCGGCCATTGGAAGGCCGACCACAGGCCGGCGCCATTCCCCGACAGCCCCGAGGGGACGCTGCTCGGCGCCGAGTTGGTGGCCCTGGCCCAGCGCGAGCTGGACAAGCAGCCGGAACGACAGCGGACCGTCGTGACGATGCGCGATATCCTCGGATTCGAGTCGGCGGAGGTCGTCGCGGCGCTCGGGATCAGCGTCGCGAACCAACGGGTGCTGCTGCATCGCGGTCGTTCCGCGATCCGGCAGGCACTCGAGGACTATCTGAAGGAGGGACCGTCATGACGGCAACGGATCCCGAGTCGATGGACTGCAACGAGCTCGTCGAACTGGTGACCGCGTATCTGGATAAGGCACTGGACCTGGAGACCCGGGCCCGGTTCGATATGCACCTGCTGGAATGCGACGGGTGCGAGAACTATCTGCAGCAGTTGCGGACCACCATCGGCACGCTCAATCAGATCTCCGACGACCAGCTCGATCCCGTCTTCCGCAATCGTCTGCTGTCGGCCTTCCGGGACTGGAAATGAGTGCTGTTGACTTCGCGCGGCTGGCCGAGGCGCTGGCCGACTTCGACACGGGCTATCTGATCACCGTAGGCCAGGATGGCCGACCGCATACAGTAATGGTTGATACGGTTTTGCGGGACAACGTCTTTCACGTCGGCGAGGTCGGATCGCACACCCTCGACAACCTCGGTGTCCACGACGTCGTCAGCCTGCTGTGGCCGCCGCGCGAGCCGGGTGGCTACGCGCTGATGGTAGACGG
>JAKIXW010000279.1 GCA_022708865.1 Acidobacteriota bacterium
GGCCGACCGCCTCGGCGGCGGTGTCGGCGCTGTGCCATCGCCGGATCTCGGAGCCGGACACCCAGGTGCTATGCGTTCCGCTCGAGATCCGTTCCGGCAGAGCCAGTTTGCACACCGGACCGTCGGCGAGCCGGGCCGCGTCGAACACCAGGCAGTAGGACGCGTCGTCGTTCATGTCGGTGGTGAGCGTGACCAGGTAGCCGTCGTCCTCGCCGGTGGAATTCACGCGGGGTGCCATCGCCGTCTCGCTGCCGAACACCCCGTCGTCGAAGGAGAACCGTTGCTCGGTTCCGGTTTCGAGGTCATGGCGGACCAGCCCGTCGAACAGGAACCAGCCCGGCGCCCCGCTGGCGGCGTACACATAGCGGTAGTCGGAGCCGGCCCGGTCCGGATTGATCATGCCGAACTCGGTGATCGAGTCGGTCAGGCGTTCCTCGCGGCAGGCCCCCGTCAGTAGGTTGAACCGCCAGCGGTGCAGCCGGGTCTTCAGGTGGTTCAGGGCGAGTAAGCGAAATGCCTTCTGCCACTTGTCCCCGCTGACATCGGTCGGCGACGGGTCCTCCTCGAAGAATCCGTCGAGCACGATCTCGTCGCCGTCCTCGTAGGCGTTGGTGAAATGCAGCACGAAGGTCGGGTCGGCCTCGAACCACCGGACGTCCGCGGGGCCGCCGCGGCGCGGAACCACCGCGAACCGGGACGGTATGTCGCGGTGGAAGCCGGGCAGGTGGATGCCGGCCCCGAGCAGCGTCGGGTCCCAGAACAGCGGAAAGTCGTTGAGGATCACGTAGTTCGGGGTGAACGCCATGTCGTGCGGCAACCGCGGGCCGGGGAGCGGCACATCGGTGTAGTGCGCCAGGTTGTTGTCGGCGTCCACCACCCCGTACCCGAGGTACGGCGCCTGCTTGCTGTAGTTGAAGAACAGCAACTCGCCCGTGGTGGCGTCGACCTTCGGATGCGCCGACACCCCCCACTCCTGCGGGAAGCCGCCGTTCCAGGTCTCCTTGCCCAGCGTCTCGCCGGTCAGCGGATGTACCCGGTACAGGTCGCCGCACTGGTAGAAGCTGGTCAGTGCCATCCCGTTGTGCACCACCACGTCGGTGCTCGACGCGTCCTTCATCAGGGTGCGCGCACCCCAGCCGTGGTCGACCTTGGCCAGTTCGATCGGTTCGGCCAGGCCCGGCCACAGCGGCCTGCCGGCGGCATTCTCCGCCGCGAACCCGTCGGTCCGGACGAATCTGTTGCGGTAGAACGCTTTTCCGTCGCGGAAGCCGACGATGTGGATCATCCCGTCGCCGTCGAACGGATGGTAGAACCGCAGCGCCGGATGCAGCGGGTTCTCGGTGTTGCGCAGGTAGACCCCGTCGAGGTCGGCGGGCAGTTCGCCGTCGACCACGGCCAGATCATCGGCGGCCCACTCGGTGATCTGCGGCCGCCATGGCCCCGTGCGGTACGGGTGATCGTCGTCCTCGGGCAGCGTCGCGAGGAACTTGCCGATGACCTCAACATCCATAGCGTTTCGACGGTACGTCAACCGGACCGGTGGGCGGGCCGGATCGAGGGACGGGCGGCTACAGCGCGTTGCGGATCTCGTCCTTGAGCGACTCGGACTGGGTGCCGAAGACCGCCTGCACGCTGTTGCCGACCTCGAGCACGCCGGCCGCGCCCAGCGCCTTGAGCCGGGCCTGATCCACCTTCGATTTGTCGGCCACCTCCATGCGCAGCCGGGTGATGCAGGCGTCGACGTTCACCAGGTTCTCGCGGCCGCCGAACGCGGCGATGAGCTGTTCGGCCCGGGTGTCCGGGACGGTGGCCACTGATGTGGCGGCGGCGGTTCCTCTCCCGATCGCGGTGGCCGATTCGGCGCCCTCGGTCAGGTTGGCCTGCTGTTCGGCTTCGAACTCGGCCTCCGGCTCGCGGCCGGGGGTGCGCAGATTCCACTTGGTGATGGCGAACCGGAACAGCAGGTAGTAGAGGACGAAGAACGCCACGCCCATCCCGAGCAGCAGCGGAATGTTCTTGGCGGCCGGTGCGGTGCCGTAGAGCAGCAGATCGATCAAGCCTGCCGAGAACGAAAAGCCCAGATGAATGTCCAGCAAGTACGCGATGGCCAGTGACAGGCCGGTCAGCACCGCGTGGATCAGGTACAGCGGGAATGCCACGAACATGAAGGCGAATTCGAGCGGTTCGGTGACACCGGTCAGGAACGCGGTCAGCCCGGCGGCGGCCAGGATGCCCAGGGCGACCTTCTTCTGCTTCTTGTTGGCCACGTGGATCATCGCCAGCGCGGCCGCGGGCAGGCCGAACATCAGGATGGGGTAGAAGCCCGAGGTCAGGTGGCCGCCGGTGGGGTCGCCGGCGGCGAATCGGGTCAATTCGCCGGTGGCCACCGTGCCGTCGGGCTTGGTGTAGTCGCCGTAAAGGAACCAGACATAGGAGTTCAGGATGTGGTGCAGCCCGACCGGGATCAGCATCCGGTTGGCGAACCCGTACACGAATGCGCCGAGCGCGCCGGAGCCTCCGATGAATTTGCCGAGGCCGGTCAGCCCGGTGTTGAAGATCGGATAGAAGTAGCTCATCGCGAAGGCGATGAACAGGCACGCCAGCGACACCACGATCGGGACGAACCGGCGCCCGCCGAAGAAGCCGAGGTACGACGGTAATTGGATGGTGTGATAGCGATCGAACAGCCAGGCCGTCACCAGGCCGACAATGATGCCGCCGAACACGCTGTAGTTGATCTGGGCCTGTTTGCCGGCCTTGTCCACGACCTCGACGAGCACCACTGGCGACATCGTCTTGAAGACCGCCTGCATCACCAGGTAGCCGACCACCGCCGCCAGCGCGGTGGACCCGTCGGCCTTGCGTGCGAATCCGATTGCGACACCGACGGCGAACAGCAACGCCAGGTTGTCGAACAGCGCGCCGCCGGCGGCGCTCATTGCCTGGAAGAACGGTCCGATCACCGGCGCCTTGATCCGGCCCAGCAGATCGTCCTGGCCGAGGCGCAGCAGGATCCCGGCCGCAGGTAGCACGGCGATCGGCAGCATGAGGCTCTTGCCGAGCCGCTGCAGCTGCGCGAAACCGGGTATACGCAGGCCCGATTTACCTGATGCGGCTTCGGCTTTCGTGGCGTCGCTCATGCTGGTCTCCCTCGGCGAAGTTGAGCCGAAGCCTAGATCAGAAAGAACGGCCGCGAGGTGTGCTCGCGTGCTTCGATGGTCGAGACGCCGCTGAAAGGAGATCGACATGGGTCATACATCCGTGCTGGCGCCCGTTTCCGGGCGCGCGGTGGCGCTCGGCGACGTTCCCGATCCGGTGTTCTCGGCTGGCATGGTCGGCTATGGCGCGGCCGTCGACCCGCCCAGCGGCGTCGTGGCCGCGGTGGCGCCGGTCAGCGGGAAACTGCTCAAGCTGATGCCGCACGCCTACGTCATCATGACCGCCGACAACGTCGGGGTGCTGGTGCATCTCGGGCTGGACACCGTCGCACTCGAGGGCGTGGGTTTCACCACGCACGTCAACCAGGGTGACGACGTCACCGCGGGTCAACTCATCACCACCTATGACGTTGCGGCGGTGCAGGCCAAAGGGCTCAATCCCATTGTGCCCGTGGTGGTCATGGATGAACGCGAACCGGGCAACGTGGTGACCTCCGATGCCGTCGGTGCGGGTTCCGAAATCGGTTCGGGAGTAGTTCTTTTCACGGCGGTCAGATAGTGGAAGTCATCGTCGTACCCGACGCCGCGGCCATTGGCACCCTGGGGGCCGACGCGATCTGCGCGCTGCTGCAGCGCAAACCGGACGCGGTGCTGGGGCTGGCCACCGGATCGTCCCCGCTTGCCATCTACGACGAACTGATCGCGCGATGCAACGCCGGAAAGGTCTCGTTCGCACAGGCCCGTGGCTTCACCCTCGACGAGTACGTCGGATTGCCGGCAGATCATCCCGAGCGCTACCGGACCGTCATCGACACGGTGTTCGTCAAGCGGGTCGACTTCACACCCGGTGCGGTGCAGGGCCCGGACGGACTGGCGTCCGACATCCCGGCGGCATGCGCGGAATACGAAGCCGCGATCAGTGCCGCCAGCGGAGTGGACCTGCAGATCCTCGGGATCGGCACCGACGGGCATATCGGCTTCAATGAACCAGGTTCATCGCTGGCCTCGCGGACCCGGATCAAGACCCTGACGCACCAGACCCGGGTGGATAACGCCCGATTCTTCGATGACGATGTCGACGCGGTTCCCACGCAT
>JAKIXW010000027.1:0-6712 GCA_022708865.1 Acidobacteriota bacterium
GTGGCCCGCACGGGCGAGGTGGGCAGCACATCATTCGCCGATGCCTCGGGGCTGAGGATCAACGTCGGACTCGGCGGCGGGGCGGCTGCCTCCTTCTTGGCGACGCCGCCGACACACGCCGCCAACGCACCGGGGGCCAGCGCGCCCAGTGCCAGCGCGCCCAGCGCCCGGCGCCGGTTGATCGGCGGCAGGTCGGAGGTACGACGGACGGCACTCACGGAGATCCAGGGTACGGATCGGGCTGACAGACGCTAAATCCTGAGGGTCACATCACAGCGCCCAGGATCACCGGTTCCGGCACCAGTTCGACACCGAAGACGCTGGCCACGCCGTCGCGCACGCGGTGCGCCAACGCGAGGACATCGGCACTGGTGGCGGTTCCGCGGTTGGTCAGCGCCAGCGCGTGCTTGGTCGACAGCCGGGCCGGCGCATCGGGGCCCGGGAAGCCCTTGGCGAACCCGGCGTGCTCCACCAGCCAGCCGGCGGCCAGCTTCACCCCGGTGTCCGCCGGGAAGTGCGGCATAGCGCCGTGGCGGGTGACCAGCTGGTCGAACTGCTCGGCGCTGATGACGGGGTTGGTGAAGAAGGATCCGACACTCCAGGTGTCGTGGTCGGAGTCGTCGACCACCATGCCCTTGGCGCGGCGCAACGCCAGGACGGCAGCGCGGACGCGGGCCGGCTCGGCGCACTGCCCCGGCTCCGCACCTAGTGCGGTGGTCAGCTCGCCGTAGCGCAGCGGCGCACTGCGGTTCGAGGCATCCAGGGTGAATTCGACCTCGACGGCGATCGGCGCCAGCACCCCGGGGGCGGGATGCTTCAGGACGCTGGTGCGGTAGCCGAATCCGAGTTCGGCCGGTGCCGCCCAACGCAGTTCGCCGGTGTCCCGGTCGAGCAGCCGCACCCGGGTCAGGGTGTCGGCCACCTCCGCGCCGTAGGCGCCGACGTTCTGGACCGGCGTCGCTCCCGCGGAGCCCGGGATGCCCGACAGGCACTCCAGCCCACCCAGGCCGGCCTCGATCGAGGTGCGCACGACAGTATCCCAGTCGGCACCCGCCTCGGCTCGAATGATATTGCCGTCCAACACTATTCGAGCATTCAACAGGCGCACCACCGTCAGGTTCGCCATCGTCCCAGCGAGTACCAGGTTCGAGCCGCCGCCGAGCACCAGCGGGTCGACGCCCTCGGCCCGCAGGGCGTCCAGAGTGGCCACCACCTGGTCGGTGGACGTGCAGGTGATCAGCCGCTGCGCCACCGGCCCCACCCGCAGGGTGGTCAGCGGGGCCAGTGGCACGTCCTGCTCGACGAGGGCGCCCGCGTATGGCGAACCGGTCACGGGCGGTAACGGTAGCCTGACCAGCTATGCCGCGTTCATTCGACATGTCGACCGAGTACGGCGGAACCGTCGATCAGGTCCATCGTGCGTTTGCCGACGAACGGTACTGGCAGGCGCGGCTGGCCGATTCCGGCGCCGACGACGCCACCCTGGACGCCCTGGATGTCGGCCCGGGCGGCACCATCACCGTCGCCACCACGCAGGTCCTGCACCACGACCGGTTACCGGGAATCGTGACCCAGTTCCACCGGGGCGACCTGCGGATCGGGCGCCGGGAGCAATGGACCCCGGTCGTGGACCAGCGGGCCACGGCGCAGGTCAGCGGTGATATCCACGGGGCTCCCGTCACGCTGGGCGGGGATGCCGCGCTGACCCAGAAAGATGATCTGACCTGCCTCACCTTTCGTGGCTCCGTGGAGGTCCGCGTTCCGTTGGTGGGCGGCAAGATCGAGAGCTTCGTGAGCGCCCAGCTGGTGGAACTGCTCAACGCCGAGCAGCGGTTCACCACGCAGTGGCTCACCGAAATTTGCTGACACGTCAGTAAAATCGCCGCATGAGCCGTCGGATGGACTACACCGTTGCGTTCGACGCGCCGGCCGAGAAGGTCTACCAGGACTTCACGGGTCGTCAATACTGGGACGCGCTGATGGACGCCTACGGGTGGCTGACCCCGCAGTCCGAGATCACCGAGTTCCGCTCCGACGATTCCGGTACCGACATCGTTTTCCGACAGATTCTGCCGCGCGTTTACCTGCCACCGGTGGCGCGCGCGGTGATGCCGGTCGACATGATCATCACGCGCGAACAGCATTTCGCCCCGTTCGACACCGAGACGAACAGCTCCGCGGGCCGTTACCGGGCGTCGGTGCCGCTGGGTCCGGGGCACTTCGGCGGCAGTTACCTGCTGACCGACCAGGGCAGCACCAGCCGGTTGCGGTTGGCCAGCGTGTGCAAGGTGAACATCCCCTTCGTCGGCGGAACTCTCGAGCAGCTGATCCTGTCCAACATCACGATGCTGTTCGACGCCGAGGAGGCGTTCACGGCGGACTGGATCTCCAAGCATCACTAGGGATCCCACGCCGATCGGCCAACCCACCCGGGGCACCACCGGGTACAACCGGCTGCGCCGCAGCGACCGCTGGCTGGTGCACTCGCCGCGCGTCCGCACGGTCCTCGACTCGGCGGCCGATCCCCTGGTGGTCGACCTCGGTTACGGTGCCCTGCCGGTCACGACGCTGGAGTTGTCCGACCGACTGCGGGCGGTCCGCCCCGACGTGGAAGTGGTCGGGCTGGAGATCGACCCGCACCGGGTGGCCTCGGCGCAGTCCGCGGCCCGGCGGGGCGTCCGGTTCGCCGTCGGCGGTTTCGAGCTGGCGGGGCTGCATCCGGTGCTGGTGCGCGCGTTCAACGTGCTGCGGCAGTACCCCGTGGAGGAGGTGCCGGCCGCCTGGGCGACGCTGCGGGCCCGGCTGGCACCGGGCGGGTTGATCGTGGACGGTACGTGCGACGAACTCGGCCGGCGCTGCTGCTGGGTGTTGCTCGACGAGGAAGGACCGGTGAGCCTGACCCTGGCGTGCGATCCCGGGCATCTCGAACGACCATCCGATCTGGCCGAGCGGCTACCGAAAGTCCTTATCCACCAGAATATTCCGGGTCAGCAGATCCACGCGCTGTTGGCCGCCGCGGATCGCGCGTGGGCCCACGCGTCCGGCCAGGGGGTGTTCGGGCCCAGGGTGCGCTGGCGCGAGATGGTGGCAATCCTGGTGCGCGACGGCGTGCCGGTCGAACCGCAGCGGCGCAGGCTGCGGGACGCGGTGCTGACCGTGCCGTGGTCCGCGGTCGCTCCGGTATAGCCGTTCATCCAGTAAGTAATCCCTGCGCCCGCTCACTCGACGAGCGCGGTCTACAGTCAGCCCGTGGCTGCCAAGAACGACTCCACCTGGACACTGACCAACGCCGACGGTGAGCTGACGATACGGACCGGTGTCGCCGGGCGCGCCGCCAAGCTGGGCCATCGACTGACACTACTGATGGAGTCGTGGCGCATCGACGTGACGTGGCAGGGCAAGACCCCGATCGCCGCCGCCCTCGTCGTCGACGTCGACTCGCTGCAGGTGCTGCGCGGCGAGGGCGGTGTGACCCCGCTGTCCAGCCCGGAAAAGGCGGTCGCCCGCGGGAACGCGCTGAAAACCCTTGACACCAAATCCTTCCCGACCATCGAGTTCCACCCGGACAGCATCGAGAGCACCGGCGACGGCTACCGGCTGTCGGGCCCGCTGAGCATCCACGGCGTCAGCCGGCCCATCACCGTCGACCTCGCGATGACCCAGGACGGCCACGCCTGGCATCTGACGTGTGCGGCCGAGGTCCGCCAGACCGACTTCAAGATCAAGCCGTTCTCCATGATGATGGGCACCATGAAGGTCGACGACGCGGTGACCGTGGCGCTGGACGCCAGACGCCTAGTCTGAACCCATGCGGATCGCGCTGGCCCAGATCAAGAGCGGCACCGACCCAGCGGCCAACCTGGCCACGGTGCGGGAATACGTCGGCCGGGCCGCCGCCGACGGCGCGCAGCTGGTGGTGTTCCCCGAAGGCACCATGTGCCGCTTCGGAGTTCCGCTGCCGCCCGTTGCTCAACCGCTGGACGGGCCGTGGGCGGACGGGGTGCGGTCGGCCGCGGCGGCGCACGGCGTCACGGTGGTGGCGGGCATGTTCTGCCCGGCCGACGGCGAACGCGTCACCAACACGCTGATCGCCACCGGGCCGGGGGTCGACGCGCACTACGACAAGATCCACCTCTACGACGCGTTCGGCTTCGCCGAGTCCAAGACCGTCGCACCCGGCCACGAACCGGTGTTGGTCGACGTCGACGGCGTCGCCGTGGGGCTGACCACCTGCTACGACGTCCGCTTTCCCGAGCTCTATGTCGGGCTGGCCCAGCGCGGCGCGCAGGTGTTCACCGTCAGCGCGTCCTGGGGCACCGGGCCCGGCAAACTCGACCAGTGGACGCTGCTGGCCCGTGCCCGGGCACTGGACACCGCCGGCTTCGTCGCGGCGGTCGGGCAGGCCTATCCGGGCGACGAGATCGCCGAGATCGGGCCCACCGGGGTCGGTGGAAGCCTGGTCGCCTCCCCGTACGGCGAGGTCATCGCCGGCGCCGGTGCCGACGAACAGCTGCTGGTCTGCGACGTCGACCCGGCCGTCGTCGCGTCGGCCCGGGACACGCTGGCCGTCCTGCGTAACCGCTCAGCGTCCGCTCAGACCGATAGGGCAGAATCGCGCGGGTGACGAATCCGCCACCCGGGCCGTGGGGCCGCCCGCCGCAGGTGCCGCCCACCGAACGCATCCCTTCGCAGGTCCCGCCGCCGGAGGCCACGCAGCGGATCTTCCGGCAGGCTCCGCCCGAGCCGCCGACCCAGCAGTTCCAGACGGCCAACGCGAGCCCCCCCATCGCTCCCGTAGAGCCTGGGCCGCCCAAGCAGAACCCGCTGCGCCGGCTCGTCAGCGATCCCCTGTCGATCGTCCTGGTGCTCGTGACCGTCGTCGCGCTGGGACTGGCGGCCATCGTCGGCGGCGAGCTCTACGCGCGCCACCGGGCCAACTCGATCGTCTCCACCATCGTTTCGTGCGTGGTGCAGGACAAGGCCGACGCCTCGTTCGGGGTGGTCCCGCCGTTCCTGTGGCAGCACTTCAACAAGCACTACACCAACATCTCCGTGGAAACCGCCGGCAATCAGGTGCGCGACGCCAAGGGGATGAAGGTGAACATCGACCTGAAGGACGTGCAGCTGAAGAACGCGGGCACCTCGGCCGGCACCATCGGCTCCCTGGTGGCGCGGTTCGACTGGTCGTCCGACGGCATCAAACGCACTGTGCAGGACGCGATCCCGCTGTTCGGTGGAATCGTGTCGGGGGTGACGACCAATGCATCCGCCGGGACCATCGAGCTGCAGGGTCCGCTGGGCACCGTCACCGCAAAGCCGACCGTCACCGACGGCAGCATCGGCCTCGAGGTCCAGAACGTCACCGGCCTGGGGTTCACGCTGCCGAGTGAATCCGTCCAGCCCGCGCTGGACGCGTTCACCCAGCAGATGATGAAGGACTATCCAATGGGCATCAAGGCCGACGCCGTTCAGGTGACGGATGACGGTGTGAGCGGCCAGCTCTCGACGACGAACGCCACCATTCCGGCCGGCGGCAACGACGCCTGCTTCACCAGCCTGTAGGCCGCTCGCACCGGGTTCAGCGCCGGGCGGCCCGCTTCCGCGCCTAGGACGCGGGTTCCGGCCGGGCCCATGTGAGCCCGTCGAGCACCGCATGCGTACCGGACAGCCCGAGCCGGGTGGCCCCGGCGTCCAGCAGTGCCAGCGCGTCTGCGGCCGTTCGGATTCCGCCGGACGCCTTGACCCCCAGGCGATCTCCGACCGTCGCGGCCATCGCAGCCACGGCGGCCACCGAGGCACCGCCGCAGGGGTGGAATCCGGTGGAGGTCTTGACGAAGTCCGCGCCGGCGTCCTCGGCCGCACGACACACGTCGACCAGCAGCCTGTCCCCCGACAGCGACAGCAGTGCCGCCGACTCGACGATCACCTTGAGCACCGAATGCGGAATCGCCTTGCGCACCAACGCAATATCCCGGCCCACCGCGGCAAGGTCACCCGCCACCGCAGCACCGACGTCGATCACCATGTCGATCTCCGTCGCGCCCGCCACAACGGCCAGTGCGGCCTCCCGGGCCTTGATCCCGCTGTCATGCTTGCCCGACGGGAAACCGGCGACCGCGGCCAGCTGCAGCTCATCCGGACACAGGTCGGCCGCCCCGGACACCATCGACGGCGACACGCACACCGCGCAGACACCGAGTTCGACGGCCTCGGCGACCAGAGCGGCGACGTCGGCGGCGGTGGCCTCGGGTTTGAGCAGCGTGTGATCGACCAGCGCCGCGACCTGCTGGCGCGTCCAGTCGGTCATGAGGCAGCGATTGGGTAGAGAGAGCGAGATTCCGGCCAGAAGGTGGATCTGCCTACCCACTCAACGCAGTGAGCCACTAGGACGGCTCTTCCGCACCGCCGGGATTGCAGCCGGTGCTCAGCATCTTCACGTCGTCGACCACGGGCCGCCACGGTTCGATGTTCCAACTGACCTTGCCCGGTTCGGCAAACTCCGCCAGGCGCCAGTGGCACAGGAACTGGGCGCGCATCCCGGGCTGGTCGGCATCCGGGGCGTCGGCGAGGACCTCCTGCCACGCCTCGTCGGCCTGTGCCGTGGTCTGCAGCGTGCTGGCCGCGGCCCGGCCCTGCGGCGTCGGAAACACGCGCAGGGTGATGAGGTTGCCCCAGTACTGGTCCCACATCGCGTGGTCGATGAACGGCGGGG
>JAKIXW010000027.1:6801-22913 GCA_022708865.1 Acidobacteriota bacterium
CCGCCGAGAGCAACCCGAGGCGCGCGCTCAGTGGGACTTCCCCTGGACTTCCAGCAGCTTCGGCCGGACGTCTGCCAGATACACGCCGGCCGCGCACGCCGCGATGGCCGCGGCGAACACACCCTGGGTCAGGCCGACGAAGAGCAGCGCGGCGCCCAGAATCACCAGCCAGGTCGGCTTGGTCAGCTTGTCGGCCGCGGTGTAGGCATCGGGTCGCTGCAGGGCGGCGTGCACGAAGGCATACAGGCACGCGAGTGCGGCGATGACGACGACTGCAAAAATGATGACGCCCGTCAGGCTGGCGAAGTTCACGTTGCCAGCCTAAACGGGTGTCATCTGTTGCGTCGAACTTACTTCTGGGTGACCTTCTTGGCCGGGGCCTTCTTGGCGGCCGGCGCCTTCTTGGCCGGGGCGGCCTTCTTGGCGGGGGCCTTCTTGGCCGGCGCGGCCTTCTTGACGGCCTTCTTCACCGGCGCGGCGACGTCCTCCGCCTTGCCCGGCAGTTCGACACCGACCAGCTTGGCGGCACGCTCACCGACCGCACGGGTCTGGGTGGCGACGGTGCCCAGCGCGTCCTGGGTCAGCTCGACGGCCTGGTCGACGTACTCCTCGACACGGTCCGCGGCACCCTCGATCGCCGGCTGGGTGCGCAGCCGCTCCAGGGCGGCCTCGCCACGCTCGACGAGCTTGTTGTAGGTGCTGGTGGCGGCCTCGGCGTACTCCTCGGCAACCTTGCGCAGCTCGTCGGCCGACAGCCGCTCACGCAGATCGCCCAGCTCCTTGGGCAGATCGCTCTGCAGCTTGGTCAGCCGGTCGCGGGCCTCGTCGACGCGCGCGGTCAGCTTGGCGCGGCTCTCCTCGGCACGCTCGCTGGCGTCGGTGCGGGCTTCCTCGGCACGGTCACGGAGCGTGACGACGATCTCGTTGACCGTGGCCAGGGCCAGATCGGCGGCGCCCACGGCGGCGAGCAACGGAGCCTTCAGGTCTTCAACGGTGGTGGTGTTCTCTGCCATTTTCTTCTTCCTTTCGGGGTGTGATCAATCGGTTTGTTCTGCAGGGCATTTCATGAGGTTTGATCAGATGGAAGCTCCTTCTGAAGCGCCTCGTTCTGCTGGAGGAAGGAGGTATAGATATCGAGCAGCACCTGCTTCTGCCGCTCGCTGATCGCCATGTCGGTCACGATGGCGTCGCGCACCGCGTTGCTCTCGCTGGGCTCGAGGATCCCGGCCTGCACGTAGAGCACCTCGGCGGAGACCCGCAACGCCTTGGCGATCTGGTTGAGTACCTCGGCAGACGGTTTCCGTAAACCACGCTCGATCTGACTGAGATACGGATTGCTGACCCCGGCCTTCTCGGCCAACTGCCGTACCGAAACCTGTGCGGCCTCGCGCTGCGCCCGGATGAAACTGCCGATGTCGGACGCGGCGTGGGTCACCACGGCGGCAAGATTCTCATCCTGCGACATGGCTCACCCCTGATGTACTCGTCGGAATTGCTACATCCCACGGTACGCACAAGTGCTAGCTCTTGCAAGCAGTTGCAAGCGCAGGTCACAATATGATTTGTGCCACTGCGTAAATAATCAGGCCGGCCAGGGCACCCACCACGGTGCCGTTGATCCGGATGAATTGCAGGTCGCGGCCGACATGCAGTTCGATCCGCCGGGCCGCATCCTCGGCGTCCCAGCGCTCGATCGTCTCGGTGATGATCGAGGTGATCTCCACCCCGTACTGGCTCACCAGATGCTGCGCCCCGCGGACGATCCAGTTGTCCACCTTGTCGCGCAGTTCGGCGTCGTCGCGCAGCGACTCCCCGATGCGGACGACGGAATCCGCAACCCGCGCGCGTAGCGTGCTGGACGGATCATCGACGCCCTCCAGCACCAGTCGCTTGAGGGTGCGCCAAGCCGTCTCCGCCGCGCGGGTGACCTCGTCGCGGGCCATCAGTTGCTCCTTGACCGACTCGGCCTTGGCGATGGTCAGCGGATCGTTCTGGAGATCGTCGGCGAATTCGAAGAGGAAGCGCGTAGCCGATTGGCGCAGTTCATGATTCGGGTCGCGGCGCACCTTGTCGGTGAAGTCCATCAGCTCGCGGTGGATCCGGTCGCCGACCAACTGGTCGACGAACCGGGGCGACCAGCTCGGCGAATCGCGCATGATCACCCGGTCGATGGTGTCGCCGGCGTTGAGTGCCCACTGGAACGCGCGATCGGCCAGCAGCTGGATCAGCGCCTCCTGCCGGTTCTCGGCGAGCAGCGTGGCGAGCACCCGGCCCACCGGCGGCCCCCACTGCGGCTCGGCGATGCGCCGCACGATCATCCGGTCGATCACCTGCTGAATGTCGTCGTCGTTGAGCAGTTCGACACCCACCCGCATCACCGACGCCGCCTCCCCGGCGACGCGCTCGGCATGCTCGCGCTCGGACAACCACTTGCCGACGCGGCCGGCGATATCGGTGTCCCGCAGCTTGGTCTCGACGTTCTGCGGTGACAGGAAGTTCTCGCGGACGAATGTGCCCAAGCTCTCACCGAGCTGGTCCTTCTTCTTCCGGATGATCGCGGTGTGCGGGATCGGCAGACCCAGCGGATGCTTGAACAACGCCGTGACCGCGAACCAGTCGGCCAGTGCACCGACCATGCCGGCCTCGGCCGCCGCCCGGACGTAACCCACCCATGCGGGCGCGTCGCCGGCCTTCTGGGCCCACGTGCACGCCAGGAAGATCACCGTCGCCCCGAGCAGGAACACGAGCGCGACGAGCTTCATCCGGCGCAGGCCGCGGCGGCGTTGCTCGTCGGCGACCGGGTCCGCGTCGGCGAACGACTCCGCCAACGAACCCAGGGTCTGCGATATCCCCAAGACGGTGTCACTCACCGCGGGGGTCGGACGGCCGGGGCCGTCGGCTGGCGAAGTCGGGAGTTCCGGGAGAGCTGCCACGTCTCCATCATCCGCTACTCCGGCGAGTTGCAGGGCAGGCCGGAGCGGTCCAGTTACTGTGACCGGCCCCCGGGGCGGACCGCCGCGGTGTCAGGATCTGGCCGTAATATCAGCATCATCGACAGAACAGGAACTGCTGACGTGGCAACCGGGGCCAGGCCGCCTACGGCCAAGGTGGACGGGCGCAAGCGGCGCTGGCACCAGCACAAGCTGGACCGTCGCAACGAGCTCGTCGACGGGACGCTGGAAGCCATCCGCTCCCGCGGCCGCGACGTCAGCATGGACGAGATCGCCGCGGAGATCGGTGTTTCCAAGACCGTCCTGTACCGCTACTTCGTCGACAAGAACGACCTGACGACGGCCGTCATGATGCGGTTCGCGCAGACCACCCTGATCCCGAACATGACCGCGGCCCTGTCCACCGACCTCGACGGCTATGACCTGACCCGCGAGATCATCCGGGTCTACGTCGAGACCGTCGCCGCCGAGCCGGAGATCTACCCGTTCGTCTTCGCCAACAGTTCGGCCGGCAAGAGCAAGGTGATCGCCGACAGCGAACGGATCATCGCCGGGATGCTGGCCGTCATGTTCCGCCGCCGCATGCAGAAGGTCGGGATGGACACCAAGGGCGTCGAACCGTGGGCGTACATGATCGTCGGCGGCGTGCAGTTGGCCACGCACTCATGGATGTCGCACCGCCGGATGAGTTCCGACGAGCTGATCGACTACCTGACCATGCTGTCCTGGAGCGCCCTGTGCGGCATCGTCGAGACCAACGGATCGCTGGCCGCGTTCAACAGCCAACCGCATCCGACGCCCCTCCTACCGACGGCTGTCGACCAAGCACCCTGATTCGCGTCCCCCGGGCTTATAGGCTCACCGTCATGGCCGACGACCTGCCCTCGCAGTGGACCCACGAACCCGACAAGGTCCTGAAGTTCGAGCCCGGGAGCAAGGTCTCCGACATCGACACCGACTCGAGTCCGGGATTCAAGGGCGACAAGGCCGACGCGCCCAAGATCCAGGCCGAGCGCAACGCGGTGTTCGCCGATCTGCAGGAGAAGCTCTACGCCAACGGCCGCGCCGACGACAAGCGCTCCATCCTGCTGGTGCTGCAGGGCATGGACACCGCCGGCAAGGGCGGCATCGTCAACCACGTCGTCGCCGCCGGCAGCCCGATGGGCATCGACTACCACGGCTTTGGGGTGCCCACCGAAGAGGAACGCAAGCACCACTACCTGTGGCGGATCCGCAATGCGCTGCCCGCGGGCGGCCACATCGGGGTGTTCGACCGGTCGCACTACGAGGACGTCCTGGTGGTCCGGGTGCACAACCTGGTCCCGCCGGAGGTCTGGGGCGCGCGCTACGACGAGATCAACGCGTTCGAGAAGGAACTCGTCGACGGCGGGATGACGATCGTGAAGGTCGCGATGTTCGTGTCACTCGACGAGCAGAAGCGGCGCCTGGCGGCGCGCCTCGAGGACCCGACCAAGTACTGGAAGTACAACCCGGGCGACCTGAAGGAACGCGCCGTGTGGCCGGACTACAAGGAGGCCTATCAGGCGGTGCTGGACAAGACCTCGACGGACTACGCACCGTGGCACGTCGTGCCGTGCGACAAGAAGTGGTACAGCCGGCTGGCGGTCACCGAGTTGCTCATCGAAGCGCTCACCGCGATGGATTTATCCTGGCCCGCAGCCGATTTCAACCTCGAGGCCGAGCGCAAGAAGGTCGCCGCGCTCTAGCTCGAGCTACTTCTGCAGCGTGAACTGACCGACGTTGGTAATGCCGCGGTGGAAGAAGTCCGCGCAGCCGGTCAGGTAATGCATGTAGCGGTCGTAGACCTCCTGGCCCTGCATGGCCAGCGCCGCGTCCTTGTTCTTCTCCAGGTTCTCGGCCCACATGTCCAGCGTGCGCGCGTAGTGCGGCTGCAGCAGGTGGACCCGCTCCAGCGTGAAACCCGAATCGGCAGCAAGCTTTTCGACGTCCGGCACGGACGGCAGGCGGCCACCGGGGAAGATCTCCTTCTCGATGAACTGCATGAACTTCAGATCACTGATGGTGATCTTGATTCCGTTGTCCCGGAAGAACGCCTGGTTGTGCGCGAGGATGGTGTGCAGCAACATGCGGCCGTCATCGGGCAGCACGCTGTAGGCCTTGGCGAAGAACGCGGGATACCGCTCGACCTTGAACGCCTCGAATGCGCCGATGGACACGATGCGGTCCACCTTGTCGTCGAACTCCTCCCAGCCCTGCATGCGGATCTCGACGGTCCGGTTGGTCGGGATGCCGGCGAGCATCTTGCGGCTGTAGGCGCTCTGGTTCTTGCTCAGCGTGATGCCGATGACGTTGACGTCGAACTTCTCGACCGCGCGACGCAGCGCACCACCCCAGCCGCAGCCCACGTCGAGGAGCGTCATTCCGGGCTCGAGGTTCAGCTTGCCCAGCGCCAGGTCGAACTTGGCGTTCTGCGCCTCTTCGAGGGTCATGTCGTCACGCTCGAAGTATGCGCAGGTGTAGCCCATGGTCGGGTCGAGGAACAACGCGAAGAAATCGTCCGAGACGTCGTAGATGCCCTGGGACTCCTCGTAGTAGGGCTTCATCTCGTCGTCGACTTCAGGCATGCGGTTTTTCCTACCCCTTGCTGTTCGGATCCGTGGCGGCGAACTGGGACTTTGCCGCCGCGAGCCAGGCTAGCCCACGGTCTAGCGTTCTGGCGAATACGCGCGAGCCCTGTAGCTCAATGAATATAGAAACCGCGGCCGGACTTTTTGCCCAGCTGGCCGGCCTCGACCATGCGCGACAGCAGCGGCGGGGGCGCGTACAGGGGCTCCTTGTATTCCTCGAACATCGAATCGGCGATCAGCTTCATCGTGTCCAGGCCAATGAGGTCGCACAGCCGCAGTGGACCCATCGGATGTGAGAGCCCGGCCACCACGGCGGTGTCGATGTCCTCGACGGTGGCAACCCCGGCCTCGGCCATCCGGATGGCCGACAGCAGGTACGGCACCAGCAGCGCGTTGACGATGAACCCGGACCGGTCGGTGCAGCGCACCACCTTCTTGCCCAGCGTCTGGCCGGCGAATTCGGCGACGGCGGTCACGGCGTTCTCGTTGGTCACCAGGGTGGCGACCAGTTCGACGAGCGGCAGCACCGGCACGGGATTGAAGAAGTGCAGACCGAGCACCCGCTGCGGGTTCTTGGTCGCGGCGGCGATCTTCATGATCGGAATGCTCGAGGTGTTGGAGGCCAGCACCGCGGTGGGGTCGGTGATGATCGCGTCGAGTTCGGCGAAGAGTTTGGCCTTGACGGTCTCGTCCTCGACGATCGCCTCGATGACCAGCTGCCGGTCGGCCAGGTCCGTCAGGACGGTGGTGAACGTCAGCCGGCCCAGCGCCGCGTCGCGGTCCTCGGCGACCAGCTTGCCCTTCTCGACGGCCTTGTCCAGGGAGGCCGTGATCCGCTTTTTGCTGCCAGCCGCGAACTCCTCGGTGGGCTCGTAGACGATGACGTCAACGCCGGCCTTGGCGCTCACCTCGGCAATCCCGCCGCCCATCTGTCCGCCGCCGACGACGCCGACACGTTCGATCTTGCTCACAGGACTCACCCTATCCGCCGCTATCCACCGCTATCCACCGCTTTCCACCGCGAGCAGACACAGAATTCCCTGTTTCGGGTCGATTCAGGCGATTCTGTGCCTGCTCGGCGGGGGGACAACCTCTAGTGGAACTGACCTTCTTCGGTGGAGCCGGCCAGCGCCGTGGTGGAGCTGGTCGGGTCGACCGTGGTGGCGATCCGGTCGAAGTAGCCGGCGCCGACCTCACGCTGGTGCTTGGTCGCGGTGTAGCCCCGCTCCTCGGCGGCGAACTCGCGCTCCTGCAGCTCGACGTAGGCGCTCATCTGGTTGCGGGCGTAGCCGTGGGCCAGATCGAACATCGAGTAGTTGAGGGCGTGGAAGCCGGCCAGCGTGATGAACTGGAACTTGAAGCCCATGGCACCGAGCTCGTTCTGGAACTTCGCGATGGTCGCGTCGTCCAGGTGCTGCTTCCAGTTGAACGACGGCGAGCAGTTGTAGGCCAGCATCTGGTCGGGGAACTCGCTCTTGACGCCCTCGGCGAACTTCTTGGCCAGCTCCAGGTCCGGGGTGCCGGTCTCCATCCAGATCAGATCCGAGTACGGCGCGTAAGCCTTGGCGCGGGCGATGCAGGGCTCCAGGCCATTCTTCACGTGGTAGAAGCCCTCGGCGGTGCGCTCACCGGTGACGAACGGCTTGTCGCGGTCGTCGACGTCGGAGGTGATCAGGGTGGCCGCTTCGGCGTCCGTGCGGGCGATGACGACCGTCGGGACGTCGGCGACGTCGGCCGCCAGGCGGGCCGAGGTCAGGGTGCGGATGTGCTGCTGGGTCGGGATCAGCACCTTGCCACCGAGGTGGCCGCACTTCTTCTCCGACGCGAGCTGGTCCTCCCAGTGCGAACCGGCGACACCGGCGGCGATCATGGCCTTCTGCAGCTCGTAGACGTTCAGCGCGCCGCCGAAGCCGGCCTCGCCGTCGGCGACGATCGGGGCCAGCCAGTTCTCGACCGAGCGGTCGCCTTCGACCTTGGCGATCTGGTCGGCGCGCAGCAGCGCGTTGTTGATGCGGCGGATGACCTGCGGGACCGAGTTGGCCGGGTAGAGGCTCTGGTCGGGGTAGGTGTGGCCGGACAGATTGGCGTCACCGGCGACCTGCCAACCCGACAGGTAGATGGCCTTGAGGCCGGCGCGGACCTGCTGAACCGCCTGGTTGCCGGTCAGTGCGCCCAGCGAGTTGACGTAGTCCATGTCGTGGAGCTGCTCCCACAACACCTCGGAGCCGCGGCGAGCCAGCGTGCTCTCCTCGACGACGTGGCCCTGCAGGGCGACGACGTCCTGCGGCGTGTAGGTGCGGGTAATGCCCTTCCAGCGGGGGTTGTGATCCCAGTCGTGCTGGATCTGCTCGGGGGACTTCGGTGTTCCGACCGTGGACATTCGTGCTCCTCTCGGCGAGTTCAGATCGCCGGTTTGTTAATGCCGAGGCAACTTCAGTGGCGTGCTGGAGCAAGGATGCCACCGTGAATATGCGCAGTTCAAGCCGTATTGATTGCCAATTTCAGCTACGAGATCCTGTGAATTTGCAAATTTTGCAAAGTTCCGTCGAACTTGACCGCTTCAGTTGCTACCCACCAGTAACAACAACGCCGCAGGTCAACAACGAAAAACATCGGACAAACGTACTGTTAGAGCGGGAAGATTGCGGCGATCGCTTTCGTCTCGTCGCCGACCGCGTATGTGAGCGTTGTAACAGTGCGATCCACCAGTTCGGGACCGAACATGTCCGTCGAACCCGCCGGGTGCACGTGTTCCAGGATCTCCAACTTGTCCCCGAGCGCCACGGCGGCATCGTGCTCGATAGTGACCCGCAGCGGGCCGGCGAGCAGTTCGGGGTGAGCGTGCAGATAGTCCTCGATCACGCTCCAGTAGACCGAGTTGTTCATGTGGTCGAACAGGTCGATGTCGGAGACCCGCACCGGAAAGTCGCGGATCTGGTTGGCGTCCTCGCGGGCACCGGGTTTCAGGTAGGCCTTCCAGCGCAGCCGGTCGACGACCGTCGTGCGCTGCAGGCCCTCCAGAAAGTCATCGGAGATCCGGGCCGGGCCCTGGGTCTCGCGGTTGATGTTGATCCAGAACGCCTCAGATTCCATCAGCCCGCCCTTGCGACCGTCGATCCGCACGCGCATCTCGCACCACCGGTTCGACGTCCCCGAACACCAGCGCCGCATCCGCAGCATGTCCTGGAATTCGATGGGCCTGATCAGGTCGATCATGGTGCGCCGCACGATCCACAGCGGATGGGTCTCCTCGTAGCCCATCTGCCGCAGCTGATCGGTGCCGACGTCCTGGATGTGCCGGCACGCGGCGTCGAACTTCAATCGCCCGACGCGGTCGATGTCGGCGACCCGCAGCGGCCACTGTGTGTCGAAGACATCGGGGTGCGGGTCGGGCACCGGCATCAACGTCTTCGCCAGACCGGTGGACACATCCTCGGTAGCCATCTGCGTCATCATGCCAAATCCAGGGCGCCACATCGCCGGACCCGGCTGCCAATTGTGCGAAGGCCGGTTAGCAGCCGAGTAACCTGGTCGGATGTCGAAGACGTTCGTCGGATCGCGCGTGCGTCAGCTCCGCAACGAGCGCGGTCTCAGCCAGGCCGCGCTGGCCCAGACGCTGGAGATCTCCCCCAGCTACCTCAACCAGATCGAGCACGACGTCCGACCGTTGACCGTCGCGGTGCTGCTGCGGATCACCGAGGTGTTCGGCGTCGACGCGACCTTCTTCGCCTCTCAGGACGACACCCGCCTGGTCGCCGAGCTGCGCGAGGTCAGCCTGGACCGCGACCTCGACATCGACCTGGATCCGGCCGAGATCGCCGAGGTGGTCGGCGCGCACCCGGCGGTCGCCCGCGCGATGGTCAACCTGCATCGGCGCTACCGGATCACCACCGCGCAGCTGACGGCGGTCGCCGAGGGCCGGTTCACTGACAGCAGCGGCAGCGCGGTGATCGCCATGCCGCACGAAGAAGTGCGGGACTACTTCTACGAGCGGCAGAACTACCTCGACGAACTCGACACGGCTGCCGAGGACCTCACGGTCCGGATGGGCATGCACCGCGGCGATCTCGCCCGCGATCTGTCCCAGCGACTCAACCAGGTGCACGGAGTGCGCATCGTGCGGCAGGTCGACCTCGGCGACAGCGTGCTGCACCGCTACGACCCGCAGACCAGGACACTGCAGATCGGCGATCAGCTCTCCGGCGGGCAGCAGGTGTTCCGACTCGCCACCGAACTGGCCTACCTCGAGTTCGGCGATCTGATCGACGCGATGGTCGACGACGGTAAATTCACCAGCGCCGAGTCCCGGACGCTGGCCCGACGCGGCCTGGCCAATTACTTCGCGGCCGCAACGGTGTTGCCCTACCGGCAGTTTCACGCAGTCGCCGAGGAATTCCGGTACGACGTGGAACGGTTGTCGGCGCTCTACGCGGTCAGCTACGAGACCATCTGCCACCGACTCTCGACGCTGCAGCGGCCATCGATGCGTGGCGTGCCGTTCTCGTTCGTTCGCGTCGACCGGGCTGGGAACATGTCAAAACGTCAGTCCGCCACCGGCTTTCACTTCTCGTCGTCAGGAGGAACCTGCCCGTTGTGGAACGTGTACGAGACGTTCGCCAATCCGGGCAGGATCAGTGTGCAAATCGCCCAGATGCCCGACGGGCGGAACTATCTATGGGTGGCGCGCACCGTCGAGCGCCGCGCCTACCGGTATGGTCAGCCGGGAAAGACATTCGCCATCGGCCTGGGCTGCGAACTGCGCCACGCGCACCGGCTCGTCTACTCGGAGGGATTGGATCTGACCGCCGACCTCATCGCCACCCCGATCGGCGCCGGCTGCCGGGTGTGCGAACGCGACAACTGCCCGCAGCGCGCCTTCCCGGCGTTGGGTCGCGCGCTGGACATCGACGAGCACCGCAGCACGGTCTCGCCATACCTGGTGCGGCCGGCATGAGTTCGGCCGAACCGGCTCGTATGCCCGTCACCCGCGGCGTCCGCGACGTCGGCTTGATCAACGCGGTCATCTGCGCGGTCGGTGCGCGCGGCATCCGGGCGCCCGAGTTCCATCTGTTCAACGCCCTGGCCCGCAGTCGATCGACGATGTGGACGTATCTGCCGTTCGCTGGGTCGCTGCTGTACTGGGGCCGATTGCCCAAGCGGGAAACCGAATTGGTGATCCTGCGGGTGGGCCATCTGCGCCAGTCCGAGTACGAGTTGCAGCAGCACCGCCGGTTGGCGCGCACCCGGGGGCTCGACAATGCCACGCAGGCAAGGATTTTCGAGGGAGCCGACGCCGACGGGCTGACCGAGCGGCAGCGTGCGCTGATCCGGGCGACCGACGAATTCATCCTGGATCGCACCGTGTCCGACGAAACCTGGTCACAGCTCTCCGGGCACCTCAACAACCGTCAGCTGATCGAGTTCTGTTTCCTGGCAGGTCATTACGACATGGTGGCGGCGACGCTGAACACGCTGCGGGTGCCGCTGGACTTCCCGGACTGACGCCAACCAGTTAGGACCTGCGGCATGTCCAAACCTCGGGACGGCGCGGTGGTCGATACGGCCGACCCTCATCGGTCGTATCGGTCGCCCACCTCGGAGGCGCAGCGTGCGAGCCCTTGCCAACGGCACACCTGAGTGCCGTACCCGTTGGCGCATGGGCATTCTCGACCCCGTCGGACGGCTTCACCGCGGACGGGAAGCGGGCTGTCCTGCAATCCGACGACAAGCTATACGTGTTGGGCATCTCGTCCTGACCCGGTCCAGGTCTGAAGTCCGAACGTTGCGAAACGATCGGACCGAGGGCGGGATCCAAGGACCGTGCGCTGACGGTACGACTGAATCGCCCCGGAATACCGGAGGCTCCGGCAGAACCGGGGCGATTCGAACATCGTTATCGGAATTGATCTCCCCGGTCTTGTCCGGGGGTTACGACGGTGAGTGCGTGCTGTTCACACGCGGCGATCAGGCGTCGGTCATACGCGCACACCGCGGTCACGCTGGATCGGTTGACCAGGATCGTGGCCAGGTGCAGGGCATCGAGAGTGCGCAGTTCGGCCGGCCCGATGGTCTCGGCCATCGCCGCGATGGCCGGTGCCATCAGCAGGGTGTCGACCCTGTCGAGCAGGTGTCGCGCGGCGGCGATGGCAAGCTGGGCATTGGCGCCGACCCGTAACGCGGCGCGCATCAATTCGATGCGGCCAATCTGTGCGGTGCAGCAGTCGCGCACGTCCCCGTCGTTGTTGAGCCATTCGATGAGGTGGCCCGACTCTTCTTCTCGTACAACAAGTTTGACCATCGCAGAAGTGTCGAGATAGATCACCGGTCGTCTCGCTGCTGTTGCAGGATGTCCGAAATCGATGGCATGGTTTCGGCGGCGTCGAGAAGCTCGGAGGAGTCGAAACGCTGGCCCCGATGTGCGGCTTCGGCCAGGCGGCCCGCGGCGATCAGCGCTTCGCGGTCGGCGTCGGCGTCATCGACGGGCACCAGGCGGGCGACGAGCCGGCCGTGGTTGGAGATCTCGATCGCTTCCCCGTTCTGGGCGCGCGCGACCCACACACTGGCGTTCTGCCTGAGCTCCCGGATTCCGATTCGTTCCATGCTCGCTACAGTAGCATATTTTGTGCTACTGTAGCGGGTGTTCGCGGCGCTGCCGAAGTTCGGTTGCGCATGACAGGAACATTCACGGGCCTACTCGCCGACCACGATGGGAAACCCTCAGGAGCCACCGAAAGTCGTTGTCCCCGAACCACTCACCTGAAACCCCTGCGGCGAACCGCCAGCGGCCCCGAAGCAGGCGACCCCGTCGTCGGTGGCCATGCAGGTGGCCCCGTAGGAATCGATCCGGTGCCCGATGGGCAGCTCCTTGACGACCCCCGGGTAGTCCGGGGTCGCCAGGCGCGGAGTCCCGGCCCTGCGGGTGCCGACGGGCCCCGGCAGCTGAGCGAACACCTCGTCATCCGAACCGTCGACGCCGGGCAGCACCGCCGGAGGTGTTGTGTCACAACCAATCACACCCCCGCTGAACATCGTCATCTTGCAGGTCAGTCCGGAACCCACGGTGAACACCGGGAACAGGTTCTTCGCTCCGGTGCCGACGATGTAGCTCTCGTCGCCGACGACGAAGTCGTTGGGATCGGGGAAGCCGACCGGCAGCCCGGGCGTCGGCGGACCAACACTGGAGCCATCCGGGGTGATCGAGAGCCACTGCGCAACCGGATTACCCTTGGTGCAGAACACCTTTGCGTCGTCCACCGCGCAAGCGAAGTCGTCGAGCACGATCTTGTAGCCCACCGGCAACACCGCCGCCGCACCCCCGGTCGACTTGACGAACAACGGGCTGGCCGTGTTGCGCAGACCACGCCGCACCTGGTCGGCCGACAGCACCACCTGATTGGCCCCACTGGATCCTCGCGGCAGCGGGCCATCACAACCGGCCATGCCCTGCGCCGGCCGGATCGCGCACAACAGCCCGTCGGGTGTCTGGAAGTAGGCCTCGCCCCCGTCGACGTACTGATCCGGCGCTACCACCGAAAACCCGGACAGGTCAGGGGCTTCCGGCGCCGCAGCAGCAGGGGCAGCGGTGGTCACTCCCAACCCGATCAACGCCCCCAGTAGCGCGCGCCCGAACATCAGAAGTTGATCATGTGACCGGCCAGGCCGTGGAAGCACTCCTGCAGTGCCTCCGACAGCGTGGGATGAGTGTGCACGTTGCGCGCACACTCCGTGGCGGTCAGATCCCACTTCTGGGCCAGCGTCAGCTCGGGCAGCAACTCGGACACGTCGGGGCCGATCAGGTGCCCGCCGATCAGCTCGAGGTGCTTCTTGTCGGCGATCAGCTTGACGAAGCCGGTCGGATCGGCCAGACCGTGCGCCTTGCCGTTGGCGCTGAACGGGAACTTGGCGACCTTCACCTCGTAGCCGCGCTCTGCGGCCTGGGCCTCGGTGTAGCCGAAGGAGCCGATCTGCGGCTGGCAGTAGGTCGCGCGCGGGATCATCCGGTAGTCGCCCAGCGTCATGGTCTCGGCACCGGCGATGGTCTCGGCGGCGACGACGGCCTGCGCCTCGGCGACGTGGGCGAGCTGCAACTTGCCGGTGACATCGCCGATGGCGTAGATGTGCGGCACGTTGGTCCGCATGTTGTCATCGATGGCGATAGCCTTGCGGTCGGTCAGCGCCACCCCGGCGGCCGCCAGGCCGAAGCCCTCGACGTTGGGCCCGAAACCGATGGCCTGCAACACCTTGTCGGCCTTGAGTTCCTCGGTCTTGCCATCCTTGGAAACGACGACGGTCACCTCGGAACCAGAGTCGGCGATGGATTCCACCTTGGTGCCGGTCAGGATCTTCACACCCAACTTCTTGTACTGCTTCTCGATCTCCTTGGAGACCTCGGCGTCCTCGTTGGGCAGCGCACGGGGCAGGAACTCGACGATGGTGACGTCGACGCCGTAGTTCTTCAGGACGTAGGCGAACTCCATCCCGATGGCGCCGGCACCGGCGATGATGATGGACCCCGGCAGGTCGCGGGTGAGGATCTGCTTCTCATAGGTGACGACGTTCTCGCTCAGCGAGGTGCCGGGCACCAACCGGGTCGAAGATCCGGTCGCGATGATCGCGTTGTCGAACTCCACCTGCTCGGTGCCGCCGTCGTTGAGTTCGACGGTCAGCGAGTTGGGTCCGGTGAATTTCCCGTAGCCGTCCAGTTCGGTGATCTTGTTCTTCTTCATCAGGAAGTGCACGCCGGCCACCCGGCCCTCGGCGACCTTGCGGCTGCGGTCGAATGCCGCGCCGAAGTCGAAGGTGACCTCGCCGCTGATGCCGAAGGTCTTGGCTTCCTTGGTGAAAATGTGGGCCAGTTCGGCGTTGCGCAGCAGCGCCTTGGACGGGATACAGCCCACGTTCAGGCACACCCCGCCCCAGTACTTGGGTTCCACAATGGCGGTGCTCAGTCCGAGCTGGGCCGCGCGGATCGCCGCGACATATCCGCCGGGACCAGCACCAAGCACGACGACGTCATAGTGAGTCACGGCTCCCCAGCCTAGTGGCTGGATCTGCTCAGCGGTGCCTGCGTCGAATTGCGAGTAGACGTCGCGGGGATTACTGAGCAGATGTGATGAGGTGGTAGGCGTAGAGCCCGTAGAGCAGGCCCGCACCGCAGCCCGCCGCGAACGGCGTCGACATCACCGCCAGGGCGACCGCGGACATCGTGGGCCGGTTCTCGACCATCGCGACCAACAGCGCGGCCACCATGCACACGATCACGAACACCAGGGTCGCGAACTCCACCCACGTCTTGTCCATCGCGTGGAACCACCAGAAGTACATGCCAGCGCCGGCGAGCGCTCCGACCAGCCACACGCCGGCCAGTACCAGCGCCAGCTTCCAGCGCTTGATGAAGGCGAACTGGCCCGGTACCGCGACGGGCGCTGCGGGCACCACGACGGGCTCCGACGAGATCGCCCCACTGAGGTCGATGTGCACCGGCTCCCGGCTGGCGCGCGCGTAGGGGTTGACCTCCACCGGCGGGGTGTAGTCAACCGCGTCGCCCCCGAAGTTCAGCGGTTCCGGATGCGGACCGGTGTCGAAGATGGGTGCGTGGTGCGGTTCGGTCATCGGCATGGAGCCGGTATCCACAGCGCCGGTCTCTACTACGTCAACGCTGTCAGCCACCGCTCACCACCTGCGTGAGGACCAGCACGATGAACCAGCCGGGAGCGAACGCCAGACAGAACGCGCCCATGGCCGTCACGGTCCGGCTACCCGACACCATCAGCAACGCCGCACCCAGGGCCGTCGGCACCACGAGGACCAGACCGATCGCGACGTCGGGCCGGACCGAGACGGTGACGAGCAGCGTCGCCAGCACCGCCGCGATGACCCCGGCCGCCACACCCAGCAGCAGTGCGCCGGTCAGCCATCTCGCCCGCGGTAGGGGAACCACGAAGAAAACGCTACCGCGTGACCTGCGGTTAGCCGTGGACCTGCGCGGCGCGCCCCACCGGCAACGTGCACGCATCGGCTGCTTCGGCGACCACGGAGCCGCGCGGACCGGCCGGCCGTTGCCCCTGCTCATAGCCCGATCCGGTGACCGGGGTGGCGGCGCTGAGCTGGCAATTCTCGTCATCGGTGAAGGCGCGTCCGCGGGACAGGAACCGCACGCCCTCGGGTGCTTCGAGGCTGAATCCGCCGCCGCGACCCGGCACCAGGTCGATCACCAGCTGGGTGTGCTTCCAGGCATCGAACTGGGGCCCGGAGATCCACACCGGCACGCCGTCGGGCTGGCGGTCGCCCACCACGTCGAGCAGCCCCAGCAGCACGTCCCGGTCCCCCACGATGAAGTCGCCGACCGGATAGCACATCGGCGACGACCCGTCGCAGCAGCCGCCGGACTGATGGAACATCAGCGGGCCGTGCCGACCCTGCAGCGTCGCCAACAGGTCGGCGGCACTGCGCGTGATCAACACCCGGGCAGGGGCCACCATGCCGGCCACCCTACGCCGCGGGCAAGATTGGCGGCATGCCCGAACCGAGCAGCACCGACCCCTTCCTGTGG
>JAKIXW010000280.1 GCA_022708865.1 Acidobacteriota bacterium
CCGCCGCAACTCGACCACCTCGCGCTTGAGCGGATAGATCTGCTCGACGTCGGTCTTGGCGGTCGGCGAGAAGGTGTCCTCCTCGATGGCGTCGATGTCGCACTCCATCAGGCGACTGACGTCCAGGTAGCTGTCCACCACGTGGTCGGCGATCGCGTGCATCACGGCGTACGGCCCCAGTGCGAGTTGCTCGGGCTGTTCCTCGAGTCGCCGGCGGACGCCGGCCAGCCCGCTGTGTTCGCCGTGGCGGACGGTGACGACGAACTCCGGGCCGACGAACACCATGATCTCGCCGGTCTCGACGATCTCGCGGGCCAGTGCCACGGATTCGTGCGGCACGTAGTTGACCGTCTTGAGAACCAGGAACAGCGTGTTGTCGTAGCGCTCCAGCTTGGGCCGCTGATGGGCGTGCACCGCGTCCTCGACCGCTAGGGGGTGCAACCCGAAAACCTCTGCGACGGACTGCATCTGGTGTGCGTCGGGTTCGTGCAGGCCGATCCAGACGAAGGCCGACTGCCCGTCGGCGCGAATCTCGCGGACCCGGTCGAGCGCGGCGGCGTGGGTGAACTTGCCGGGGAGCCGGGAGCCGTCGACGTAGACCGCGCAGTCGACCATGGCGCGGGCCACCGGCACATGGATCCGCTTGGCGTCGGGCACCGGCCGGGCGCGGGATGCGCCGAGGAGCGAGGGCGGCAACGCGCGGAATGACGGCATTTCCAGCCTCCCTGTTCAGGGGAATGTGCATGCGAATGGTACGCCGTCGACCCGGAACGGGCTCCTCACAGCGAGGGAACCCCCGGCTGTGAGGTTAATCGGTGAAGTACCCTGGCGCGGTGTCCGAAACCGTGAAGACCCCGCATCTCGTCATCGAGGACGAGGAGATTTTCGACGCCCACGCCGGTGGCAAATTGGCCATCGAGTTGAAGGCACCGCTGGACACCCAGCGGGCCCTGTCAATCGCCTATACCCCGGGGGTCGCGCAGGTGAGCCGGGCGATCGCCGCCGACGCCACGCTGGCCAAGCGCTACACCTGGGCCAACCGGCTGGTGGTCGTGGTCTCCGACGGCACCGCGGTGCTGGGACTCGGAGACATCGGTCCGGCCGCCTCCCTGCCGGTGATGGAGGGCAAGAGCGCTCTGTTCAAGACGTTCGGCGGGCTGGACTCCATCCCGATCGTGCTCGACACCAAGGACCCCGACGAGATCGTCGAGACCCTGATCCGGCTGCGTCCGACGTTCGGGGCGGTAAACCTCGAGGACATTTCGGCGCCGCGCTGCTTCGAGATCGAGCGCCGCGTCATCGAGGCGCTGGACTGTCCGGTGATGCACGACGATCAGCACGGCACCGCGATCGTCGCGCTCGCGGCGTTGCTCGGCGCGGCCAAGGTGCTCGACCGTGACATGACCAGCCTGCGCATCGTCATCGCCGGCGCCGGCGCGGCCGGGGTGGCATGCGCCAATATCCTGCTGGCCAAGGGAATTCGGGATGTCACGGTGCTCGACTCCAAGGGCATCGTGCACTCCGGCCGCTCGGACCTCAACGAGTTCAAGTCCGAGCTGGCCTCGCGTACCAACCCCGCCGGCCGCACCGGCGGCGTGGCCGAGGCGCTGCACGGGGCCGACATGTTCCTGGGGGTGTCGGCCGGCATCGTGCCCGAGGAGATCATCGCCACCATGGCACCCGGCGGCATCGTGTTCGCGCTGTCCAATCCCGACCCCGAGATCCACCCCGACGTCGCGCGCAAGTACGCCGCGGTCGTCGCGACGGGCCGCAGCGATTTCCCGAACCAGATCAACAACGTTCTGGCGTTCCCCGGTGTGTTCCGCGGTGCGCTGGACGCCGGCGCGCGGCGCATCACCGAGGCGATGAAGGTGGCGGCGGCCGAGGCGATCCACGCGGTGGTGGGCGATGATCTGGCGCCGGACTACATCGTGCCGAGCCCCCTGGATCCGCGAGTGGCACCGGCGGTGGCGGCGGCCGTGGCGGCCGCCTCCGATGAGGCGCAGGGCTAGCCTGCGCCGGTTCGTCACGGCCCTGCTGCTGGTCGCGCTGACCGGGTGCGGCAGCCACCAGACCGACCGGCCGGACACCCGGACCGGCCTGACCGTCGGGGCGACGGCCGACACCCGGTCGATGGTCGTGGCCAACCTGTACGCGGCGGCGTTGCGGTACTTCGGCTCGCCCGCACAGGTCGAGGTGGTCGCCGATCCGCTGGCAGCGCTGGATTCCCGGCAACTCGATGTGGTGCCGGGGTTCACGGGACGCTTGCTGCAGACCTTCGCGCCGGGCACCGCCTCGGGATATGGCGACGAGCAGGTCTACCGGGCAATGCTGGGAACGCTGCCGGAAGGCATCACGGCCGGCGACTACACCACCGCCGCCGAGGACAAACCGGCCGCCGCGGTGACGGGCGCGACAGTGGCGGCCTGGGGTGGACGGGATCTGACCGAGTTGGTCGAGCATTGTGGCCAGGTGCGGCCGGGCACCGTGCGCGAAGTGGCCGTCCCGGCCCGGGTCGGGACCTGCAAGCTATCGGCACCGATCGAATTCGACGACAGCGCAGCACTTTTCGCGGCCCTCAAGACGAACCGGATCAATGTCGCGTGGACCAGTACGGCCGACCCGACGGTACCCGAGGATTCCGACGGCCCGCACGGGATCGTGCTGCTCGCCGACCACAAACCGATGCTGATCCAGGCGGAGAACGCCGTGCCGCTCTACCGGCGCAACGAGCTGAACCCGCAGCAGGTGCTGGCGCTCAACCAGATCGCCGGCGCGCTGGACACCGCCGCGCTCGAGCGGATGCAGCGGCAGGTGGCTGCCGGTGCCGACCCCCGGGTACTGGCCGACCAGTGGCTGGTCGACAACCCGCTCGGGCGCTGAGGATCAGCCCTTGCTGGGCATGAGCCGCGAGGTCACACCCGAGAACGCGTCCAGATAGCCCGAACCCGTCATGCGGACGATGAAGTCGAGCACCTTGGCGTCCGCACCGACCAGCACGCGGGGCTTCTTCTTGCGGACCGCCTCGAGAATGATCGTGGCGGCGCGCTCCGGCGTGGTGTTGGCCAGCCGCTTGTCGAACAGCTTGGCCAGCTCGTTGGAGTCCACCTCGCCGGATGCGGTGGCGTTGCGCGCAATCGCGGTCTTGATGCCACCGGGATGCACGGTGGTCACCGCGACCGGATGCTTGTTGATCTTCATTTCCTGGTACAGCGCCTCGGTGAAGCCGCGGACGGCGAACTTGGCGGCGTTGTAGGCCGACTGGCCCGGCACCGAGAAGATGCCGAACAGGCTGGAGACGTTGACCACGTGGCCGTCGCCGGACTCGATCAGGTGTGGCAGGAAGGCCTTGGTGCCGTTGACGACGCCCCAGAAGTCGACGTCGACGACGCGTTCGATCTCTTTGAACTCGCAGATCTCGATGTCGCCGGTGTGCGCGATGCCGGCGTTGTTGTAGATCTGGTTCACTTTGCCGAAGTGGGCCTTGACCTCGTCGGCGTAGAGCAGGAACGCCTCGCGCTCGGTGACGTTGAGCCGGTCGGACTTCACTTCGACGCCCATTGCCTCCAGGCGCTCGGCGGTGACGGCCAGGCCGTCGGTGTCGACGTCGCTGATGGCCAGCTTGGCGCCGGACCGGCCCAGTGCAATGGCCAGCGCCTGCCCGATACCCGATCCGGCACCGGTGACGACGCAGACCTTTCCGTCGAAGCCTTCCATGCTCACTCCTGTGGTCCTGGGGTCCCTGTGGTCACGACTCGCGCCGAGTTTAGCCAGTACCGGCGGTACCGTCGGACCTCGGGGTCCGTCGCCGCGCCGTTCCAGCCGGCGCTCCCTGAGAAAGGTACCCGCACGAGGTAGCGGACGACGCTGAGCAGTCGGATTGGGGTAACAACCGCGCCGGCGCCTACGATGACCCCGTTATGAAGCGTCACCACACCGCGGCCCTGGCGTCGCTCCTGGTATCCGCCGGACTGCTCGCCGGCGCCACGCCCGCGCAGGCCGACACGAACACCGATCAGTTCGTCAACGACCTGTCCAGCATCGGACTGGCGGGCATCGACCCGGGCACGGCGGCCTCGCTCGGACAGCAGGTGTGCCCGATGCTCGCCCAGCCCGGCCAGGACGTGGCCGACGTGGCCGCCAAGGTTGCCGACGAGGTGGGCCGCCCGCTCGGCCCGGCGACGATGTTCACCGGCCTGGCCATCCAGATCTTCTGCCCGGGTGCGGTCGCCTCGCTGGCCAACGGCCAGTC
>JAKIXW010000281.1 GCA_022708865.1 Acidobacteriota bacterium
GAACCGGTTCGCCGTACACAATCCTGCCACCGGTTCCGTACTGACCCATGTGGCCGATGCCACCGTCGCAGACGGAGCCCGTGCACTCGATGACGCTGTGGCCGCACAGCCGGGATGGGCGGCCACCTCATCTCGTGAGCGCTCCGAAATTCTTTGCCATGCCTGGGAATTGGTTATGGACCGACGCGATGAGTTCGCTCTGGCCATGACGTTGGAGATGGGTAAGCCCTTGGCCGAAGCTCAGGGTGAGGTGAACTACGGCGGTGAATTCCTGCGCTGGTTCTCCGAGGAAGCGGTCCGAATAAACGGCCGGTACACCCCGTCGCCATCCGGCAATGGCCGCATCCTGGTGACCAAGGCACCGGTCGGTCCGACCCTGGCGATCACCCCGTGGAACTTCCCGCTAGCGATGGGTACCCGCAAGATCGGCCCCGCTCTCGCGGCCGGCTGCACCATGATCGTCAAACCGGCCGCCGAGACGCCATTGACCATGCTGCTGCTGGGCCAGGTGTTCTCCGACGCCGGATTGCCGCCCGGAGTGCTGTCCATCCTGCCCACCACCGACGCCGCCGCGCTCACCGGCCCAATGATCGCCGACCCCCGGATGCGCAAGCTAACCTTCACCGGATCGACGGATGTCGGTCGAAAGCTGTTGGCTCAGTCTGCCGATCGAGTGCTGCGAACCTCAATGGAACTCGGCGGTAACGCTCCGTTCGTGGATTTTGATGACGCCGATCTGGATGCCGCGATCGACGGGGCGATGGCCGCCAAGATGCGCAACATGGGCGAGGCCTGCACCGCGGCCAACCGCATCCACGTCGACAATTCGGTGCGCGCTGAATTCACCGAGAAGCTGACCGCTCGGATGGCGGCACTGACAGTCGGCGCCGGCGATCAGGCCGGCACCCAGGTCGGACCGCTCATCACCGCCAAGCAGCGTGCCTCGGTGGACGAGTTGGTGCGAGACGCCCTCGATAAGGGCGCCTCCGCGAACACCGGCGGAATGCCAATTGCTGGCGATGGTTTCTTCTATCAGCCGACCGTCCTCTCCGGCGTATCGACGGATGCCCGTCTCCTACGCGAGGAGATCTTCGGACCCGTTGCCGCGATCATCGGATTCGACGGCGAACAGGAAGGCATCGATGCCGCCAACGACACCGAGTACGGACTCGCCGCATACATCTACACCGAGGGTCTGGACCGGGCGCTGCGCGTCTCGGATGCCATTGAGGCCGGAATGGTGGGCATCAACCGCGGCGTTCTCTCCGACGTGGCCGCACCGTTCGGCGGAGTGAAGCAATCAGGCATCGGCCGCGAAGCGGGCAGCGAAGGGATCGAGGAATACCTCGAAACGAAGTACATCGCGCTCCAGTAAGTTCCCCTGACAGCTCGCATCAACCGAAGTAGGTATTCATGGAAAACGCTTCTGCCCGAGTGGTATTCGTCAACGACGACGAGGGAACTCATGCCGTCATACATTGGCCATCCTCCCCACCAATGCTCGCCGACACCTGCGCGATGTTCGAATGCTTCGGCCTGCGCGTCGCGGATTATCGGGTGCTCGACGAGGGAAATCGCTACCTGTTCGGCGGCCATTCCCTGTCCGACCCGACGCTCGCCCTGATCGCGCAAGCCTGCGAGGCGGCCATTGCCGGGCGCTGGCACGTCGATCGGTACGGAATGCTGATTGCTGCGGCTGGAATCGATTGGCGTCGAGCCGTGCTGATCCGCGCGATGTGCCGGTTCGTCAGGCAGACCGGCCTAGGATTCTCCGAGGAGTACATCGTTGAATCCCTTGTAGAGGCACCTGATTTCGTCAGCGCAATACTCACATTGTTCGATGCCCGCTTCAACCCGGACGGCACGGCGGACATCGATGCGGCCGACCGTGACGTCGCGAGCCTGGTTGACGCTGCAACCTCGTTGGACGACGACCGGATCCGTCGGGCGTTACATGCCTTCGTCGATGCGACGTTACGCACCAACTGGTTCCAAGTCGGGCCAGCGGGCCTGCCCAAGGACTATGCCTCGTTCAAGATCGAGTCATCCCGGTTGTCGATCACCGGACCGGTTGTCCCCTACCGCGAAATCTTTGTGCACTCCGACATTGTCGAAGGCGTACACCTGCGCAGTGGCGCCATCGCCCGAGGCGGGCTGCGCTGGTCGAACCGCACCGAGGACTTCCGTACCGAGGTGTTGGGTCTGATGAAGACGCAGGCCGTGAAGAATGCCCCGATTGTGCCGACCGGGGCCAAGGGAGCATTCGTATTACGTTCACCCATTGTCAATCCCGCCGATGGATACGATATTTTCATCCGCGGCCTACTCGACCTCACCGACAACATCGCGAACGGCGTCATCAGTCATCCGGCTCGCACGGTATGCCTGGACGGTGCGGACGCCTATCTGGTCGTAGCCGCCGACAAGGGCACCGCAACCTTCTCCGACCGGGCCAATTCCGTCGCCGCCGAATATGGTTTCTGGCTCGGTGATGCATTCGCCTCTGGCGGCTCGGCCGGGTATGACCACAAGGCCATGGGTATCACCGCTCGGGGTGCCTGGCTGTCGATCCGCCGACATTTCGCCGAGGCCGGCCATGACATCGACGTCGATCCGTTCACGGTTGCCGGCATTGGCGATATGTCAGGTGACGTATTCGGCAACGGAATGCTGCTGTCCCAGAAGATCAAATTGGTAGCCGCGTTCGACCACCGGCACATCTTCCTCGATCCGAACCCGGATCTGCGGGTCTCATTCGACGAGCGGGCACGCCTCTTCACGCTCCCCCGGTCCAGCTGGCAGGACTACGACCCGACGCTGATCTCCTCGGGCGGTGGAGTGTGGCCACGCACCGCCAAATCGATCCCGCTGTCCCAGCAGGCGCGGGACAGCCTCGGCATCGACGCCACCGAGTGCACACCCGACGAGCTGATTTCCGCAGTGCTGCGGGCACCGGTTGACCTGCTGTGGAACGGCGGCGTCGGTACCTACGTACGCTCCGACGACGAGAGCGACGCCGACGCCCAGGACAAGGCGAACGATCGAGTGCGGGTCACCTCATCGCAACTGCGCTGCAAGGTTATCGGTGAGGGCGGCAACCTCGGCCTCACCCAGCGGGCGCGCATTGCCTTCGCCCTGAACGGTGGCCAGATCAACGCCGACTTCATCGATAACGCCGCGGGTGTCGCTACCTCAGATCTCGAGGTCAACCTCAAGATTGCCCTGGACTCCAGCAATATCGCTACGGCACAACGGAATATCCTGCTCAGCGGAGCAACCGACGACGTGGCGGCGCGGGTACTCGGCGACAACGCCGATCAGGTTCTGGCAATCAGCATGGCAGCCGCCGAGGCCGGCTCGCTGCTGGAACGCCACATCCGGCTCATCGACAACCTGAAGGACGTTGCGGGTGTCGACCCCGATGTCGAGGGTCTGCCCTCGAAGCACGAGTTGGACCGGCGTCGCGCCATCGGGCTAGGTCTGACCCGTCCCGAAATCGCGGTATTGCTTGCGCAATCCAAGAACCTGGTATCGCAGGAACTGCTGGCCTCCGATATTCCCGAACGGGGGATCTTCGCCGGCCACCTACAGCGGTATTTCCCGGAAGCGATCGCTGAACACGTCCAGGATGAGATCGCGAATCACCCATTGCGCCGGGAGATCGTCGCGACCTCGATCGCCGGCGAGCTGATCAACCGCGTCGGTCCCGGAACAATTTTCCGTATGCAGGAGCGCCTTTCGGTGCGAACGTCCGACGTGGCCATGGCCTATGCGAGGGTGCGCGAGATTCTCGACCTGGATGCCCTCTGGGCCGGGGTGCTGAACGACAAAATCGATGAGAGCCAACGCATCCAGGGTCTACTGGACATCCGCGAATTGGTCGAGCACCTGACGTCGTGGGTGCTGCGCAACGGTGCCGGAAACCGGGACCGGATGAGTTCGGCGGTGAGTCGGTTGATTGCCACGCCGGGCAGTTAGTCGAGCCCAAGGCGCAGCCGGCCGCCACCTCTGACGCCGAAACGCACGAACGGGCGCCAAAGTCCGAGAGGGACGCACCACTTCGTCGAACTCGACCTATGCGTGGTCACTCCGAAGCAGGACCGGCTGCCTGATCCTGTTGGGGCAGAAGAGCTTCCAACGCCGGACCGGTGATCCGCCGGAACGCCCGGCGCGGCCGG
>JAKIXW010000282.1 GCA_022708865.1 Acidobacteriota bacterium
GCGGTTTCGTCTTCCTCAACCCGGACCCCGCCGCCGCCCCGTTGGCCGAGTTCATCGGCGACGAGATCGCCACCATGCTCGCCCCGTACCACCTCGACGAGATGGTCACCGTCATGGACGTGACCGAGGCCATCGACTGTAACTGGAAGGTCGTCATGGACGCCTTCCAGGAGGGCTACCACATCGACGGCATCCACCCGCAACTGTTGCGCGTCATCAACATCGACCCGAAGACCAGCCGGTACAAGTTCTTCGAAAACCATTGCGTCTCAATGGCTCCCTTCGACGTCGTCGGCGCCAGCGCGCAGGCCCAGGTCGACGGCGTCATGGACCTGCCCGAGACGTTCCCGTCCACCGTCGCGGTGCTGCCCCGGTTCACCGAACTGGTCGACCAGTACAAGGGAGCGGACGGGACCCTCGACTTCCCGGCGGGCGTCACCGCACGCACGCTGTTACAGCACGCGACCCGCGACACCCTGACCGGGATGGGTCTGGACGTCAGCGGGCTGACCGACGCACAGATGAGCGACAACCACGGCTGGGTGCTGTTCCCGAACTTCTTCATGACGATCCGCGCCGGCGAGGCCACCATCGTCATGTCCCTGCCGCATCCCGACGGTGATCCCAACCGCTGCATCTGGCATGTCGCCAGCTACATGTGGCTGCCCGACGAGTTCAAGACGGCCTTCGCGGCCGAACCGGTCGTGGTCGACGAGCCGGGCAGCTTCAAGTATTTCGAAGCGCTGCAACAGGACTACGAGCAGATGCCGCGCCAGCAGGTCGGCCTGCGCAACTCCACCCTCGAACATCTGGCCCTGGTCAAGGAGGAGGTCGTCATCGCGCACTTCCACTCGGTCATCGACAAGTACCTGAGCGCCGCCGGCGTCGCCCCATGAGGCCCATCGCCGACGCCGCCGGCGAGCACTCCGGGCGGTCGCGCACCGTGCTGGAGTACGCGCTGACCACCAAGCGCCTCGTCGACGCCGCCAAGGAGCCGGGGTTCACCGTCGAGAGCTGGGCGCCGCTGGCGGAACTGGTCGCCGTCGACGAGTTCGAACGGGTCGGCAACTTCAAGGAGGTGATGAACTGGTCCGAATACGTTGACTTCCTGACGAACTGGGCCCGGAACTCGGAGTGGGAAGGGTCGTTCAAGAGGGTCAGTGAGGTCGACGGCGTGGTGTTCCTCGAACTCGAGGAGCGCAGCAGGATCGGCGACTTCGAATCCGTGGTCAACTCGATGTCGGTCTACGATTTCACCGAGGCGGACAAGATACGTCACATCGACGTCTACCTGCAGATGGCATTGCCGAACACCGACATGCTGACCAGCTACGAGGGAGTTGAGATCACTTAAGTGGCCACCGATCTGGATACCGCCGACTTCTTCACCGACAACAAGGTCCTGCACGACCCGTACGCATTCCTGGCCGCCCTGCGCGCCGACTGCCCGATCCGCCGGGAGGCCCATCACGACGTGATGATGGTGACCGGGTACGACGAGGGCGTGGCCATCTACAACGACACCGAGCGGTTCTCGTCGTGCCTGTCGGTCACCGGCCCCTTCCCCGGGTTCCCGGTGTCGCTGAAGGGCCATGAGAACAGCGACATCTCGGCCATCATCGACGTGCACCGCGACGAACTGCCGTTCAACGACCAGCTTCCCGCCTTCGATCCGCCCAAGCACACCGACCACCGCGCGCTGTTGTCGCGGATGATCACCCCGAAGCGGCTCAAGGAGAACGAGCAGTTCATCTGGACGCTGGCCGACCGCCAACTGGACGAGGTTCTGGTCAACGGCAAATGCGAGTACAACGACGGCTACGGCAGCCCGTTCGCGATGCTGGTGATCGCCGACCTGCTCGGTGTGCCCGAGTCCGACCACGACGAGTTCAGGGCCGCACTGCTCAGCGGTCGCACCGGCACCATCGGCAGCAGCAAGGGCGACGCGCTGAAGCACTCGCCGCTGGAATACCTCTACGGCAAGTTCACCGAGTACATCGGGGACCGCCGGGCGAACCCGCGTGACGACGTTCTCACCGGCGTGGCCTCGGCCACCTTCCCCGACGGCAGCATGCCCGAGGTCATCGACGCCGTACGGGTTGCGGCGAATCTCTTTGCGGCAGGCCAGGAAACCACCGTCCGGCTACTCACCGCGTCGGTCATGATGCTGGCCGAGGATCAGGAACTGCAGTCCCGGCTGCGGGCCGACCGGACGTTGGTGCCCCGGTTCATCGAGGAGGCGCTGCGCGTCGAGAGCCCGGTGCGGGGCGACTTCCGGCTCGCCAAGGTGCCCGTCACCGTCGGCGGCGTCGAGATCCCCGCCGGCACCACGGTGATGCTCGTCAACGCCGCGATGAACCGTGACCCGCGCAAGTTCGAGCATCCCGACACCTTCGACGTCGACCGGGCGAACTCCCGCAACCACGTGGCCTTCGGCCGCGGGGTGCACAGCTGCCCCGGCGCTCCCCTGGCCCGGACCGAGACACTGGTGAGCCTGAACCGGCTCTTCGACCGCACCGCCGAATTCTGGATCGACGACGAGGTGCACGGCCCGGCCGACGCGCGCCGCTACCGGTATCTGCCCACCTTCATCCTGCGTGGGCTGACGAACCTGAACATCTGTTTCAGATAGGAACGTCCATGCCCTTCGAAGGAACTGCCGCCATCGTCACCGGCGGCGCATCGGGACTCGGCCTGGCCATCACCGAGGCGCTGGCGGCGCGTGGCACCAAGGTGGCCATCTTCGACCTCCAGGCCGAGGCCGTCGACACCGAGGTGGCCCGGCTACGGGCAAGCGGCGCAACCGTTTCCGGTCATGTCGTCGACGTGTCGAGTCGTGACCAGGTTGCCGCGGCGGTCGCCCGGGTGCGCGACGAGTTCGGGCCGGTGCTGATCCTGGTGAACAGCGCGGGAATCGAGCAGTTCGGTAAGTTCGCCGAGATCACCGACGAGTTCTGGGATCGGGTGATGGCGGTGAACCTGCGCGGACCGTTCATCTGCGTGCAGGAAGTGCTGCCCGACATGCTCGCCGCCAAATGGGGCCGCATCGTGAACATCTCGTCGTCGAGCGCCCAGGGCGGCCAGTCCTACATGGCCGCCTACGTCAGCTCCAAGGCCGGCCTCATCGGCTTCACCAAGGCGCTGGCCCTCGAGCTGGGCCCCAAGGGCATCACCGTCAACACCATCCCGCCGGGGATGGTCGTCACGCCGATGCTCGAAAAGGCCATTGCCGAAGGCAGATTCACCGATTCACTGGAGAACTTCGCCAAGATCACCCCGGTGCGCCGGGCCGGCCGGCCCGAGGACATCGCCAACGCCGCGATGTTCCTGATCGCCGACGAGTCGTCCTACGTCACCGGGCAGGTCATCGGCGTCAACGGCGGACGCCGCACCTGAACCATCACCCATCTGCTCAGCGGACTCGCAGGGACCGCAGAACAGATGGCGGCGTGCGCTCAGAACGGCAGGGTCAGGCCGTGCTTCTCGAAATGGGCGGCCAGGGTCTGCATGTACTCGTCGCCCTGGAACGGGCCACGCCGGCCGATCGCCAGCTCCAGGAACGGCCCGTACTCCTCGTCGTTGACGTACGTCGACCAGTGCACGATCTGGGCGTCCTCGTTGGTCTCGACGAAGCTGATGGAATAGAACCCCATCACCTTGCCGGTGGTCTGTGAGGTGCCCTGCCAGCGGTAGCGCATGACGAACCCGTTCTCCGCGGGCCAGCACTTGTAGTCGACGGGCTTCCAGTCCGGGAACTCCACACCGTAGGCGGTGGCCTCGACGGTGGCCGCCACGTCCCACGCGGTGGCGACGTCCTTGAGGACCAGTTCCTGCTCGGCCACGAAATACGGTGAGGTGTAGACGGCGTCGTCGGCGAAGTCCCACTCGTCGTAGGTCTCACCCTCCTGGACCTTCTGCAGCACGTACTTGTCCCGGTAGCTCTCGGCCATCCGCTTGTGCTTGGCGATCCGGTCTTCCAGCTTCACCGCTGGCCACCTTCCACTGACTCGGGATTCCGGCAATTGCCCACCGATCATATGCACATTCGCATCGGATATACAGTCCTGTATGGAAGTGGGCCCGGGGCACGGTAGCCTTTGGCCCGAATCGATGTCGCACGGCGGGAGTACAGCAGGCATGA
>JAKIXW010000283.1 GCA_022708865.1 Acidobacteriota bacterium
ACGTCAACACCGAGGAACTGGCCGCCCGGCAGCGTGAGGTCGCCGAGCGCAACAAGCGCCAGATCCACTAACCCCGGTTTCTGCGCCCAAACCAACGTTTGGACGCGAAAGTGCGAGAGAAACCCTGCATAACGTCGATCTCGGCGACGGAGAGTTCAGCCCAGCGCCGTCTCGATATTGGTGAACGGGCTGAAGCTGCCGTCGAGCACCTCGTGGTGACCGATCGTGCGGCCCGTGACGACGTTCGGGTCCACCAACGCGAGTTCGACTGCCGCACGGGCGAACTCGTCATCCGGTGAGACGCTGGCGAACTCGCTGCGGTAGTACGACAGGCCGGGCGTCGGGATCGGCCGCGACGGCGCGAGCGCATTGACCGCGATATTGCGCCGCTGCAGATCGTAGGCCGCACACCAGGTCAGGTGCTCGAGGGCGGCCTTGGATCCGCCGTAGCCGGGCAGCACACCGCCGGCGAAGTTGCGGTACGGGCCGTCGCCGGGAACGCGCGAGGCCACCGAAGTGATGTTGATGATCGAGCCGTGGCCGGCGTCGAACATGTCCGGGCAGACCAGCTGCATCAGTTCGTAGGAGGCGAACACGCCGATCTCGAAGTGCCTGCGGTAGGCCGAGAGCGGGACGGCCAGGAAGCCCGGCCAGTCGGCGTTGGCGGCCACCTTCGCGCCGCCCGACGGCTTGGGCGCCTTGGGTGCGGCGTCCGGCTTGGGCGGGCGCCCCGGCGCGGTGAAGGCGGCGTTGTTGACCAGGATGGTGATCGGCCCGAGCGCATCGCGAGCCTGCGCCACCAGCCGCGGAATGTCCTCGCGCTCGAGCAGATCGGCCTGAATGGCAACAGCCGTGCCGCCGGCCTCCTCGATGGCCGCGACGGTCTCGCCGATGGTGCCCGGCAGCCGCTCGTCCCACTGCTGCTGGGTGCGCGCCACCACCGCCACCGCGGCGCCCTCCGCCGCCAGCGCCAGTGCCGTCGCGCGGCCCAGTCCGCGGCTGGCGCCGGTCACGATCGCGGTGCGCCCCGCCAAACGTCCAGTCACAGTCTCGTCCTCTCGCTCACAGGGCCACGCCGTGCACCAGAATGGCCGTCGTCTGATCCACCCAGCTGTCGTCGAGATCGCCTTCGGGCACCAGCAGCATCCGCATCATGGTCGCACCACCGATCAACTCGATGAGGCGGTCCGGGTCGACGTCCGCGTGCACCTCGCGGCAGTGCACCGCCTCGACCAGGCGGTCGCGCACCGCGGCGAACAGGTCGGTGAAGCGCGACATCACCCGCGCGTTGAGTTCACTGTCCGCACCCATGTCGGCGATCAGGCCGGGCAGCGCCGCGCGCACCGTCGGACTGGTGAACACGTCGCGGGTGGCCGCCAGCATGGCCCGGACGTCGGCCGCCACGTCCCCCGCTGGGGCGTCCAGCGCCGTCGGAGCCGTCGGGAACGCGGCCTCGTGGACCAGCTCGGCCTTGCTCGACCACCGGCGGTACAGCGCGGTCTTGGTGGTACCGGCCCGTTCGGCGACGGCGGCCAAAGTCAGATTCGCGTAACCGATCTCGACAAGAAGGTCCGCCGTCGCACGCAGTATGGCAGCGTCGATACGCGGATCGCGGGGACGGCCCGCGACTCCGGCCTTGTCAACCGATGACGGGTCTGCTTTCATAACGCTACCCACCGTATCGTAATAGGGTTGGAGGACAAAGGTGACCAACCAACCGAACGTCGAGACCGATGTCGATCGCCTACAGCGCTCCGGTCGAGACGTCAGCACCGTTCCCGCGGTGCTCTCGGAATGGCTGTCGACGGTCATGCCCGAGGGGGTCAAGCCGGAGGTGACCGTCGAGAGCGGCATCGATTCCAACGGCATGTCGTCGGAGACCATCATCCTGACCGGACGGTGGGAGGACGGCGGCAAGCAGGTCGAGGAGAAGTGGGTGGCCCGGGTGGCGCCCACCACCGAGGACGTGCCGGTGTTCACTCAGTACCGGATGGACCACCAGTACGACGTCATCCGCCTGGTCGAGGAACTCACCGACGTCCCGGTGCCGAAGGTGCGCTGGATCGACGCCGAGGGCGGTGTGCTGGGCAGCCCGTTCTTCCTGATGGATCACGTCTCGGGCATCGTGCCGCCCGACGTGATGCCCTACACCTTCGGCGCCAACTGGTTCGCCGACGCCGCACCCGAACAGCAGCGAGCACTGCAGGACGCGACCCTCGAGGTGCTGGCCAAGCTGCACTCGATTCCCAACGCGGAGAAGACGTTCGGCTTCCTGGCCGACGCCGTCCCGGCCGGTGACACCCCGCTGCGCCGACAGCTCAACTGGCTCAAGGAGTGGTACGACTTCGCCGTTCCCGACATCGGCCGCTCAGCGCTGGTGGAGAAGGCGCTGACGTGGTTGGAGGACAACTTCCCCACCGACGTCGCCGCATCCGAGCCCGTCCTGGCATGGGGTGACTCCCGGATCGGCAACGTGCTCTACGACGACTTCCAGCCCGTCGCCGTGCTCGACTGGGAGATGGCGACACTCGGCCCGCGCGAGATGGACGTGGCCTGGATCATCTTCGCGCATATGGTCTTTCAGGAGCTCGCCGGCCTGGCCGGTATGCCCGGCCTGCCCGATGTGCTGCGCGAGGAGGACGTCCGCGCCACCTATCAGGAACTGACCGGCGTGGAACTCGGCGATCTGAAGTGGTTCTACGTCTACTCCGGGGTGATCTGGTGCTGCGTGTTCATGCGCACCGGTGCGCGGCGGGTGCACTTCGGCGAAATCGAGAAGCCCGAGGACGTGGAGTCGATGTTCTACCACGCAGGCCTGCTGCGCCGTCTGATCGAGGCGGAGGGCAGGAGCGAAGCGACCCGGGAAAACGAAGAGGAGAACTGATGCTCGGACCGATGGACGAGTACCCCGTCCACCAAGTGCCCCAGCCGATCGCCTGGCCGGGATCCTCGGACCGCAACTTCTACGACCGGTCCTACTTCAACGCCCACGACCGCAGCGGCGACATCTTCGTCATCACCGGCATCGGCTACTACCCCAACCTGGGGGTGAAGGACGCGTTCTTCCTCGCAAGGCGCGGCGACACCCAGACGGCGGTGCACCTGTCCGACGCGATCGACCAGGACCGGCTCAACCAGCACGTCGGCGCCTACCGCGTCGAGGTCAAGGAGCCGCTGCGCAAGCTGCGGATCGTGATGGACGAAACCGAGGGCATCGCAGCCGATCTCACCTGGGAGGGTCTGTTCCCGGTAGTGCAGGAGCAGCCGCATATCATGCGGCAGGGCAACCGGGTGACCCTGGACGCGCAGCGCTTCGCCCAGGTGGGGTCGTGGGCCGGGCACATCGCGATCGACGGCGAGGAGATCACCGTCGACCCGTCGGTGTGGATCGGCAGCCGCGACCGCTCCTGGGGCATCCGGCCGATCGGTGAGGCCGAACCACCCGGCCGGCCGGCCGACCCGCCGTTCGAGGGCATGTGGTGGCTGTACGTTCCGATGGCCTTCGACGACTTCGGGATCGTGGTCATCATCCAGGAGGCGCCCGACGGATTCCGCTCGCTCAACGACTGCACGCGGATCTGGCGCGACGGCCGCGTCGAGCAGCTGGGCTGGCCGCGGGTGAAGATCCACTACCGCTCGGGCACCCGTATCCCGACCGGGGCGACCATCGAGGCCACCGACAGTGCGGGTGCGATGCTCCGTTTTGACGTGGAGTCCAAACTGCCGGTGCCGATCCACGTCGGCGGCGGCTACGGCGGGGACTCGGACTGGATCCACGGGACGTGGAAGGGCGAGAAGTTCACCGAGCGGCTGACGTACGACATGAACGACCCGGCGGTCATCGGGCGCTCCGGCTTCGGCGTGATCGACCACGTCGGCCGCGCGGTCTGCCACGACGGCGGCAAGACCTCGGAGGGCTGGGGCCTGTTCGAGCACGGCGCACTCGGCCGGCACGACCCGTCGGGCTTCGCCGACTGGCTTACCGTCGCCCCCTGAGGATCACCCGACGACCTTGCCTTCCAGTAGATCCTCACCCGGGATGTCGCTGCTGGAAGGCGATTTCGATGCCGCACGCCCGAAGACCATCGACTCCTCGATCCGGTCGACCCGGTGGTCGATGGCGTCAAGCACGTAGTTGT
>JAKIXW010000284.1:0-231 GCA_022708865.1 Acidobacteriota bacterium
GGCCCCGCCGGTGATCCCGCCCGGTGCGACGCTGGGCGACCTGGTGCTCCCGCCGCCGGCGGTGCAGGGCCAGATCTCGCCCGGACCCGCGACCGTGCTGGGATCCGGACCGGCTCCCGGTCCGGCACCCGCCGCGCCGGCGGCTGGAGGTGGCCGATGACCGGCGATAAGAAGGTATTGCACGCCAAGGTTTTCCGTGTCGGGTACCGCGCGACGGCGGTCGGCTGCGGC
>JAKIXW010000284.1:348-4131 GCA_022708865.1 Acidobacteriota bacterium
CGAGGCGGTGCAGCGGGCCGACGGCACGTTCTTCGCGGCGGTGAAGGTGTCGCTGGATCGCGACGTCAAACTGCCCGCGAACGCGATGGCCAAGGTGGCGCAGACGTCGCTGCTGGGTTCCCAACACATCGAATTGTCCGCCCCGGCAACCGAAGCCGGGACCGGCAAGCTGGCCGAGGGTTCCACCATCCCGATCTCCCGGACCGGGCGCTACCCGACCACCGAAGAGGTGCTGTCCTCACTGGGCATGGTGGTGAACAAGGGCAATCTGGCGGCGTTGCAGGACATCACCGACGAGGCGTACGCCGCGGTGGCCGGCCGCGCCGGCAGCTTCACCGACCTGATCCCCAAGCTGGCGCAGCTGACCGACTCGCTGGCGCAGCAGACCAACGACATCATCGCCGCCGCCGATGGGCTCAACCGGTTCGCCGGGATCCTGGCGTCCAACAAGGACAGCCTGGGCCGCGCACTGGACACGTTGCCGGGCGCGCTGCAGGTCCTCAGTGCCAACCGGGCCAACATCGTCGACGCCTTCGCGGCGCTGCGCCGGGTGGGCACCGTCGCGGCCGACGTGCTGGCCAAGACCAAGGACGACTTCGCCGCCGATTTCAAGGACCTCTACCCGGCGGTCAAGGCGCTCAACGACTATTCGTACTACTTCATCAAGGACCTGCTACTTCATCAAGGACCTGTCATTCCTGCCGACGTTCCCGTTCCACTACAAGTACCTCCGGCAGGCGGTGCGGGGTGACTACCTCAACGTGTTCGTCACCTTCGACCTCACGCTGCGCCGCCTCGGTGAGACGGTGTTCACGACCAACCCGGCGCTCGATCCGAACATGAAGCGGCTCTCCGAGGTGGTCAACCCGCCCGACATGCTGCTGGGTGCCATGGCCAATCTGTCCGGTCAGGCCGCCGATCCGTTCAAGATCCCGCCGGGCACCGCCACCCAGACGTCGGAGCCGCACTGATGCTGACCCGTCTGACCCGAATCCAGCTGGCGATCTTCGCCCTCGTCACCGTGCTCGCGGTGGGTGCCATCTCGGTGTTCTTCCTGCATCTGCCCGCGAAGCTGGGGCTGGGCACCTACAAGGTGAACGCCGAATTCGCCACCGGTGGCGGCATTTATCCCAACGCGAACGTCACCTATCGCGGTGTCACGATCGGCCGTGTCGAGCAACTGGGGCTCAACCACGACGGCGTGGTGGCCAACATGCGGCTCAACAGCAACACCCCGGTTCCCGAGAACGTCACCGCCACCGTCAAGAGCGTGTCCGCGGTCGGCGAGCAGTACATCGATCTGGTGCCCCCGAAGCAGCCGCAGGGGTCGACGGCAATGTTGCGCGACGGTGACACCATCGGCCAGAACCGGACCTTCGTCGGACAGGACGTCGCTGACCTGCTCGCGCAGGCCGATCAACTCGTCAGCAGCATCGACAACGCCCGGCTCAAGGATCTGCTGTCGGAGACCTTCAAGGCGTTCAACGGATCCGGGCCCGAACTGGCTCGGCTGATCCAGTCGTCCCGGGTGATCATCGACACCGCCAACGCGCACGTGGACGAGACCACCAAACTCATCGACCAGGCGGGTCCGTTCCTGGACGCCCAGCTCCGCAGTGGCGACGACATTCGCAGCCTGGCCGACGGGCTGGCCCGGCTGACCAACAACCTCAACGGCGCGGATCCGCAGTTCCGGTCGCTGCTGCAGGATGCACCGGGTGCCGCCCAAGAGGTCGACACCGCGTTCAGCGGCATCCGCCCCACCTTCCCGATGCTGGCGGCCAACCTGGCCAACCTGGGCCGCATCGGGGTGATCTACCACAAGTCGCTCGAGCAGGCGTTCGTGATCTTTCCCGCACTGATGGCCGCGCTGAACACCGTCGCCGGCGGCGTGCCCTCCGACGAGGGCGGCAAGCTGGACTTCAAGGTCGATCTCGGTGACCCCCCGACCTGTAACGTCGGTTTCCTGCCGGCCACCCAGATCCGCTCGCCGGCTGACGAGACGCTGCGCAATCTGCCCACCGACATGTATTGCAAAGCGGCCCAGAATGATCCGACGGTGGTGCGCGGTGCGCGCAACTACCCGTGCATGGAGTACCCGGGTAAGCGGGCGCCGACCGTGCAGCTGTGCCGTGATCCGGTCGGGTTCGTGCCGCTGGCTGCCAATCCGTGGCGCGGCGCCCCGATCCCCTACGGTACGCCGGTCCAGGACGGCCGGAACATTCTGCCGCCCAACAAGTTCCCGTTCATCCCGCCCGGTGCGGACTATGACCCGGGTCCGCCGTCGGTGCAGTTACCGCCCGGTGCGACGCCGGGGCCCGGGCCGGCGCCCAACGCCCCGTTCCCACTCCCGGTGCCTCCGGCCGACGGTCCGGCGCCGCCGCCATGGCCGTTCTTCCCCCCGCAGGACCAGATCGTGCCACCGTATGCGCGGCCGCCGCTGGAGGCGCCCGGACCTCCGCCGGGACCGGTGCCGGCCCCGGCGCTGCCGGCCGAGGCCCCGCAGGCCAGTGGGCCCGGTTTCGGCACGTACGATCGGGACGGCAAGTTCATCGACCCGTCGGGCAACGTCGGTGTCTTCACTGGAGGGGCCGCGAAGACATCGCCCGCGGAAAGCTGGGTGGATCTCATGAGCGATCCGAGGCAGGCCTGATGGCCGATACTCCGGACACCGCAACGGATTCCGGGGACTCGGGGCAGATCGTCGAACCCGGACGGCCGGTTCGCCGCCGGGCGTCACGGGCCGCCGGCCCGGCATCGGCCGACGGCGCCTCGGCGACGCTGACCACCGCCGCGGGCCCAGCGGCTGCGCCGACGTCGGCGCCGAAGGTGTCGATGACGATGACCGTCGCGCCGCCACCGCGGCGCCGGCCAAATCTGGGGTCCGCCGTGCTGGCTGGATCGCTGTGCGCCCTGGTGTTGGCGGCCGGACTCGGTTGGGGCGTATGGCAATTGAACGATCAGCGGCACGCCGCGGCGGCGGCCGAGGCCCGGCAGCAACGGTTCGTCGACACCGCGCAGCAGACCGTCGTCAACATGTTCAGCTATACCCAGGACGACATCGACAAGAGCGTCAACACGTTCGTCGACGGGACCAGCGGACCGCTGCGGGACATGCTGAGCCAGAACCAGAACGTCGACAATCTCAAGTCGATGTTCCGCGATACGCATGCCAGCTCCGAGGCCGTCGTCAATGGCGCCGCGCTGGAACGCATCGACGAGACGAGCGACAACGCCTCCGTTCTGGTGGCCGTGCGGGTCACCGTCACCGACATCGACGGGGTCAACAAGCCGTCGCAGGCCTACCGGTTGCGGGTGATCGTGCACGAGGACGACAACGGCCGGATGACCGGCTACGACCTCAAGTACCCGGACGGTGGTAACTGATGGGCCGGTTGCGCAGCGGTCTGTCGCTGTTCCTCGTCGCCGTCGTGACCGCCGGGATCGTGGCCCTGGGTGCCATCGGTGGCGCACTGTACTGGGATCGCGTGCAGGTTCGTGCGCAGCAGGCCACCCGGGACGCGCTGATGCCGATGGCGGCCGATCAGATCCCCAAGGTGTTCGGCTACGACTACCAGACCGTCGAACGCAGTCTCGGCGACGCGGCCAATTACCTGACTCCGGAGTACCGCAGGGAATTCGAGGACCGGGTCAACAAGGACATCATCCCGCAGGCGCGCGACCGTCAGGTGGTCGCCCAGGCCAATGTCGTCGGTGTGGGACTCCTTGATGCCCAACGGGATTCGGGCTCGGTGCTGGTGTACATGAACCGCACCATCACCG
>JAKIXW010000285.1 GCA_022708865.1 Acidobacteriota bacterium
GCGGGAATTCGCGCGTTTCGTCCTGCGTCGGGCGCGGTTGGCCATCGAACGGATCGAATTGCGGCTCTTGGGACCGGAATACAAGTCGCCGCACCTGATCAAGGACGAGATGCTGGCGTCGTCCCGGTTCGTGGAGGGACTGGCGCAGATTCCGGGTGCCACCCCGGAAAAGGCCGGCGAGATGCTCGACGAACTCGCAACGGGCTGGAGCAGGTTCTCCGTCGACCTGCTGCCCAACCTGGGCCGCTCGGTGTTCAGTCGCGGGTTCGATCCGAACATCGACTACGACGACACCGAGGTCGAGTTCTCGCACCGGTCATACCTGGACGGCGTGATCGTTCCGGTCGCGATGCAGGAGAACCACCTGCCGCCGGTGCACACCTTCGCCGGAATCAACCTGTCGTTCGGCGCAATGGGCCCATTGATGCGCCGGTCCGGCGTGATCTTCATCCGCCGCAAACTCGACGATCCGCTGTACAAGTACGTGCTGCGGCAGTTCGTCGGCTTCATCGTGCAGAAGCGGTTCAACCTGACGTGGTCGATCGAGGGGACCCGGTCGCGGACGGGAAAGATGTTGCCGCCCAAGCTGGGTCTGCTCAAGTATGTCGCGGATGCGTACCTCGACGGCCGGAGCGACGACATTCTGCTGCAGCCGGTGTCCATCAGCTTCGACCAATTGCACGAGACCCGCGAGTACGCGGCGTACGCCCGCGGTGGCGAGAAGACCCCCGAGGGTGTGAGCTGGCTGTACAACTTCATCAAGGCCCAGGGGGAGCGCAACTTCGGCAAGATCTATGTCCGCTTCCCACAAGCAGTTTCGATGAAGCAGTACTTGGGGTCTCCGCACGGTGACAAGGCGCCCGACGAGGCCGCCGAGAAGTTGGCCCTGCAGAAGATGGCCTTCGAGGTTGCCTGGCGAATCCTGCAGGCCACGCCGATCAATGCGACCGGGTTGGTCTCGGCGCTGCTGCTGGTGACCAACGGGTTGGCCCTGACACTGGATCAGGTGCATCACACATTGCAGGATTCGCTGGATTTCCTGGAGCGCAACGGGATCCCGATGAGCGAGAGCGCGCGGCGGCTGCGCACTCTGGATGGCACCCGCGCGGCGCTGGATGCGCTGTCGGGTGGTCATCCGGTGACGCGGATCGATAGTGGCCGTGAGCCGGTGTGGCACATTGCCGAACAGGACGAGCACGAGGCCGCCTTCTACCGGAACACCATCATCCATGCGTTCCTGGAGAGCTCGATCCTCGAACTGTCGCTGGCCTACGCCGACCGGGTCGAGGGTGACCGGGTCGAGGCATTCTGGTGGCAGGCGATGCGGTTGCGCGATCTGCTGAAGTTCGATTTCTACTTCGCCGACTCGGCCGCGTTCCGCGAACACCTGCTCGGCAAGTTGGACCGGATACCGGACTGGGAAACACGGGTTGCCTCCGGCGGATCCGAGATCGACGCGATTTTGCGGGCCAAGCGCCCGCTGATGTCGCACGCCATGCTGCGGCCGTTCTTCGAGGCCTACGAAATTGTCGCCGACGTGCTGCGCGACCTGCCCGCCGAGGTCGACGAGAAGGAACTCACCGCTCGTGCGCTCGGCGTCGGCCGGCAGTACGCCGCCCAACATCGGGTGCGCAACGCCGAATCGGTGTCGGCCTTGTTGTTCGCCACCGCGCGTCAGGTGGTGGCCGATCAAGGTCTGCTGGCGCCGGCCCCGGATCTCGCCGAGCGCCGGCAGGCATTCATGGAGGAGCTGCGCGGGATCCTCGCCGACATCGACCGAATGGGCCGGGTGTCCACGCAGCAGTTCCGCGAGCGTGAGATCGCCGCCCGTGCCTCCGGCCGTGAGGCGTCGTAGGGTCGGCAATACGCTGGAGCCGTGACAGTCTCCGTGCCGGTGCGCCGTTCAGCGGTGTGGCCCGTGCTGCTCGGGGTTGCTCTGCTGGCCGGATGCACCGCCGCCGGACTGGCGGGACTCTCCCTCGCGGATGCGCTGACGGCCACGGGCCTGCCGGACCCGGGCCCGGTCACGACGCTGGGACTGCCGTTCGTGCGGGCGGCCGGTGAGATCGCCGCCGTCGTCGCCGTGGGTTCGTTCCTGTGCGCGGCCTTCTTCGTCCCCCCGCAGCAGAACGGCGTGCTCGACGCACCCGGCTATCGCGCGCTACGGACCGGGACGCTGGCCGCCGGGGTGTGGGCGGTCTGCGCGGCGATGCTGGTTCCGCTGACGGTGTCCGATGTGTCCGGTCAACCGCTGGCTGAGCATCTGAGCCCACGGGCCATCTGGTCGGCGGCAGGGCTGGTCGACGTCGCCGGGGCGTGGCGCTGGACCGCGTTCCTGGCCGCCGTCGTTGCGGTCGTCAGCATTCCGGTGCTGCGCTGGTCGTGGACACCGGCGCTATTCGGCGCGTCCGTGGCGACGTTGATCCCGCTGGGGCTGACGGGGCACTCGTCGGCGGGCGGTGCGCACGATCTGGGGACGAACAGCCTGCTGATCCACCTGTTCGCCGCCGCGGTGTGGGCCGGCGGTCTGCTGGCCCTGCTGGCCCACGCGCTGCGCGGTTCCGAACACGCGGCGCTGGCTGCCCGCCGTTTCTCCGCGGTCGCGTTGTGGTGCTTCGTGGTGATGGCCTGTTCCGGTGTCCTCAATGCGTTGTTGCGCATGCGGGTCAGCGACCTGTTCGACACTCGGTACGGCTGGTTGGTGCTGGCGAAGCTGACGGCGCTGGGAGCGCTTGGTGTTCTCGGCTGGCGGCAGCGGCGCGTGGGAGTGACTGCGCTGCAGACCGATCCATCCAACCGGGCTCCACTGACCCGGCTGGCGCTGGGGGAGGCCCTGATCTTCGGGCTGACCTTCGGCGTCGCGGTCGCGCTGGGGCGCACACCGCCACCGCCGCCGCGGGTGACCAACCCATCGGCTGTCGAGGTCGCGATCGGGTACGACCTGGCAGGCCCTCCCACCGTGGCCCGGGTGTTCTTCGATTGGCGCTTCGATCTGCTGTTCGGGACGTTGGCGCTGGTGTTCGCCGCCGTGTACGTCGCGGGGGTGGTACGCCTGCGTCGTCGAGGCGACCATTGGCCCACCGGGCGTCTGGTGGCCTGGCTGCTGGGTTGCGCGGCGCTGCTGTTCGCGACGTCATCGGGTATCGGCCGGTACATGCCGGCCATGTTCAGCATGCACATGGCCGCGCACATGCTGTTGTCGATGCTGGTGCCGATCCTGTTGGCGCTGGGTGCTCCGACCACACTGGCGCTGCGCGCACTGCCCGCCGCCGGCCGCGACGATCCGCCCGGCATGCGGGAATGGGTGTTGGCAGCGCTGCACAGCCGCTGGTCGGTGTTCTTCACCAACCCGGTGGTGGCCACCATCATGTTCGTCGCGGGCTTCTACGGCTTGTATTTCGGTGGCCTGTTCGACGCGGCCGTCGGCAGCCACGCGGGTCACGTCGCGATGAACATCCACTTCTTGATGTCGGGCTACTTGTTCTACTGGGTGGTCATTGGGGTCGACCCGACGCCGCGCCCGATCCCGCCGCTGGGCAAGTTGGGCATGGTGTTCGCCTCCCTGCCCTTGCATGCGTTCTTCGGTGTGGTGTTGATGGGATCCCGTCAGGTGCTGGGGGACAGTTTCTACCGATCACTCCAATTGCCCTGGCACACTGATCTTCTGGGTGATCAACAGCTTGGTGGCGGCATCGCGTGGTCAGCGGGCGAGGTTCCCTTGGTGGTCGTGATGATCGCGTTGCTGGTCCAATGGTCGCGCAGCGATCGACGTACCGCCAAGCGGTTGGACCGGGCCGCTGAACGTGACCACGACGCCGACCTGGCGGCATACAACAACATGCTCGCCGAGTTGGCACGCCAAGATCGAACCCCCAACCACGCCGAGACGGACGTTTCGGGGCGAACGGTCGACTAGATCCCGCCCGAACGTCGAATTCGGGCCGGGATCTCCATCTGTCCACAGTCGCGTGTCCATCCACAGTCGTGGAGCACTGGCCGCAACGGTGGGCCAATTGGTCGGTGCCCTCGGGCTAGGTGATGTCAGCAGAACACATACCCGAAAGGACACCCACATGTTCGAGACACCGATCACCGTCGTTGGACATCTCGCCAACGATCCGACCCGT
>JAKIXW010000286.1 GCA_022708865.1 Acidobacteriota bacterium
GGAATGTTTTTGAGTTCGCCGGAAGCGAGGTCCAAGACCTTCTGCGGGTCGACGTTGCCGGTCAACTTCGACAAGACGGCGAGGATCCGCGGTGGATTCGCCGGGACGGCGGTCTCGGTGTACACGATCGCACCATAAGGGGCCGTGTCTGCGAACTTGTCCGTCGTCTCCCAACCGTCGGGCACCGGTAGGTCGATCGCCGGGCCTGGATCACCGCGCCTGATCGGGGTTTCGGTGATGCCGTTCTGGGCGATATAGTCCTGGATCGTCGGCCGCGCTGACTTCGGGGCCTGGGTCTTCGATGTCGACGACGATTTCGTCGATGTGGTGGCGGACGTACTGGTGCTCGACGATGTCTTTGACTCCGCCGTCGCGGCCTTGTCCGCTTTCGAGCAACCTGCGAGTGTGATGCCCAGGCTGACAGCGATACTCACAGCCGCATATTTCATCGTTCGCTGCATGGTGGTGATTCTCTCCTCATGGTTGATGGGGCTTGATTGGTTCACGAGTCGGACAGGCATGCGGGCGCCCCGTTGATCACGCCATTGCGGTAGCTGCGGATACGTGCGAATCCGCTGCCCTGCCGCTGGGCATCGCCGTCGCCGCGGAAGACCAGCAGCGCGGTGATCGCTTCGTCGAGATCGCCGGGGGAGATTCGGTACGAGCTTGTGGCAGAACGGTTTCCGAGAACGACACTCGCGGTGTAGGCGCCGGCGAAGCAGTCTCCGCGCAGCGATTGGGTGCGTTCGTCGGACTGGTCGCCGGCCCGCGACATCGCCGCCAGGGCGTACTGCGTCGCCAGCAGGGTGGCGACGGCGAAGTCACCGCCCTGCCGGTAGATCTCCGGCATGGTGTCGACGTTGTCCCAGCCGACGTAATCGTCTGGGACGCAGTAGAACAGCACGTATCCGGACGTGTCTGCGCCACCGCAGGCGGGAGGATCTGAAGGGTCGAACGGTTTCAGGCCCTTCACCGGAATCCACGGACTGCCGTCGGTGAGCTCGGGATAGACCTGAGACCAGTAATCTTCCAGGTCGTACGGGACGCCGTTGACGATGGCGGCGTAGTCGGCGTCTCCGCCGCGGGCTGCGTCCTCCTCGTCGTTGAAGGGCAGCTCGACCACCACGGGATCGTCGTCGCGGTAAGCCTTGCACTTCTTGTTGCCGTTGTCGAAGCCGTCCTGGAAAGCACTGACCCGATCGAACCCGCTTCCGTGTGCGTTGGGTTCGACCTTGCTCGTCCCGGGGGTGTCACGCAGTTGCAGGATCCCCGCGAGGGCGGCGTCGAGCTGCGCGCTGTCGGCGGTAAAGGCCCCCGAGTCGGTGGCGTGCTTAGCCCAGCTGCCGGCGAAGCAGTCTGCCTGCAGTTCGGATGTGACAGTGCGGGCGGTGAAGTTCGAGCGCGCCTGGATCGCATGGCCCCACTCGTGTGCGAGGACGATCGGAATGACGAAGTCGCCGAACTTCGACTGCAGGTCGGGCAGCAGGCCCTCGGCGTCCCAGGCGACGACGTCCTTGGTGGCGCAGTAGAAGGCGTTCCCGGCGACCTCGTCGGCGTGCTGAGTACACGGCGGGGCGTCATCCTCGGTGGGCCGCACAGCGTAAAAGCCGCCCTCGACCGGCCGATAGTTGCCGCCATAGAGCTGGGGAAACTGCTCTGACCAGTATTGCTGGAGGTCTGCGATGGCCTTGATCGCGATTTCGTTAACGGGTGCGGAGGCGTCCCCGTAGATGCTGACCTCAGACGACGGAGGTGTGGTCTGCTGAGTGGGCGTGCCGGCCTCCACCGCGCGGGGCGCACCGCCGCATCCGGCCGTGGCGAGGGCAGCTATCACCGCTACGAACGTGCGTCGCATGTCGTCGAACGTAGAGATGGAGATTGGAAAAGGATTGGAGCGGCGGATCAGCTCCTGAGGGCGGCGATGACCTCGGCGGCCGCGCGCTGACCTGAACGGACCGCCCCGTCCAGGAATCCCGTCCACTCGTCGGCGGTTTCGGTGCCCGCCCAGTGCAACGGGCCCACCGGCGTTCGCAGCAGCGGCCCGAACTGGGTCCAGGAGCCCGGGGGTACCGCGGCGGTCGGGCCACCGGGTGCGAAAGTCTCTGCGCCCCAACAATGATCGAGGTAGTCGGTCGGGTTCTCGGCATCCACCCCGAACAGCGCGGCGAAGCACGTGACGGCTTTGTCGCGGCGCTGCTCGGGCGGCAGTGCGTCGAAGTGTCGGGAGTCGACAAAGCCCAGCAGGACACCCGGACCATCGTCACCGGGGCTGACGTCAAAGGTGATGAACACCGGGCCTTCGTCGGACAGCGCCTGACCGGAGTGCCCGGCGTCGCGCCAGAACGGGCGCGGGTAGACCGCATAGGCCTTGCTCAGCGCGCCCTGCGGCCAGCGCTGCGCCAGCTGCTGGTACTCGATCGGCGGGGCCGGGGCGATGTCGACGGCCAGCCGGTGCGCCGGCGGGATCGCGATGATCGCCCGGCGGGCCTCGACCACCCCGGCGCTCGAGGTGACCGCCACCGCGTCGTCGGACCATTCGATGCGGGAGACGACGGCACCCAGTCGGACGCGATCGCCCAGTTCGGCGGCCATCTTGTCGGCGATCTGCTGGGTGCCGCCGGGGAAGTGGTCCTGCTGGGCGCCGCCGGCCACGTCGAGCATGCGGTTGATACCGCCGGCGGCCTTGACGTAGCGCACCGCGTGCAGTATGGACACCTCGTCGGGCTCGGCGCCCCAAGTGACCCGGGCCATGATGGCCATCAGGTCGCGGGAGGAGGCCGACGCGCGGGCTGAGCGCAGCCAGTCGCCCAGCGACTGGGCATCCAGCTTCTTCGCGTTGGAGGCCTTCCATGGGGCGGTGATGTCGACACCGCGGGCGAGGCGTTCGAACTGCCACTGGATCCGGCCGATGTCGAGCAGCCCGGCCGGCGAGAGCCGCGGGATGGTGCCGCGGTAGGAGCGCACCCGGCCACGCCAGCGGATCAGGTTGGTGCCGTCGCCGTAGGTCGGGGTGGTGGGGCAGCCGAGTTCGGCGGCCAGTGCCAGCACGGCGTCCTGGGTGGGGCCGACGAACGTGCCACCGAGGTCGACGGGGATTCCGGCGAGCGTGGTGGTGCTGGAGCGTCCGCCGACCCGGTCGCGGCCCTCCAGTACCACCGGGTTCAGTCCGCTCTTCACGAGGTCGCGCGCGGCCGCCAGGCCCGCGAACCCCGCACCGATCACCACGACGTCGTATGCCATGGATCCATCTTCCCCGACTTGGGCGTGTTCACGTGCGCCCTGCGCTCGTCAGCGTGCCCGAGTTGGCTAGGGTGATCCCACCATGAAGGTGCTCACCGCCCTGTTCGGGCCCACCGATGCCGTCGATCGTGCCCGCGCGCTTAAGGAGGCCGGCGCGGCCGGGGTGTTCACTTTCGAGGGGCCGCACGACGTTTTCGCTCCGCTGACACTGGCCGCCGGAGTCGGCGGCCTGGACCTGTTGACGAATGTGGCAATCGCGTTCCCGCGTAACCCGATTCAGCTGGCGCATCAGGCCTACGACCACCAGCTGCTGGCGCAGGGCCGGTTCACCCTCGGGCTGGGCACCCAGGTGCGCGCGCAGATCGAGAAGCGTTACGGCGCCGCGTTCGACAAGCCGGTGGCGCGGATGAGCGAACTGGTGCGCGCACTGCGGGCGATCTTCACGACGTGGGAGACCGGCGAGCGGCTGGACTTTCGCGGCGAGTTCTACCGGCACACCCTGATGACGCCGACGTTCAACCCGGGGCCCAATCCCTTTGGGCCGCCGCCTATCTACGTCGGCGCGCTGGGTCCGCGGCTGACCCGCCGAGGTGGCCGACGGGCTACTGGTGATGCCGTTCGGTTCGGCGAAGTTCCTGCGCGAGTCGACCCTGCCCGCGGTGCGTGCGGGGCTGGCCGCGGCTGGACGCTCGGAGGCTGACTTCGCGATCGTGCCCGAGATCATCCTGTCGGCGGGGGAGGACCACTCCGCGGCCCGGCGGCTGCTGTCGTTCTACGGGTCCACCCCGGCATATCGCCCGGTGCTCGACATCCACGGGTGGGGTGATCTGCAGCCCGAGCTCAACGCGATGTCCAAGCAGGGATTGTGGCAGGAAAT
>JAKIXW010000287.1 GCA_022708865.1 Acidobacteriota bacterium
GTTCCCGACGGGCGCGCGGTGGGCGCGGGTGGACCTGCCGCACGACGAATACATCCCGCTGATGGCGATCCAGGCCGTCGACAAGGGTCGCGCGGTGCAGGCGATGGACGCCGTGCGCGCGCTGATGACCGAATACCGGAGCTAGCTCGAGTTGGCCCCGCGGGTCGACGGTGCACAAAAATGCGTGGGTCATGGCGAGTTGGCGGGCTGACACGCACACTCGGCAGTCGGAGGGGACCACTAGGCTGGAACGCGTGCCTGATCCAGCGACGTACCGTCCGGCACCCGGTTCCATCCCGGTGGACCCGGGCGTCTACCGGTTCTCCGATCAGCACGGCCGCGTCATCTACGTGGGCAAGGCCAAGAACCTGCGCGGCAGGCTGACGTCGTACTTCGCCGACATCGCCGGACTGCACCCGCGTACCCGCCAGATGGTCACCACGGCGGCGAATGTTCAGTGGACGGTGGTCACCACCGAGGTCGAGGCGCTCCAGCTCGAGTACAACTGGATCAAGGAATTCGATCCGCGGTTCAACGTCCGCTACCGCGACGACAAGTCCTACCCGGTGCTGGCCGTCACCGTCGGCGAGGAGTACCCGCGCCTGTTCGTCTATCGCGGCGCGCGGCGCAAGGGGGTGCGGTATTTCGGTCCGTACTCGCACGCCTGGGCGATCCGCGAGACGGTGGATCTGCTCACCCGGGTCTTCCCGGCCCGTACTTGTTCGACCGGAGTTTTCAAGCGGCACAACCAGATCGGCCGGCCCTGTCTGCTCGGCTACATCGACAAATGCGCCGCGCCGTGCGTGGGGCGGGTCAGCGCCGACGAACACCGCCGGATCGTCGAGGACTTCTGCGACTTCCTGTCGGGCAAGACCGATCGCTACGCCCGTGAGCTCGAGCAGCAGATGACGGATGCCGCCGAGGCCCTCGACTTCGAACGGGCCGCCCGGCTGCGCGACGATCTTTCGGCGTTGCGCCGGGTGCTCGAGAAGCAAGCGGTGGTCCTGGGCGACGGCACCGATGCCGACGTGGTGGCCTTCGCCGAGGACGCGCTCGAGGCTGCCGTTCAGGTGTTCCACGTGCGCGGTGGGCGGGTCCGGGGCCAGCGCGGTTGGGTGGTGGAAAAGCCCAGTGGACCAAGCGATCCGGAGGACTCCGTCGAGGCGCAATTGGTCGAGCAGTTCGTCACGCAGTTCTATGGGGCGCAGGCGGAACTGGGCGGCGCTGCCGACGAGGGCGGTTTCACCGGCGACGAGGCCACCAACCCGGTCCCGCGTGAGGTGCTGGTGCCCTGCCTGCCGCCCAACTCCGACGAGCTCGCCGCGTGGCTGTCGGGGCTGAGGGGTTCGCGGGTGGTCCTGCGGGTGCCGCGCCGCGGCGACAAGCGGGCGCTGGCCGAAACCGTGCAGCGCAACGCGGCCGAGGCGCTGCAGCAGCACAAGATGCGCCGGGCCGGTGACTTCAACGCCAGATCCGCTGCGCTGCAGGGCATTCAGGACTGCCTGGGTCTGGCCGATGCGCCGTTGCGCATCGAATGCGTGGACATCAGCCACGTGCAGGGCACCGATGTCGTGGCCTCGCTGGTGGTGTTCGAGGACGGTCTGCCGCGCAAGTCCGACTACCGGCACTACGCGATCCGGGAGGCCGCCGGCGACGGGCGCTCCGATGACGTCGGCTCCATCGCCGAGGTCACCCGCCGCCGGTTCTGGCGGCACGTGCGGGGCGCCCAGAGCGTCAACGCCCCCGGCGAGCCGGCGACCACGTCCGATGGCGCCGACTCCGCGGCTCCGGCTGGACGGCGCGCCCGGTTCGCGTACCCGCCCAACCTGTACGTCGTCGACGGTGGCGCACCGCAGGTGAACGCGGCGGCGGCCGTGCTGGCCGACCTCGGTGTCACCGATGTGGCGGTGATCGGACTGGCCAAACGGCTCGAGGAGGTCTGGGTGCCGGGCGAACCGGACCCGGTCATCATGCCGCGCAACAGCGAAGGTCTGTATCTGCTGCAACGCATCCGGGACGAGGCGCACCGCTTCGCCATCACCTTCCACCGGAGCAAGCGCTCGAAGCGGATGACCGCATCGGCGCTGGACGCCGTTCCGGGCCTGGGCGAGCATCGGCGCAAGGCGCTGGTAACGCATTTCGGGTCGGTGGCGCGGCTGCGGGACGCTTCGGTGGAGGAGATCACCTCGGTCCCCGGTATCGGGGTGGCCACCGCGACGGCGGTGCTGACGGCGCTGGGGGCCGGGCCGTCGGCCCCGGATTCTGCGGGATCGGCGGCAGGGGAGCCGACGCTGGGCGATGATGACGTTGCGGAACAGGTGACGCGATGACAGACAGAGCAGACGACGTGACGTATGACGAATTCGGGGCACTGGAGCCGGATTCGGGCATCGATGTCGTTCTGGTGACCGGACTTTCGGGTGCTGGCCGTGGCACGGCCGCCAAGGTGCTCGAGGACCTGGGCTGGTACGTGGCGGACAACCTGCCGCCGGAGCTGATCACCCGGATGGTAGATCTGGGGCTGGCCGCCGGATCGCGCATCACCCAGCTCGCCGTCGTCATGGACGTGCGGTCGCGGGGATTCTCCGGTGACCTGGACTCGGTGCGCTCGGAGCTAGCCACCCGCGGTATCACCCCACGGGTGCTGTTCCTGGAGGCCTCCGACCAGATCCTGGTCCGGCGCTACGAACAGAACCGGCGCAGCCATCCCATGCAGGGGGAGACGACGCTGGCCGAGGGGATTGCGGCCGAACGCGCCCTGCTGGCGCCGGTGCGCGCGACCGCGGACCTGTTGATCGACACGTCGGCGCTGTCGGTACCGGCGTTGCGCGAGATCGTCGAGCGCTCCTTCGGCGCGGAGACGGCACCGACCACCAGCGTCACCGTGGAGTCGTTCGGATTCAAGTACGGCCTGCCCATGGATGCCGACATGGTCATGGACGTCCGGTTCCTGCCGAACCCGCATTGGGTGGACGAGCTGCGGCCGCATTCGGGTCAGCATCCGGCGGTGCGGGATTACGTGCTCGGTCAACCCGGCGCGCAGCGCTTCCTGTCGACCTACCATGAGCTGCTGGGACTAGTGGTGGACGGGTATCAGCGGGAGGGAAAGCGGTACATGACGGTTGCCATCGGCTGCACCGGCGGCAAGCACCGCAGTGTTGCAATGGCCGAGGCGCTGACCGGGCTGCTGTCGGCAGACTCCAACCTCGCGGTGCGGGCCCTGCACAGGGATCTGGGCCGCGAATGAGGCGGCGAGGATGAGTCCGCGCACGGGAGTCGAGCGTTGAGCCGCCGCATTGTCGCGCTCGGGGGTGGGCACGGCCTATACGCCACCCTGTCGGCGACCCGCCGGTTGACCCCGCACGTCACCGCGGTGGTGACGGTCGCCGACGACGGCGGTTCGTCGGGCCGGCTGCGCAGCGAGATCGACGTCGTGCCGCCCGGCGATCTGCGAATGGCGTTGGCGGCGTTGGCATCCGACAGTCCGCACGGTCGGCTGTGGGCCACCATCATCCAGCATCGCTTCGGCGGGAACGGGGCCCTTGCCGGTCACCCCATCGGCAATCTGCTGCTGGCCGGTATCAGCGAGGTGCTCGGTGACCCGGTGGCCGCGCTCGACGAGGTGGGCCGCATCCTGGGGGTCCGCGGCCGCGTGCTGCCGATGTGCCCGATCGCCCTGCAGATCGAGGCCGATGTGACCGGTCTGGAATCGGACCCCCGGATGAGCAGGGCGATCCGCGGGCAGGTGGCCATCGCGACCACGCCGGGCAAGGTCCGCCGGGTGCGGCTGCTGCCGGGCAATCCGCCGGCCACCCGCCAGGCCGTCGACGCGATCATGGACGCCGACCTCGTCGTGCTGGGGCCGGGCTCATGGTTCACCAGTGTGATCCCGCACGTTCTGGTGCCGGGCCTGGCCAATGCCCTGGCGGCCACCGCAGCGCGCCGGGCGCTCGTGCTCAACCTGGCCGACGAGCCGGGGGAGACAGCGGGGTTCTCCGCGGAGCGTCACCTGCATGTGCTCGCCCAGCACGCGCCGGATTTCACCGTCCACGACGTGATCATCGACGCGGGCCGGGTGGCCGGCGAGCGCGAACGT
>JAKIXW010000288.1:0-3610 GCA_022708865.1 Acidobacteriota bacterium
CCGCACCTCGTTCTCGATGGTGGCAGCGTGGCCCTTCATCTGCTCACCGCGCAGCGCGGTGTTGTGCAGCATCTCGGCCCGGCGTTCGGGATCGGCGTCGAACACCACGCCCTCGCCGAAGATCGGCGTCATGAACGGATACGCCTCGGCCTGGTTGAGCTCGCTGTCGCTGGACCGGAAGAAGAACTCGTTGGCCTCGGAGCCCGACAGCAGGACCACCTGTTTGTCGGCCAGCTGGAACCAGCCGGCATCCCCACACTCCTGCCGCACTCGCCACATCAGGCCGATCGGGTCGGTGCGGAACTCTTCGAGGTGGCCGTGTTCCTCATCGCCACCCGAAACCCGCTGAACCTCTTTGAGCTCTTGGCTTGTCATGATTCTCCTAGCTCTCGACACGCAGCTTCTGTCGGTCGGTGACATCGGCGAGTGGAGCCTCGGGCTGGATCTCCAACTCGGCGATGAATCCGCCTCGCGGGGTTTCCGCGACGAATGTGATGGCGCGCGCCAGATCGGCGGCGCGCAGGAAGTAGTCGTGCCGCGCCTGCCCCCACTTGGCCCAGTCCTCGAGCATGGCTCCGACCTTGTTCATGTCGGCACTCCACCCCATCGCGGTCTTGGTGGGTCCGGGATGCACGACGGAGGCCCGCACACCGGTGCCCTCGAGTTCCATCTGCAGGGTCTTGGCCATGGCCAGCAGGCCGGCCTTGGCCGCGCCGTAGCCGCCCATGTGCGGGCGGGGCCGCAACGAAACGTCGGAGCCGACGAAGATGACGTCACCGCGCCGGCGCTCTACCATCCCCGGAACCACTGCGGTGACAAGGCGATTGGCGCCGACGAGGTGGATCTGGATCTGCTGTTCGAAATCGTCGGTGCTGATCTCGTGCAGCTGACCGAAGTAGGTGTCACCCGCTCCGGCGACCAGCAGCTCGATCTCGCCGAGGGCTTCGGTGGCGCCGTGCACGAACGCCTTGACGGAATCCTGGTCGGTTACGTCCAGCGGCAGCGCCACCGCCTCGCCGCCGTCGGCGATGATCTTGTCCACCAACTCCTGGCACTTGTCGACCCGGCGCGCCCCGAGTGCGACCGGAAAGCCGTGTGCGGCAAGTTCGGTCGCGGTGGCGGCACCGATTCCCGACGAGGCGCCGGCCACAATGGCCGGGCGGCGGGCGGGATGCGGTTCGAAGCGAGCCATGTAGGTTCCTCTCGGAGGGCCTGGACAGTGTGGGGTTTCAGCGGATGTGGGTCGTTTCGACCGTCAGCGGATGTCGATCCGCATTGGCAGATGTGCGAAGCCGCGGACGTTGCTCGAGTGCACCCGCACGGAGTTCGCCTCGTCGACCTCGAAGCCCCGGATCCGCCTGAACAACTCGGTCAGTGCGACGCGGGCCTCCATCCGGGCCAGGTGCGCACCGAGGCAGAAGTGGGCGCCACTGCCGAAACTCAGGAGTCGGGGCCCGATCTCACGCCCGATGACGAAGTCGTCGGGGTTCTCGAAAGCGCGTTCGTCGCGGTGGGCCGAACCGGGCAGCAGCAGCACGATGTCGCCGTCGGGGATCGTGGTGTCGTAGAGGGTGAGGTCGCCCTCGACGGTGCGGGCCAGGATCTGGCTGGACGTGTCGTAGCGCAGGGTCTCCTCGACCCACAGCGGAACACGCTCGAGGTCGGCGTACACCGGGGTCAGCTGATCGGGGTTCTGATGGCCCCAGAATGCGGCGTTGGCAAGGAGTTTGGTGGTGGTCTCGTTGCCGGCGATCACCATCAGGAACATGAAGCCCAGGATTTCGTCGTCGGTGAGCTTGTCGCCGTCGATCTCGGCCTCGAGCAGTGCCGAGGTCAGGTCGTCGGTCGCCTGTTTGCGACTCTGCGCCACCATGTCCTGGTAGTAGACGATGAGGTTGATCGACGCCTCGATGGCCTCCGGCGGGACGTCGGTGACCCCGTCCTCGCGATGCATGACGCCGTCGGCCCAGGCCCGCAGTGTCTGGCGGTCGGGTTCGGGTACGCCCATCAATTCGGAGATGACATCCATCGGCAGCTTGCCGGCGAACTCGGTCACGTAGTCCACGGGGGCGCCCGCGCCGGCGGCGGCCAGCATGGTGTCCAGATGCTGATGGGCGATCTCGGTGACGCGCGGCTCGAGTTCACGGATCCGCCTGGGCGTGAAGCCTTTCGACACAAGCGTGCGCAGCCGGAGGTGCCCCGGATCGTCCATGGCGAGGAAGGACATGGTCTTCGACGCGTGCGGCCCGCGGGACGCCGGATCCAGCGAGACGCCGAACTTGTTCGACAGCGTCGTGCTGTTGCGGAACCCGGTCAGCACGTCGGCGTGCCGGGACAGCGCCCAGAACCCGAGTTCGTCGTTGCGGTACAGCGGGGCCTCGTCGCGCAACCGCTTGTAGTACGGGTACGGGTCCTCGTGGAAGTCGTAGTCATACGGGTCGAGCGCCGGGGGCTGGTCGGTCTGGACTGTCATGAGCGTGTCGGTTCTCCCAGGATCAGGCTGACCACGAAGGTCAGTTGGTCTGCGATCTGGTGGTAGGTGAAGGCGCCGCTGCCGGCCTGGACGAGTGCGCCGAAGAAGGTCATCTCGAGCGCGCCGACAGTGCGGGCGTCGGCATCCGGCCCGATTGCCGACGTGATCCGCCGGTGGATCTCGGCGCCGATCCGATTGCGGACCGCCACCACGGCTTCGTCATTGCCGGACATCAGCGCCGTGGTGCATGCGGCAGCGACCTCGGGCTCGTCGGCGACCACCAGCGTCAGATGCCGCAACACGCTGTCGACCCGGGTGCCGAGCGTGTCGTTGACATCGGTGAAGTACGGAACCTGGTTGACCAGGTCGAGGTACACCTCGGCGACGAGATGGTTCTTGGAGGAGAAGTACGTGTAGGCGGTGGCGGGCGCCACATTGGCGCGCTTGGCCACCGCGCGGACCGTCAGGTCGGCATACGAACTCTCCCGCAGCATGTCCCGGGCCGCGGCTAGCACGCGGCGGAACGTTTCCTCCTGCCGCCGGTTGCGCGACGGCGTCGGGGTGATCTCCACGGCGGAGTTGTTGGACACATGTCCAACGTATCCGACGGACCGCTCGCTAAGCAAGAAGGAGCGCAATAAACGCCTTTCAGATGGCTATTTGTCGCTGCGATCCGGTCCGCCCCTTGTCATCGGAGGCGAAGGAAGGCTATGTTCAGGCGACAGTCATCAGACACATGTCCAGGCATCACCGGATTCAGAACGGACGGAGTCCCAACCATGGCGCTGCTCGCCGACAGGGAAAGTCAGCTGCTCATCGACGGCAAGCTCGTCGGCGGCGGCGGGGGCACGTTCACCACCATCAACCCGGCCACCGAAGAGGTGCTCGGCACCGCGGCGGACGCCGATGCCGCCGATATGTCGAACGCCATCGACGCCGCCCGCCGCGCCTTCGACGACACCGACTGGTCCCGGAACACCGAGGTGCGGGTGCGCTGCATCCGTCAGCTGCGGCAGGCGCTGAAGGACAACATCGAAGAACTACGAGAGCTGACCATCGCCGAGGTCGGGGCACCCCGCATGCTGACCTCCGGCGGTCATCTCGAGGGGCCCGTCGACGATCTGTCCTTCTGCGCAA
>JAKIXW010000288.1:3620-4081 GCA_022708865.1 Acidobacteriota bacterium
CCGCCGAGAACTATTCGTGGACCACCGATCTCGGCTTCGCCACCCCCCAGGGCATGCCGACCAACCGGACCATCGCCCGCGAGCCCATCGGCGTGGTGGGCGCCATCACCCCGTGGAACTTCCCGCACCAGATCAACCTGGCCAAGATCGGTCCGGCCCTGGCGGCCGGCAACACGCTGGTACTCAAGCCCGCGCCGGACACCCCGTGGATGGCGGCGGTGTTGGGTGAACTGATCGCCGAGCACACCGACTTCCCGGCCGGCGTGGTCAACATCGTCACTTCCAGTGACCACGGTGTCGGCGCGATCCTGTCGAAAGACCCTCGGGTGGACATGATCTCGTTCACCGGGTCCACTGCCACCGGCCGGGCGATCATGGTCGACGGAGCCGCCACCATCAAGAAGGTGTTCCTCGAGCTCGGCGGCAAATCGGCGTTCCTGGTGCTCGACGACGCCGATGTG
>JAKIXW010000289.1 GCA_022708865.1 Acidobacteriota bacterium
ATCGAAATGGCTTGTGACAGAGGACATCACACACGGTCGACCGGCCAGGATACAGCTGAACGCCGACCACTGCGCGGCGCCGTGCATCAGCGGTGCGCACGTCAGCGATCCCGCACCGCCCAGTTTCGCGCGGGTCACGATCTGGTCGAGGCTGGTCATCTGATCGGTGCTGCCGAACACCCGGCCGCCCATGGCGTTGAGATAGATGTCGTTCTGCCGCCACAGGACGCCCTTGGGCATCCCGGTCGTGCCGCCGGTGTAGAGGATGTAGAGATCATCCGGCGACAACGTCAGGTCCAGGGGTTCCGGTGTGGCCCCCTCGAGCAGCTCCTCGTACCGCAGCGCGCCCGGCAGCGGCGGTACGCCGGAGCCATCGTCGACGTGGATGAGGTGCAGATCGGGTGCCGGGCCCAGCGCCTCGGCCAGCGTCGGGCTGAACTGCGCGTCGTACATCACCGCGGCGGCCCCGGCGTTGTCCAGCACGTAGGCCAGTTCCTCGGCGACGTAGCGGTAGTTGACGTTGAACGGGGCCACCCGGGCCCGGTAGGCGCCGATCATGCCTTCCAGATACGGGTTGCCGTTGGTCATGTAGAGCGCGAGGTGACTCTGCCCGGACTGGTGCCCGGCCAGCGCGGCGCGTTCGGTGTGCGCGCCCAGCCCCCAGTCCCGCAGCACCCGGGCGAGCCGGTTGGTGCGGTCGTCGACCTGCCGGTAGGTGAAGTGCCGCCGCCCGGCCACGATGCAGTCGTTGTCGGGCACCGCCGCGGCCACCGCGGTGAAAATCTCCGCCAGGTTGAACTCCACCCGGCCACCCTAGGTCAGACCGGCACTGCCTCGATGCGCGCCGGGACGTGCTTGTGCCAAGGGGTGCCGGCGAATTCGTCCCGCCAGTCACTGGAGGTGAGCGCGTTGGGGGCAACGCCCGGAACCAGCGTCGCGCCGTCGGCGTCGCGGTAGTCCAGTCCGTATCCGTTGGGCAGGGCCGCGTGGCCGGCCTGCATGGTGTCGCTGACCTCGACGGTGGCCTCCACGCTGCCGGCCCGGGTGGTGATCCGGGCCCGGCCGCCGTCCACCAGGCCCAGCGCCTGCGCATCGTCGACACTGACCCGCAGGGCGCCGTCGGTGTCCCGCTTGCGCCAGCCCGGGTCGCGGAAGATGTCGTTGGCGGTGTAGGCCCGGCGCTCCCCGGCGGCCAGCACGATCGGGAATTCGGCGGTGGTCAGTTGCGCCGGCGTATCGGGCAGCGCCCGGATGGCCTCGATCATCTCGGGCAGTTCCAGGTGGATCTTGTGATCGTCATGGCCGATCAACGCGAAATCGTCCGGATAGTCGTGCACGGTGAACGTGACCCCGGACGGGCTGGCCAGGATGGCCTCGAACAGTGCGTTGCCGCTGGCGTGGCCGGCCCGGGTGACGGCCTCGGGATAGGTCAGGAAGGCCTTCTGGGCCAGGCCCCACAGCGCCGCCGCGCCGGCCAGGCCGTCGGGCAGAGTGGGGCCGAGCGTCTCGTAGAGCACGTACGGCAGTGTCTTGGCGATCATCGGACTGGTGGCGGCCGAGGTGAAGAATTGTTCGGCGTAGGCGTCGAGTCCCTGCGCGGCGGCCCGGCGCAACGGCGTCAGGTCGGATTCGTCGACGACGCCCAGTGCGCGGACCAGCCGGGACCAGATCTCGGGTTCGGGCAGCGTGCCCTCGATCGGCTCGAACAGCGGGTGCCGGAGCTGAAAGGTATTGTGCGGGAACTCCAGATTGAAGAACGTCGCCTCGGGCTTCTCGAACTGGGAGGCGGCGGGCAGTACGTAGTGCGCCAACCGCGCGGTCTCCGTCATCGCGACGTCCAGTACCACCAGCAGCTCGAGTTGCTCGAACGCCGCCCGGCAGGCCGCCGAATCCGCCAGCGAGTGAGCCGGATTGCTGCTCTCGACGATCATCGCCCGGAACCGGTCCGGGTGATCGGTCGCGATCTCCTGCGGGACGACGTTGCCGGGGATCAGCCCGGAGATGATCGGCGCACCGGTGACCGGGGTGCGCCCGACGCCGCCGGTGTAGCGCATCAACGGCGCGAACGCCGAATGCAGGTGCTGCGCACCGCGTTTGGCGAAGTTACCGGTGAGGATCCACAGCAGCTTGTTCAGATACGAGCACACCGTGCTGTTGGGTGCCTGCTGCACGCCGAGATCCTCGAACACGGCCACGGTGTCCGCGCCGGCGATCCGGCGCGCGGCTCCACGCAGCAGGTCGGCGTCGACACCACACCGGACCGCGTAGTCGTCGACCGGCACCTGCGCCAGCACCTGCCGCACGGTGTCGACGCCCGTCACGTGCTGGGCCAAAAATGTTTCTTCGCAGAGGTTTTCCTGCACCAGCACCGCGGCAAGGGCGGCCAGGCACCAGGCGTCGGTGCCGGGCCGCACCCGCAGGTGGAAGTCGGCCATCTTCGCGGTGTCGGTGATCACCGGGTCGATCACGATCATGGAGCGGTCCGGGTCGCGGGCGATCTCATTGAGCACGGTGCGGGCCCGCGGGAAACTCTGCGACATCCACGGGTTCTTGCCGACGAACACCGAGACCTCGGCGTGCTCGAACTCACCGCGGGTGTGTCCGGCGTAGAGGTGCGCGTCCACCCAGGCCTCCCCCGTCTTCTCCTGGGCCAGTGCGCTGGACCGGTAGCGGGATCCGATGACCTTGAGGAAGGCACCGCTGTAGGCGCCGCCGAGATGGTTGCCCTGGCCGCCGCCGCCGTAATAGAAGATCTTGTCGCCGCCGTGGGCATCGCGGATCGCCGCGAGCGCCTCGGCGATCTCGGTGATCGCGGTGTCCCAGTCGATCTCCTCGAAGGTGCCGTCCGGGCGTCGGCGCATCGGGGTTCTCAGCCGGGTGCGGTTGTTCTGATAGTGGTCCAGCCTCAGTGCCTTGTTGCAGGTGTAGCCGCGGGTGCCGGGATGGTTCTTGTCGCCGCGGATCCGGGCCAGCGTGCGGCCCTCGGTCTGGACGACGATGCCGCAATTGCATTCGCAGAGGATGCAGGCGGTGGGCTGCCAGTCATCGGTCATGACTACGTACACTAATCGGTTTACTTCGATGGGGTCAACGGCGCGTGGTCTAGATTCGGCGCATGGGACCCGACCTGTTCTCCATCGCCGGTAAGACTGCCCTGATCACCGGCGGCACCAGCGGCATCGGCCTGATGATCGCCGAGGGCTACCTCCGCGCCGGCGCACGGATCATCGTCTCGTCGCGCAAGGCCGACGCATGCGCCGCGACCCAAGAGGCGTTGGCCGAGTTCGGCGAGGTGCACGCCATCCCCGCCGACGTCAGCCGCGAGGACCAGTGCGCCGAACTGATCGATGCCGTCGGCGCACACACCGACAAGCTCGACATCCTGGTCAACAACGCCGGAGCCACCTGGGGAGCACCGTTCGACGATTTCCCGACAGCCGCGTTCGACAAGATCCTGACCCTGAACGTCAAGGCGCCATTCGTGCTGACCCAGCTGGCCCGCCCGCTCCTGGAAGCCGCGTCCACCGGGGACGACCCGGCCCGCGTCATCAACATCGGCTCGATCGACGGCATCGTGGTACCCCGGATGGGCACCTACTCCTATTCGTCGTCGAAGGCCGCGGTGCACCAGCTGACCCGGCACATGGCCCACGCGTTGGCACCCACGATCCTGGTGAATGCCATTGCGCCGGGGCCCTTTCCCTCCAAGATGATGGCCGCCACCCTGGATGCTGTCGGCGACCGACTGGCGGCCGGCACCCCGGTCGGACGGCTGGGCCGGGGCGACGATATGGCCGGCGCGGCGATCTATCTGGCCTCGCGGGCCGCCAACTACGTCACCGGCGCCGTCATCCCCGTCGACGGCGGCCTGAGCACCACGGCGGGCCTGAGTATCTGATTCGGTTGCGCTCCAACGCCGTTCCGGCATAGCTGGTTAGAATCGCCGCCATGGCCAAGCCCGCTGACACCCAGACCTCCCCGACCGCCAAACCTCGGATCGGACTGATCGCCCCGGTTGCCCTGGCGGTGGCACTCGTCGGCACCGGCCTGGCCGCAGTGGCGCTGCACCGCTCCGGGG
>JAKIXW010000028.1 GCA_022708865.1 Acidobacteriota bacterium
CGGTTGGTGCGGCAACGAAATGTACTCCGACGTACTCACGCCGGAACGACGCGCCACCGCAACGCAATTGGTACGGCGCCTCGGCGACCGGCTGGCAGCAGAGGGCTACCGCGGCTATTTCGAAGTGGATGTTCTGGTGGATACCGACGACGGCGAGGTATACCTCGGTGAGCTCAACCCTCGGATCAGCGGCGCGACGTCGATCACCAACGTCACGGCTGGTGCCTATGCCGATGTGCCGCTTTTCCTGTTCCACCTCCTGGAGTTCATGGACGTCGACTTCGACCTTGACGTCGAAGAGATCAACGAGCGGTGGGAGCAATTGGCGGCTGCGGATGTCTGGAGCCAGATGGTGATCAAAGAGACCGGCGACACCGTCGAGCAGTTGGTCAGCACGCCGGCCACCGGTCAGTATGCGCTTGATGCCAACGGCGCGTTGGTGTTCCGCCGGGCGGCCCTGGACTGGCATCAGCTGCAGGACGAGTCCGAGGCTTTCTTCCTGCGGATCTACCCGGCTGGTGACTACCGGTGGAAGGGCGCCGATCTGGGTGTGCTGGTGACCAAGGGGCGGCTACAGCGCGATGCCGCGCAGGGCGGTACCGCGCTGACGATCCGTGCTCGGCACCTGATCGATTCGATCCGGGCGCAGTACCGAGGGGTCCCGTTGGCGCAGTCGACTCAGCCTGCCGTGCCCGGTACCGGTGTGAAGTATCTATGATCAGCCTATCGCGACGACTGGTCAGCCGCCGCGGACCGATGATAGGAGCGGCCGTGCTTGGTGCAGACCCTGGCCGCGCCCCGTCGGAGATTTCGCTGGCCAATTGGCAGTCCGCACCGCACCTGCACTGGTCCTTCCAGCACATCGCTGAATTCCTGCCCACGGCAACCATTTCCCGTGGTGCGGGGCCGGCGGCTCAGCTACCCTCGGCGCTTTCGGATGTTGCGAGTGTCGTAGTCATTCTGCCTGATGGCACACCGTCGACCGTCGGGCAGACCATGGCGTCCACAGCCACCGATGGCTGGATCGTGACCCACCGGGGCCGCTTGATCGCCGAGCAATATTATGGCGGCCTGCAGCCGGAAACGCTGCATCTGCTGATGTCGGTGAGCAAGACGCTGGTTGCCGCGGTGGCCGGGGCGCTCAGCGGTGCCGGCGCGCTGAATGTCGATGCACCGGTGTCTGACTACGTCCCGGCGCTGGCTAATTCGGGTTACTACGGCGCGACGGTACGCCATCTGCTCGACATGCGCTCCGGCATTGAGTTCTCCGAGGACTACTTGGATCCCACGGCCGAGGTGCGGGTGTTGGAACAGGCTATCGACTGGTCGCCGCGGACTCATCCGGGCATCCCGCCAAGTATGTACGACTTCTTGCTCACACTGCGGCAGAAGGCGCCACATGGAGGGCCGTTCGAATATCGTTCCTGCGAGACCGATGTGCTCGGTTGGGTTTGTGAGGCCGCGGCGGGCACCCGACTTCCGGAACTGCTGTCGCAGCTGGTCTGGAGCCGTATCGGTGCCGCCCATGACGCGAACATCGGTGTCGACTCGACCGGAACCGGCATGTTCGACGGTGGCATCAGCGCATGCCTGGCCGACCTGGTGCGCTTCGGCTCGCTCTATCTCAATGACGGGGTGTCGTTGCTGGGCGAGCAGGTAATTCCTGCCGCGTGGATCGCCGATACCGTTGTCGGAGGGCCCGATTCGCGAGATGCATTTGCCCGTAGCCCGGTCGATAACCTGATGCCGGGGGGCATGTACCGCAACCAGGTCTGGTATCCGTATCCGGGTAATGATGTGCTGCTGTGCCTGGGTATCCACGGTCAGATGATCTACATCAACCGACCTGCCGGTGTGGTGGCCGCCAAGCTGTCCAGCTGGCCGCTGCCGCAACAAGCGCACATGCTGTTCTCCACGCTCAGCGCCTTCGATGCGGTGTGCGCGGCCGTCTCGTCGTAGCGCCGCGCGGGGCACGGCAACGCCCATCTGACAATGTGGGAACTTTGCGTGCGACTTTTCGACGTTCTGTACATTCATGCCGGTGAGGGTTCCGGTTCGCTGGGTGCTGGATCAACTGGATCTGCGGATGCGGCTGCTTGGTGGCGCCGCCGGCGTCGGCCGCCACCTGAACCTGGTTTTGACCACCGAGCTTGCAGATCCGGCCGAATGGCTCTCTGGTGGTGAACTGGTATTGACCACCGGTATCGGTCTGCCGCCGAGTAGTGTTGGCCGGCAACGCTATCTCCGCGTGCTGGACGAAAGCGGTGTTGCGGCAGTCGGATTCGGGATAGGACTGACGTTCGACCGGGTACCCGACGAGATGGCTGCCGCCGCTGATGAACTGGGTCTGCCGCTCATCGAGGTTCCGCTACGCACTCCATTTGCGGCGGTGGTCCGGCGGGTGAGCTCCCGGATCGCCGAACTGGAGTACGACGCGGTGATACGCGCCTCCCGGGCCCAGCCCCGGATCACCCGGTCGGTTGTGAACGGCGGTCCTCAGGAGGTCGCGGCGGAACTCGGCAGAGCGCTGCGGGCCAGCGTTGTGGTCCTCGATCCCACCGGTTCGGTGATCGCGTCGCATCCACGCAACGTGAATGTCACGACCATCAACGCGGTCCGTGATTCGATCAACCCGACGGCGGCCGCCGCGGTCGATGTGTCAGCTGAGGGAATCACCGTCGCGCAGCAGGCGATCAGGGTCGGTGGCCACTCGTACGGAGTGATCGCGGTGGTGAGCGAGGCGTCTCTGAGCCCCATTGATCAGGTACTGCTGGGGCATGCAAATTCTTTGCTGGCACTGAATTTCGAGAAACCCGTGCGGCTGAAGGAGGCACAACAGCGACTCAACGAGTCGGCCATGGGGCTGCTGCTCACAACTGAATGCGATCTGGAGCCGGCCTGGACGCAGCTGGCGCCGGCCGCTGATTCTCGTGGCTGCATCCGCGTGCTGGTCATCCAGGCCAACCTCGATACCGACGGCCCGACCGGTCCCGGTCACGCGATGCGGCGGTTACGTACCGCATTGCTGCACCAGTTGGAGGGGGCTGGGCATCCCATCTTTGTGCATGGTGTCGAGCAGTGGCTGACGGTGCTGTTGCCGGGGACGGAAACCATCGCGACCGTCACAGCGCTATTGGCGGCTGTCGACCGATCATTGCGCCGCACGATCCGTAGTGGGCTCAGTGGAGTTCAGCCGGTGGCCAAGCTGGCGGTTGCCGCCGACGATGCTCGAATGGCGGCGTCGGTGGCCGAACGTGGCGGTGTTCCTCTGGAGTTCACCGCGATGGCCGGCAATGCGCTGTTGTCGTTCGGAGGCAGCCGTGACGTGCTGATCGCGCTTGGTGGCGCGTTGCTGACGCCGCTCGTCGAGCATGATGCCGAGTTCGGCACCGACCTGATGGAATCGCTGCGTGCATACCTGGAAGCCAATGGGCATTGGGAGTCGGCCGCCGCCGTCGTCGGTGTGCACCGGCACACGTTGCGCAAACGGATGGAGACCGCTGAGGCGCTGCTCGGCTGCGATCTGGGCGTGGCCCGGGTGCGCGCTGAGTTGCTGTTGGCGATCCTCGCCCGGGTGCCGGTTGCTCCGGTCTGATGCTCGGGTCGTGGTCTCCTGGTGATACCCGGCAATCCGACACCCTGCCGGTAGGGTGGAAGAACTTCAGTCATACAGGAGGCGGCGATGGCTCAGGAGCAGACCAAGCGTGGTGGTGGTGGTGGTGACGAGGATGTCGCATCCAGTACTGCTGCGGGTCAGGAGCGTCGTGAGAAGCTGGCTGAGGACACTGATGATTTGTTGGATGAGATTGATGATGTGCTCGAGGAGAACGCCGAGGATTTTGTGCGGGCGTATGTCCAAAAGGGCGGCCAGTGATCTGGCCCCAGACGGATCGTTCTTCGTTTTCTGACCATTTGCGCCGTACCGCTCCGCATCTCCTGCCGGCGGGTTCGGGTGTCTGTGGATCTGGTGATGACCTGCCGCATGGGACCACGATCGTCGCGCTGAAGTACCCCGGTGGGGTGTTGATTGCCGGTGACCGGCGGGCCACTCAGGGCAATATGATCGCTGGCCGTGATGTGCAGAAGGTGTACATCACCGATGATTACACGGCTACCGGTATTGCGGGTACTGCGGCGATTGCGGTCGAGTTCGCCCGGCTCTACGCGGTCGAGCTCGAGCATTATGAGAAGCTCGAGGGGGTGGCGCTGAGTTTTCGGGGCAAGGTCAATCGGCTGGCCACGATGGTGCGGGGGAATCTGGCTGCGGCCCTGCAGGGTTTCATCGCGTTGCCGTTGTTGGTGGGTTTTGATCTCGATGATCCCGATCCGGTGGGTGCGGGTCGGATTGTGTCGTTCGATGCTGCTGGTGGGACGCATGTTGAGGTCGAGGGTTTCCAGTCGGTGGGTTCGGGTTCGTTGTTCGCGAAGTCTTCGATGAAGAAGTTGTATTCTCGGGTCGCCGATGCCGATTCGGCGTTGCGGGTGGCGATCGAGGCGCTCTATGATGCGGCCGACGATGATTCGGCTACCGGTGGTCCTGACCTGGTGCGGGGTATTTATCCGACGGCGGTCACCATCGGTGCTGAGGGAGCCGAGGATGTCCATGAGGACAAGATCGCCCAGTTGGCTCGTGAGGTGATCGAAAGCCGTTCGCGCAGTGACACTTTCGGGCCCGATGACACTGCGGCTGTTAATGCTGCGCCGCGGGGTGATTCGTGAGCTTTCCGTATTTCATTTCGCCGGAGCAGGCGATGCGCGAGCGCAGCGAGCTGGCCCGCAAGGGCATTGCGCGTGGGCGCAGTGTTGTTGTGCTGGCTTATGCCGGTGGTGTGTTGTTCGTGGCGGAGAATCCGTCGCGTTCGCTGCAGAAGGTCAGCGAGCTCTATGATCGTGTTGGTTTCGCGGCTGTGGGTAGGTTCAACGAGTTCGATAATCTGCGCCGTGGTGGTATTCAGTTCGCTGATACCCGTGGGTACGCCTACGATCGGCGTGATGTCACTGGCCGGCAGTTGGCCAATGTGTATGCCAATACTTTGGGCACCATCTTCACCGAGCAGGCCAAGCCGTATGAGGTCGAGCTCTGTGTGGCCGAGGTGGCGCATTACGGTGAGTGCAGGGCGCCTGAGTTGTATCGGATCACTTATGACGGTTCGATTGCTGATGAGCCGCATTTCGTGGTGATGGGTGGTGCCACCGAGCCGATCGCGGTGGCGCTGAAGGATTCGTATTCGGAGAACGCCGAGCTCGGTGATGCGGTGCGGGTTGCGGTTTCGGCGTTGCAGGCCGGTGGTTCCAACGGTGAGCAGCGTGTGCTGGGTCCGTCGACGCTCGAGGTGGCGATCCTGGATGTCAACCGGCCGCGCCGGGCGTTCCGGCGGATCACCGGTCCGGCGTTGGAAGCTCTTCTGCCCCAACAGGATCAGGCAGCCGAACCCGCGGCCGAGTGACCGGCCGCTCAGCGGCGGCCGGTGATCACCTCGAGCAACCGGTGCCAGGCATCGGACGGTTCGTCCAGCACATCGCCGTGCGCGGGCAGTCCGGCCATCACCGAGCCGTTCGAGCGCCGGCCGGTGTCCAGCTGCACCACGCCGGGCATCTGATCGGGGTCCGCCCCGTGGGGTCCCAGCGGTAGGCCCTGCACGAGCTGGATCGGGTCCAGGGGCGCGGTCATCGAGTACCTTTGCACGTTCGGGTTGCGGTTGTGCCACTGCGACGGCTGGAACACCCCGACGCCGGTCCCGGCCGCCTCCACGTACACCGTGCGGTCGGCCGTGAGACCCTCCCGCTCGGCGGTACCCAGGATCGAACCGCCGTAGGAATGCCCGAGGTAGGTCACCGCTATCGACCGTCCGGTGGCGGCCCCGACGTTGTCGACGGTGCGGTTGACGTCCTCGCTGAAGGCGACCAGTCGGGGCGCCATCTGCAGCGCGTAGCTCGGGTTTGCCGCGTTCCACACCGGACCGGTGGGGAACGGGCCACCGAGGTAGGTGATCATCGCGACGTCCCCGCCGCCGCCCGCCACGAACCGGCGCACCGTCTCGGTGTTCCTGGCCGAGTCGAGGATGGTCGTGTTGAGTCCGGGCACCAGCACACCGACGCTCGACGCGGTGTTCAGGTCACCGGTGAGCTCGACCAGCTCGGCGCGTTCGGGGTCGAAGGCCAGGATCTGCCGCGGGCGGGCGGCGCCGGTCACCGGATCCGGAGCATCGGCCAGCAGGCCCTGGTAGAAAACGATGCGGCGGTTGGCCATTCGATCGTGGTCGGCGATCGCGGCGGCTCGGCGCGCGGGGTCCGCGGCGATGGACTGCCGTGCCCGCTCCAGATTGATGCGGTCCCAGCGGAAGCCGTAGCGTTCGTCGACCACCGCGCGGATCTTGTCCTCGACGGGACGATCGATCGTGCGGCGCTCCTTCAGGATCGCGTCGGTGATGTTGATCCGGTTGGCCGCGATCCTGAGCTCCCAAGGGATCCCGTCGGTGTTGCCGACCTGCTGTGGCGCGCCGGCGACCAACCGGCGGCGCTGTTCGGGTGCCATCGCGGCGAGCTGTTCGGCGATGCGGTCCTGTGCCATCGTCGGCCAACCGGCGACGACTCCGGCGTAACTCACGCCGGCGGGCCGGGTCATCTCGGCAGCGGCTCCGCCGGATCCGAACGCCGCAGACAGCTTGTGCGCTAGATCGGCGTCGGCGGTCCCGAGTCCGTCCAGTGCGATCCCAATGATGACGGTGAGTTCGGTTGCGCGACGGGACAACAGCTCGGGTGCAGCGGATCCGGTCAGCAGCGGCAACAGCTCGGGCCCCTGGGTCGGAGGAGTGGTGGTGCCGTCGTCACGGACGTGAAATCCCAATCGCTCGGCGGACTCGACCTCGCGCACCACCGTTCCTCGGGCCGCTGCGATCAGCTCGGCGCCCGACCGCGCGACCACCGCCGCCCCGACCAGCGTGCGCGCCGAGCCCGTGGCCGATCTGCTGAGGGCATCCCACTTCTCGGCCGCGGCCGCCAGTGTGGACCCCTGCCCGTTCGGCGGGCCGCCGGCCTGGTCGAGCGCCGCCTGGACCCGACCGGCGGCGGCATCCCAGGCGTCGGCGAGTTCGCGCAACGCTTCCGGGCGCCAGCCGCGGGCCTGACTTACCTTGGGACGGACCATGATTCGCCGACACTGACGGCGGCATCCCGGTCGGCGGCCTCGAAGGCGTCGGCCGACCGGCGGGCGACCAGTGCCCAGTCCTCCAGCGCGATGATGACCACCTCGAAGTAGTCCGCCAGCTTCGCCGACCCCATCACGTCGGCGACCTGCGAGCCCGGCAGGTCGGCGCTGTTGAGTTCGGGCATGCGCAGCAGGCCAAGTGCGTCGGCACTGCGCTGCACGCGGTCGGCGGCGGCGCGCAGCAGGTTCAGATCAACGGTGGTTTTGTCCATGCCGCATGCTGGCACCGGCCGGCGGATCCGTGCCGACCGTTATCCACAGGGGAAGGTAGGTCGAGGGGAGCTACTTGAGCGGCAGTCCGGTGATGGTGCGGGCCATCACCAGGCGCTGGATCTCGCTGGTGCCCTCGAAGATCGTGAAGATCTTGGCGTCGCGGTGCCAGCGCTCGACCGGGAAGTCCCGGGTGTAGCCGTTGCCGCCGAGGATCTGAATGGCCTCGTCAGTGACGTGGACGGCGGCCTCGCTGGCGGCCAGCTTGGCCATCGACCCCTCGGCGGCCGTGAACGGAATGTTGTTGCGCCCCATCCAGCCTGCGCGCCACACCAGCAGCCGGGCCGCGTCGATGCGGGATCGCATGTCGGCCAGCTTGAACCCGATGGCCTGGAAGTCACCGATGCGGCGGCCGAACTGCTCACGCTCCTGGGCGTATTCCAGCGCGTACTCGTAGGCCGCGCGAGCCACCCCGATCGCCATGGCCCCGACGCCGGGCCGGGTGCGCTCGAAGGTCTTCATGGCCGCCTGGCCGGCGGTGCGCTGCCCGGACCGGATGCGGGCCATCCGATCTTCGAACTTCTCCCGGCCACCGACGATCATCCGGCCCGGAACGCGGACGTCGGAGAGCACCACCTCGGCGGTGTGCGATGCCCGGATGCCGTGCTTCTTGAACTTCTGGCCCTGGCTGAACCCGGGTGTGTTCGGCGGGATGATGAAGGTGGCCTGACCCCGTGAGCCCAGTTCGGGATACACCGAGGCGACGACGATGTGCACGTTGGCGATGCCGCCATTGGTTGCCCAGGTCTTGGTGCCGTTGATGACCCACTCGTCGGTGGCCTCGTCGTAGCGAGCCCGGGTCAGGATCGCGCCGACATCGGATCCCGCGCCCGGCTCGGACGAACAGAACGACCCCAGCAGCGGCTCCTCCGGCGTGCCGAACATCTGCGGCAGCCACTCGCCGATCTGCTCGGGGGTGCCGTTGGAAGTCAGCGACGCGGCGGCCAGGGCGGTGCCCAAGATCGACAACCCGATGCCCGCGTCACCCCAGAACATCTCCTCGAAGACGACGAGGATGCCCAGCCCGGTCGGTTCGGCGGCCTGGGTGATCATCATCTCCATCGAATACAGCCCGCACTTGGCGGCTTCCTGGATGACCGGCCAGGGCGTTTCCTCGCGCTCGTCCCACTCGGCGGCAGCGGGGCGCACCACGTCGACGGCGAACTCATGCACCCAGTCCCGGACGGCGATGACGTCGTCGGAGAGTTCCAGGGAGAACGTCACGGCGGGTTCCTCTCGGGTCGTGGAATGCAGCGGCCGTGAATCGGCCCGGGCCACTGAGCAAGGAAATTTACACCCCTGTTCTTACCCGGAAGTAAGAAGCGGCATGTTTCGCGGCGGCGGCACTTGCACACCCACATCAACCCCCAGCAAGTAGTCTCGGAGTCGTGCAGCGACGAATCATGGGCATCGAGACGGAATTCGGTGTGACCTGCACCTTCCACGGCCATCGAAGGCTTTCACCGGACGAGGTGGCGCGCTATCTGTTCCGCCGGGTGGTGTCGTGGGGGCGCAGCTCCAACGTTTTCCTGCGAAACGGTGCGCGCCTCTACCTCGACGTCGGTAGCCACCCCGAATACGCCACCGCGGAGTGCGACAACCTGCTCCAGCTCGTCACCCACGACCGGGCCGGCGAGCGGGTTCTCGAGGATCTGTTGATCGACGCTGAACAGCGGCTGGCCGACGAGGGCATCGGCGGAGACATCTATCTGTTCAAGAACAACACCGACTCGGCCGGAAACTCCTACGGCTGCCACGAGAACTACCTGATCGTGCGCGCCGGGGAATTCTCCCGCATCTCCGATGTGCTGCTGCCGTTCCTGGTCACCCGCCAGCTGATCTGCGGCGCCGGTAAGGTGCTGCAGACCCCGAAGGCCGCCACGTTCTGCCTGTCCCAGCGCGCCGAGCACATCTGGGAAGGCGTCTCGAGTGCGACCACCCGGTCCCGGCCGATCATCAATACGCGCGACGAACCGCACGCCGATGCTGAGAAGTACCGCCGGCTGCACGTCATCGTCGGCGACTCGAACATGTGCGAGGCCACCACCATGCTGAAGGTGGGCACCGCCTCGCTGGTGCTGGAGATGATCGAAAGTGGTGTGGCCTTCCGCGATTTTTCCCTGGACAACCCGATCCGGGCCATTCGCGAGGTCAGCCACGATCTGACCGGTAAGCGTCCGGTTCGGCTGGCCGGCGGCCGGCAGGCCAGCGCGCTCGACATCCAGCGCGAGTACTACACCCGCGCGGTGGAGTACCTGGCCAGCCGCGAACCCAACACACAGATCGACCAGGTGGTCGACCTGTGGGGCCGTCAGCTCGACGCCGTCGAGAGCCAGGATTACGCCAAGGTCGACACCGAGATCGACTGGGTGATCAAACGCAAACTGTTCCAGCGCTACCAGGACCGCTACAGCATGGAGTTGTCCGATCCGAAGATCGCGCAGCTCGATCTGGCCTACCACGACATCAAACGCGGCCGCGGTGTGTTCGATCTGCTGCAGCGCAAGGGTTTGGCCATGCGGATCACCACCGACGAGGAGATCGACGAGGCCGTCGACACGCCGCCGCAGACCACCCGGGCCAAACTGCGCGGCGAATTCATCACGGCCGCACAGGAAGCCGGCCGTGACTTCACTGTCGACTGGGTGCACCTCAAGCTCAACGACCAGGCGCAGCGCACCGTGTTGTGCAAGGATCCCTTTCGGTCGGTCGACGAACGGGTCAATCGGCTCATCGCCTCGATGTAGGACGGGAGTCTTCTCGCGTGGCGACCTCGAAAGTCGAACGATTGATGAACCTTGTCATCGCGCTGCTCTCGACGCACGGCTACCTGCCTGCCGAGCGGATCCGGCGCAGCGTCGCCGGCTACGCCGAGAGCCCCAGCGACGAGGCGTTCTCCCGGATGTTCGAGCGCGACAAGAACGAGCTGAGGGACCTGGGCGTCCCGCTCGAGACGGGCCGGGTGTCGGTGCTGGACCCCACCGAGGGATACCGGATCAACCGCGAGGCCTACGCGCTGCCGGAGATCGAGCTGACTCCCGACGAAGCGGCCGCCGTCGCGGTGGCCACCCGGCTGTGGGAATCGCCGGAGCTGATCACTGCTGCGCAGGGCGCGGTGCTCAAGTTGCGCGCGGCCGGGGTGGACGTGGACGCCGACCGCGCGATCCCGGTGCACGGTCGCGCGGGGCTGCCCGGCCTGCGGGGATCGGAGGACGCGCTGGGCGCCCTACTGGCGGCGATCAACGACGGCCGGGTCGTCACGTTCGGGCACCGGCCGACCCGCACCGAGGACTACACCACCCGCACCGTGGAGCCCTGGGGTGTCGTCACGCAGAACGGACGCTGGTATCTGATCGGACACGATCGGGACCGCGCCGACACCCGCACGTTCCGGCTGTCCCGCATTGCACCGGACGTCACCGCGATCGGTCCGGCCGGTGCTGTCAGCCGACCTGAGGGTGTCGATCTGCGAGAACTGGTCGCGAGGGTGGTCGGCGACCCGCCGGCCGGGGTGACCGCGCGGGTGTGGGTTGCCGACGACCGCGCGACCGCGCTGCGGCGCGCCGGGGTCTCGGCCGGCCTGCGCACTCTGAATGGACGCGCCGGTGAGATCATCGACATCGAACTGGGCGCACGCGACCGGCTGGCCCGCGAGATCACCGGATACGGTGCCGACGCCGTCGTCCTAGAGCCACAGGCGTTGCGCGACAACGTGATCGAGCGACTGCGCGCCCAACTGTGAGCACCGGCGTCTCGACCCGGCTGGTCCGGTTGCTGAACATGGTGCCGTACTTCCAGGCCAACCAGCGCACCACCTTCGCCGAGGCGTCGGCCGACCTGGGGGTCAGTCGGCGTCAGCTCGAGGCCGACTTGAACCAGCTGTGGATGTGCGGGCTGCCCGGCTACGGCCCCGGCGATCTGATCGACTTCGAATTCACCGGCGAGACGATTGCAGTCACCTTCTCGGCGGGCATGGATCGCCCGCTGCGGCTGACCTCGCCGGAGGCCACCGGCCTGCTGGTCGCCCTGCGGTCCCTGGTCGACGTGCCCGGGGTCGTCGACCCCGAAGCCGCCCGCAGTGCCATCGCCAAGATCGAGGCGGCGGCCGGCACCGTCACGCCGGACGGTGTGCCGTCGGCCGGACCGGAGCCCTCCCCGGTCGAAAGTCGGGCCGCGGCGGCGGTCCGCGAAGCGGTTCGGGACGGGCGGGCGCTCACGCTGGAGTACTACTCCGCGTCGCGGGACACCCTGTCCGCGCGCATCGTCGACCCGATCCGGGTGGTGCTGATCAATGACTCCAGTTATCTGGAGGCCTGGTGCCGGGAGTCCGAAGGGGTCCGACTGTTCCGGTTCGACCGCATCGTCGAGGCCACGGTGCTCGACCAGCCGGCCATGCCCCCCGGCCCGGCCGTGGCGGCGAGGACGGACACCTCCCTGTTCGACGGCGACCCTGGCCTGCCGACGGCCACCCTGCGCATCGCGCCCCAGGCGGCCTGGATGTTCGACTACTACCCGATGCGGGTGCTCGCCGAGTCTCCCGACGGATCGTGTGAGGCCGCGATGACCTACGCCTCCGAGGAGTGGATGGCACGGCTGCTGCTGGGCTTCGGCTCCGAGGTCACCGTGCTGTCGCCGCCGGAACTGGTCGACCGGATGCGCTCGGCGGCCGCCGCGGCGCTGGAGGCGTACGGGGAACCGGGCCAGAACTAGGCCAGAACTAGGCCACCGCGCCGGTAACAGCCAGCAGGGTCCTGGCCACCAGGCGGCGGCCGACGGCCGACCTGACGGCCAGCGGTGTCGCCGGCCGAAGGATGCGCGCCAGGGTGCGCGTGCGATTGATGTGCGCGGCGACCCGATCGTGGGATCTGGTGTCCCACCAGAAACCCGCCGGCAACAGCGCGCACACGCTCGCGGCCCGTCCCCGCCGCGCCAGCTCGATGGACACCCATCCGCCCAGTGAATTCCCGGCCAGCAGCAGTCCGCACAGGCCGTGTTGGTCGAGATAGCGCTCTACGGCCTCGACGAGCTCGCCGACCTCGGCCGGCCGGCGCTGGATCGCAGGTCCGCCCTGGTGTCCGGGGGGCGTCGACGTGTGGACATCGTGCTGCCCAGACAGCAGCGGAACGACGTCCCGCCAGATCCGACCCGAGCCGGTGAACCGCAGCCGGTGCGGGTGGCGAGCTCGCACAGGGAGGTGTGGCACCATCACCGGCGCGGGTCCACGGGTTCGGCAGGGCCTCGGCGCGGGGTAGCATCGAGGGCCACGGCAGGTTCTTGTCTGGAGGTAATCGAAGTGGGCGCTCTGCAACCGTGGCACTGGATCATCTTGCTCGTCGTGGTCGTCATTCTGTTCGGCGCCAAGCGCCTGCCCGATGCCGCCCGCTCGCTGGGCAAGTCCATGCGCATCTTCAAGGCCGAGGTCAAGGAACTGCAGCACGACGGAACCGAACCTCCAATCACGCCGGCACCGCCCGCCGCCACCCCGGTGCAGTCGGAACGGGTCGACCCCGGGCACACCGACGCGCGACCGGTCTGACGCGGCTGCGCGCGATCAGTTCGCCGCCCTCATGCGGCGCTGAACGAATCTGTTCGTGAAGACACCAGGCCCCCTCAAGCGGCTCGATCCGCGTACCCGGCGTAGCAAGGTAAATCCCGACGGCACCATGTCGCTCGTCGACCACATCCGGGAACTGCGCACCCGGCTGTTGGTGGCAGTCGCGGCCATCGCCGTCACCACGATTTTTGGTTTCTACTGGTACGGCCACGGCCTGTTCGGCTTCGAGAGCCTGGGTGAATGGCTGCGCCAGCCGTACTGTTCGCTGCCGGCCTCGGCGCGCGCCGACATCAGTGCGGACGGGGGTTGCCGGTTGCTGGCCACCGCGCCGTTCGACCAGTTCATGCTGCGGCTCAAGGTGGGCCTGCTGGCCGGTGTGGTGTTGGCTTGCCCCGTCTGGTTCTACGAGCTGTGGGCGTTCATCACGCCCGGCCTATACCAGAAGGAACGCCGGTTCGCCGCCGCGTTCGTGACCGCGGCGGCGACACTGTTCCTGGCCGGCGCGATGCTGGCCTACTTCGTGCTGTCGAAGGCGTTGCACTTCCTGCTGACGGTGGGCAGCGACGTGCAGGTGACCGCCCTGTCGGGTGACCAGTATTTCGGCTTCCTGGTGAACCTGCTGCTGGTGTTCGGGGTCGGCTTCGAATTCCCGTTGCTGATCATCATGCTCAACTTCGTCGGGATCCTGCCCTACGAGAAGCTGAAGGCCTGGCGGCGCGGACTGATCTTCGGCGTGTTCGTCTTCGCGGCGTTCGCCACGCCGGGCTCGGACCCGTTCTCGATGCTGGCGCTGGGCCTGGCCCTGACGTTGCTGATGGAGGTTGCGATCCAGGTTGCGCACATCCACGACCGCCGCAAGGCGAAACGGCAAGCGGCCGAGGAGGATTCCGCCATTCCCGACGACCAGCCCTCGGTGATCGCCCCACCGGCGGCGTTGTCGCACGATGACGTCACCTGACCCCGCCTCCGGCAGCCCTCTCTGCGCGAGCGGCCGTGTCGGTACAGTCCTGCGCGGCGTGTTGCGTACAAACCCGGACACTCGCGATGAGTGAACTCGACCTGTTCACCGCCGAAATCCCGTTCGCCCTCGACCCCTTCCAGCGCGACGCCTGCGACGCCCTGGAACGCGGCCACGGCGTGCTGGTGTGCGCCCCGACCGGGGCGGGCAAGACGGTGGTCGGGGAGTTCGCGGTGCACCTGGCCCTGGCGGCCGGCCGCAAATGCTTCTACACCACACCCATCAAGGCGCTGAGCAACCAGAAGCACACCGATCTGGTCCGCCGCTACGGGCCCGAACGCATCGGCCTGCTCACCGGTGACGTGTCGGTCAATGCCGACGCACCCGTGGTCGTCATGACCACCGAGGTACTGCGCAACATGCTCTACGCGAATTCACCTGCTCTGTATGGGCTTTCGTACGTCGTGATGGACGAGGTGCACTTCCTGGCCGACCGGATGCGCGGCGCGGTCTGGGAGGAGGTGATCCTGCACCTGCCCGACGACGTTCGCCTGGTCAGCCTGTCGGCCACGGTGAGCAACGCCGAGGAATTCGGCGGCTGGATCCAGACGGTCCGCGGCGACACCACCGTGATCGTCGACGAGCACCGGCCCGTGCCGCTCTGGCAGCACATGCTGGTGGGCAAGCGGCTCTTCGACCTGTTCGATTACCAGGCCAACAAGGGCGCCGAGCAGAAGCTGGTGGTGGACCCGAACCTGGTGCGCCACATCGCGCACCGGCGCGAGGCGGACCGGATGGCCGACTGGTCGCCCCGCGACCGGGGCCGGGGCCGGGGCAACCGGTCGCACCGGCCCAGCATGTTCCGGCCGCCCGCGCGGCCCGATGTCATCGCGACGCTGGAACGCGAAGGCCTGCTCCCGGCAATCACCTTCATCTTCTCCCGGGCGGGCTGCGACGCCGCGGTGAAACAGTGCCTGCGGTCGTCGCTGCGGCTGACCACCGATTCCGAACGGGCCCGTATCGCCGAGGTGATCGACCGGCGGTGCGGGGACCTGCCCGACGGTGACCTGGAGGTGCTCGGTTACTACGAGTGGCGCGAGGGCCTGCTGCGCGGCCTGGCCGCCCACCACGCCGGGATGCTGCCGGTGTTCCGGCACACCGTCGAAGAACTGTTCACCGCCGGTCTGGTGAAGGCCGTATTCGCCACGGAGACATTGGCATTGGGCATCAACATGCCCGCCCGGACCGTGGTGCTGGAGCGGCTGGTGAAATTCAACGGCGAGCAGCATGCGTCGCTGACCCCGGGGGAGTACACACAGCTGACCGGCCGGGCCGGGCGACGCGGCATCGACGTCGAGGGCCACGCCGTCGTCATCTGGCAGCCTGACGTGGAACCGGCCGAGGTCGCCGGACTGGCGTCCACCCGCACCTTCCCGCTGCGCAGTTCGTTCGCGCCGTCCTACAACATGACGATCAACCTCGTCGGGCAGATGGGCCCCGCGCAGGCCCGCGCCCTGCTGGAACAGTCGTTCGCGCAGTACCAGGCCGACCGCTCGGTGGTGGGGCTGGTGCGGGGCGCCGAGCGCGGCGAGAAAATGCTCGACGAGATCGCCGCCGAACTCGGCGGCCGGGACGCTCCGATGCTCGACTATGTCCGGCTGCGCGCGAAGATCTCCGAAGCCGAACGCGCACAGGCGCGTTCGTCACGGTTGCATCGTCGGCAGGCCGCCACCGACGCGCTGGCCGCGTTGCGCCGCGGCGACATCATCAACATCACCGGTGGTAAGCGGGGCGGTCTAGCGGTGGTGCTCGAGCCAGCCCGTGATGCCGAAGACCCCCGTCCGCTGGTGCTCTCCGAGCATCGTTGGGCGGGCCGCATCTCGACCGCCGACTACACCGGCGCCTCGACGACGGTGGGCACCATGTCGCTGCCGAAACGCGTCGAGCACCGCCAGCCGCGGGTGCGCCGTGATCTGGCGTCGGCGCTGCGCTCCGCGGCGGCCGGACTGATCATCCCCGAGGGTCGGCGCAAACGCAGCGGGGCCGTGGACCCGGACACGAACCCGGAACTGGCGGCACTGCGCGAGGAGCTGCGGCGGCATCCCGCGCACTCCCGGCCGGACCGGGAGGCGATGTCCCGGGTCGGGGAGCGCTACCTGCGGGTCGAGCGCGAGAACGCCCAACTGCGCCAGAAGATCGCCGCGGCCACCAACTCATTGGCCCGCACCTTCGACCGGATCGTGGGGCTGCTCTCCGAACGTGGTTTCTTGATCGCTGATGGCGAGGACGTGAAGGCCACCGACGACGGCCGGTTGCTCGCCCGGATCTACAGCGAGAGCGATCTGCTGGTGGCCGAATGTCTGCGCACCGGTGCGTGGACGGACCTGGCGCCGGCCGAACTGGCCGCCGTGGTGTCGGCCGTCGTCTACGAGTCCCGCGGCAGCGACGGACCCTCGCCCCGGCTGCAGGGCGCGCCGACGGCCGGATTGCGGCGCGCGCTGGCGGCCACCCAGCGGTTGTCCGGCCAGTTGCGCGCCGACGAGAACCGGCACCGGATCGGCCCGTCCCGCGAACCCGACGAAGGGTTCGTCACCGCCGCCTACACCTGGGCGACCACCGGCAACCTCGCCGCGGCGCTCGAGGCCGCCGACACCGGCAGTGGGAACATCCTGTCGGCCGGCGATTTCGTCCGCTGGTGCCGGCAGATCCTGGACCTGCTCGACCAGGTGCGGATCGCCGCGCCCGACGCCGGAGTCCGGGCCGCCGCCAAACGGGCGATCGACGACGTCCGCCGCGGCGTCGTCGCCGTGGACAGCGGCTGATCGATCGGCGAGTCGTCGGGGCGTCGCGCCCGTGCGCCGGTGTGGGCAACGGGTAGGGTGATGCGGGAGCAACGGCTGATACCGGCAGTGCCCGGATAATCCGGATATTGAGGAGAAACGATGACCGGACCGCAGGGATCGGACCCCACGCCGTCGCAGGAGGGGTCGGATCAATCGGCGGAGACCGCTTCGGGGTCGACACCGGAGGCTTCGGCATCATCGGGCTGGCAGCCGCCCGCCTACTCGCCGCCGCAGGAGTACTCGGCCTACCAGCAGCCGACGGCCACCCCGGACCCGGGTTACGCCGCGCCGCAGTACCCGGATCCGACCTACGGCCAGGCCGCATCGCAGCCGCAGGGCTATCCGCAGTACGGCCAGCAGCCCTACACGGCGCCGCAGTACGGCCAGCCGCAATACGGCGCGCAGCCGCAGTACGGCCAACCCCAGTACACCCAGCCGCAGCAGTACGGCCAGCCGCAGTACGGCGCGCAACCGCAGTACGGCCAGCAGCAGCCCGGCCAGTACGGGCAACCGGGTCAGCCGCAGTACGGCCAGCAGTACCCGCAGTACGGCCAGCAGCCCGGGCAGTACGGCCAGCCGGGTCAGCCGCAGTACGGCCCGCTCGGCGAGGAGACCGCCTCGAAGAAGTCGGTGGCCGCACTCGGCACCATCCTGGGTGTGCTGGCCGCGCTGATCGTCGCCGCGGTCCTGATCCTCGGATTCTGGAAGCCCGGCTTCTTCGTCACCACCAAGCTCGACGTCAACAAGGCGCAGACCGGGGTCCAGCAGATCCTGTCGGACGAGGCCAACGGCTACGGCGCCAAGAACGTCAAGGACGTCAAGTGCAACAACGGCCAGAACCCGACCGTCAAGAAGGGTGACTCGTTCACCTGCGAGGTCAGCATCGACGGCACCAAGCGCCAGGTCACCGTCACCTTCCAGGACGACAAGGGCACCTACGAGGTGGGTCGGCCGAAGTAGGCCCCTTCAGTCCAGCGAGTCCAGTGCCTTTTGTAGTCGCGCGATCGACGAGCTGACCCCGTACCGGGATGCCAGGTCGGCGACCCGTCGAGGGTCGGCGGCGGCGAGTGGGAGTGCGTCGGTGGCAGTCGAGAGCGCAACTGGAACTTCCCTGGCCACCCGGACCACCGTCTCGGCGGCACCGAGGTAGTCGGCGGCATTGGCCAGCTTCACTCGAATGCCCTTGGCCACATCGGATTTCGGATCGGCCGCCGCGGCCAATACGCCATCGAGCGAGCCGTGCCGCGACAGCAGGCCCGCTGCGGTCTTCTCGCCCACGCCGGCCACGCCGGGTAGTCCGTCGGACGGGTCGCCGCGCAGGATGGCCAGTTCGGCGTAGGCCGAGCCGGCCCGGCCGACGGGCAGCCCGTACTTCTCGGCCACCTCGACCGGACCCCACAGCGTCGCCCTGGCCAGACCGCGGCCCAGGTAGAGCACCCGCACCGGCACCGGCTCGTCGATCACCGGGTCGGTCGCCTCCTGCGCGGCCAGTGTCCCCAGCACGTCATCGGCCTCGAATCCGGGCGCGCCCCCGGTGGCGATCCCGAACGCGTCGAGCAGCTCCATGATCATCTCGACCTGCGGGCTCAGCTCGTCGGGCACCTCCTCGATGTCCGGGTCGGACCCCGCAACCTCCTGCTCGACGCGGTGGGTCTTGTACGTCGGGATCAGGTCGACCCGCCATTGCGGACGCCAGTCCAGATCCAGGCAGACCACCAGCCGGCTCGGTCGCTGAGTGGTGATGACGGTGGCGACGGCGTCGATGAAACCGCGGATCGCGTTGACGGGCCGGCCGTCCGGTGCGGTGATCGACGACGGCACACCGAAGAACGACCGGAACCACATGCTCGCACCGTCGAGCAGAACCAGGGAGCCCATCCGGCTAGCCAACCATGGTGGAGTTCGGCGCGGCCCAGTCGGTGAAGACGAACCGGTGCGCGATGAGCCACTGATCGCCGACCCGCGCGAATTCGTCCCGGTAGCGCCCGTAGTGGTCCAGGCCGATCTCGGTCACGACGGTGAAGTACGACGACACCTCCGCGCTCTCGGGCGACACGGAGGTGAACCGGATGTTGGCCAGGTTGTGCCGGACGATTCGCTCGACCCCGCCCAGGCGGGCGGCGATGGCGTCGCGGCCGCGCAGCGGTTCCTCGCCGCGGATCTCCAGCACCCCGTCGGGTGCGAAGGTCAGCGCCAGGTCATCGACCTTCCCGGCGTCGCCGGACCAGGTGTAGCGGGCCAGCGTGTCGCGGATGTGTTCCCGCGCGGCGAGTTCCCAGAGTTCCACGTCGCCGACACTAGCCAACTAGCCTGGATCCATGAGCTCCAGCCGCTTCGACGCCGCCGTGTACGCCCACCGACTGCGCGCCGCCGCGCAGGCCGCCGCCGATGCGGGCCTGGCCGGGCTGATCATCACACCCGGCTACGACCTGCGCTACCTGATCGGCTCGCGCGCGGAGACCTTCGAACGGCTCACGGCGCTCGTCGTGCCCGTCTCCGGTGAGCCGACGGTGGTGCTGCCCCGGCTGGAGCTTGCCTCCCTGAAGGGATCGGCGGTGGTGGATCTCGCTCTGTCGGTGCGTGATTGGGTCGACGGGGAGGATCCCTACGAACTGGTGGTCGCCGCACTCGGTGGGGCGCCGGCGGCCACGGCCGTCACCGATGCCATGCCGGCACTGCACCTGCTGCCGCTGACGGCCCGACTGGGTGAGCTGCCCGTGTTGGCCACCGATGTGCTGCGCACGCTGCGAATGATCAAGGACCCGGCCGAAATCGATGCGCTGCGCAAGGCCGGCGCCGCGATCGACCGGGTGCACGCGCGGGTGCCCGAGTTCCTGGTGCCCGGCCGGACCGAATCCGAGGCGGCCGCCGACATCGGCAATGCCATTGTGGCCGAGGGGCATTCGTCGGCGGCCTTCATCATCGTCGGGTCCGGTCCGCACGGTGCCGACCCGCACCACGAGGTTTCCGACCGCGAACTGCAGGCCGGCGACATCGTCGTCGTCGACATCGGCGGTCCGTACGAACCGGGCTACAACTCCGATTCGACCCGGACCTACAGCCTCGGTGAGCCCAGTTCCGAAGTGGCCGAACAGTATTCGGTTCTGCAGCGCGCCCAGCAGGTGGCGGTCGACGCGGTTCGTCCGGGCGTGACGGCTGAACAGGTGGACGCCGCGGCCCGCGAGGTGCTGGCCGAGGCGGGACTGGCCGACTATTTCGTGCACCGCACCGGGCACGGCATCGGGTTGTCGGTGCACGAGGAGCCCTACATCGTCGCCGGCAACGATCTGCCCCTGCAGTCGGGAATGGCCTTCAGCGTCGAGCCGGGCATCTACTTCCCGGGCAAATGGGGTGCCCGAATCGAGGACATCGTGATCGTGACCGATGACGGCGCCGAGTCACTCAACTCCCGGCCGCACGGCCTGATCGTCGTCCCGGTGGACTGAGCGGTCCTGGTTCTTCCGGCGAGCGTGCGGAAAAGTACGCGCTCTGCGGCGTGTCGGCGGACCGACACGCACGTTCGCGGAGGAACGGCGCGGCTCGTCCTACTCCTCGGTGGCGCCGCGGTCGAGCAGTTCCGAGGAGCCGAGCACGCGCTCGATGTGTACCTCGATCACGACGCGGCGCGGATTCGGCCGCGGGGTCCGGTAGCGCTGGGCGTAGCGCAGTTCGGCGTCGCGGATCGATTCCGGGTCGGTGCTGACGCCGGCGCGGCCCTCCAGGGACAGCCAGCGCGCGCCGTCGACCTGGCTGAGCACGGCGACGCCGCCCCGCTCGGCGTTGACGGCCTTCTGCGACCCCCCGGTGGTGATCACCCGGGCGATGTGCGTCTTGGGATCGAAGGTGAAGCCCACCGCCACGACGTGCGGCGAGCCGTCGGCCCGCAGGGTGGTCAGCATTGCCAGGTGACGTTCGGTCAGGAACGCCAGGGCGTCGTTGGTCAGGCGGGTGGTTGCAGGTGACATCGCCCCTCACGCTAGCGCAGGTGAATAATCGCAGCCGTGAAGGACACGGACCGCAGGCAGTTGATCGTCGTTTTCGGCGGCCGCAGCGAGATCGGAAACGAGGTAGCGCTGCGACTGGCTCCCGGTGCAACGGTGATCCTGACGACCCGCCACGGTCATGACCTCGACCAGCAGGTTTCTGGCCTTCGTGCAGCAGGGGCCGCCGATGTGCACGTGAAGGGCTTCGACGCCGACGATCTGAGCTCCCACGCCCCGGTGCTCGACGAGATCCAGACCGAGCATGGGCCGATCGATACCGCGGTCCTGGCGTTCGGACTGCTGGGCGATCAGGCGCGCGCCGAGCAGGACGCCGAGCACGCGGTGGCCGTCGTGCACACCGACTACGTGGCGCAGGTCAGCCTGCTGACCCTGCTGGCGCAGCGGATGCGCACCGCCGGGGCCGGCCGGATCGTGGTGTTCTCGTCGATCGCCGGGGCCCGGGTGCGGCGGGCCAACTACGTGTACGGCTCGGCCAAGGCCGGCCTGGACGGGTTTGCCGCCGGACTCTCCGATGCCCTGCACGGGTCCGGGGTGCAGGTGCTCGTCGTCCGGCCCGGATTCGTGATCGGCCGAATGACGGAGGGCATGGAGCCGGCACCGATGTCGAGCACGCCGCAGCAGGTGGCCGACGCGACCGTCCGGGCGCTGGCCCGGGGGCGTGGCAGCGTCTGGGTGCCGTGGGGCGTCGGGGTGCTGGCGTTCGTGACGCGGTTCGTGCCGCGGGTGCTGTGGCGCAGGATGCCCCGGTGATCACCGTGGTCGGGATCGGCGCTGACGGGATGGCCGGGCTGGGTGATGCGGCGCGGGCCGAACTTCGTGGCGCCGCGGTCATCTACGGGTCCCGCCGTCAGCTCGATCTGCTCGACGACACCGTGACCGCGCAGCGCCGGGAGTGGCCGTCGCCGCTGGCACCGGCCCTCGAAGCCCTGCGCGACAGCTCAGCCAGTGCACATGTGGTGGCCAGTGGGGATCCGATGCTGCACGGTATCGGATCCAGCCTGATGAAGGTGCTCGGGCCCGAGCGGGTCACGGTGCTGCCGCACGTGTCGTCGGTGACGCTGGCCTGCGCGCGGATGGGCTGGCCGGTACAGGACACCGAGGTGATCAGTCTGATGACCGAGAAGGTGCACACGGCGGTACGGCCCGGGGGTCAGGCTGTCGTGCTGTGTCGGGACGGGGCGGACCCGGCGACCATCGCCCGGTTGCTCACCGAATCCGGGCGTGGCGATTCGGAACTCAGCGTGCTCGAACAGCTGGGCGGGCCCGGCGAACGCCGCCGGGACGGCACGGCCCGGCAGTGGGTCGCCGAGGGGCCCGGTGACATTGACCCGCTGAACGTGCTGGCGGTGCGATACCTGCCCGATGAGCGCCGCGGCTCGGCACTGCCCGACGACGCCTACGCCCACGACGGGCAGATCACCAAGCAGATGATGCGCGCGGTCACCCTGGCCGCGCTGGCGCCCCGGCCCGGGGAACTGCTGTGGGATGTGGGATCGGGCTCGGGCAGCATCGCGATCGAATGGTGCCGCAGCCAATCCGGCTGCCGTGCAGTGTCATTCGAGCGCAACGACGTCCGGCGCGACCGGCTGATGACCAACGTGGTGGCGTTCGGCGCGGGCGTCGACGTCCGCGGCGGGGCGCCGGACGCGGTCTTCATCGGCGGCGGCCTGACCCAGCCCGGTCTGTTCGACGCGTGCTGGGCCGCATTGCCGGCTGGTGGCCGGCTGGCGGCCAACGCTGTCACCGCGGAATCGGAAGCCGCTGTGGTACAGCACTATTCGGCCTACGGCGGCATGCTGCGCCGGTACCAGCATTACGCCGGCGAACCCGTCGGCGCCTTCACCGGGTGGCGCCCGGCGATGCCGGTGACGCAATGGGCGGTGGTCAAGCAATGACGGTGTACTTCATCGGCGCCGGGCCCGGCGCCGCCGACCTGATCACGGTGCGGGGCCAGCGGCTACTGCGACGCTGTCCGGTCTGCCTGTACGCCGGCTCGATCATGCCGGCGGATCTACTGGACCTGTGCCCACCCGGAGCGCGCGT
>JAKIXW010000290.1 GCA_022708865.1 Acidobacteriota bacterium
GATCGCTGTTGTAGCGGGTTCCCTTGTCGTGCACCGTGATCCGAGCGTACCGCTCCTTGAGCGTATGGATGTCGGTGAGCGCCTGCTTCAACGTGTCCTCGGTGCGGAACACCGCGGCGTTGTTGTCCATCGATTGCTGCAGGGCGCTGCGGATGTCGGCGACGCGCTCGTCGCCGGCCTCGGAGAGGATGTCCCCGACCCACTGCACCACCATCTGTGCGGGCTCCGGCGGCAGGTCGACGAAATCGTGCGACGCCGCGTAGGCCGCAGCGGCGATGCCGGCCCGGCGCCCGAACACGTTGATGTCCAACAGCGAATTGGTGCCGAGCCGGTTGGCGCCATGCACCGAGACGCAAGCGCACTCACCGGCGGCGTACAGGCCGGGCACGACGTTGTTGTTGTCGCGCAGCACCTGTCCCTCGACGGTGGTGGGGATGCCGCCCATCACGTAGTGACAGGTCGGATACACCGGCACCAGCTCGGTCACCGGATCCACGCCCAGGTAGGTCCGGGCGAACTCGGTGATGTCGGGCAGCTTGGCCTCGAGCACATCCTCGCCGAGGTGGCGGACGTCGATGTAGACGTAGTCCTTGTTCGGTCCGGCTCCGCGGCCCTCGAGAACCTCCAGAACCATTGAGCGGGCGACGATGTCGCGCGGGGCCAGGTCGACGATCGTCGGTGCGTAGCGCTCCATGAACCGCTCGCCCTCGCCGTTGAGCAGTCGGCCGCCCTCGCCGCGCACGGCCTCGGAGATCAGGATCCCCAGGCCGGCCAGGCCCGTCGGGTGGAACTGGTGGAACTCCATGTCCTCCAACGGAAGTCCCTTGCGGAACACGATGCCCAGGCCGTCGCCGGTCAGGGTGTGTGCGTTGGAGGTGGTCTTGTACATCCGGCCCGACCCACCCGTGGCGAACACGATGGCCTTGGCGTGGAAGATGTGAATGTCGCCGGTCGCCAGTTCGTAGGCGATGACGCCGGTGGCTACCGGACCACTCGGGGTCTGGGTCAGCGAGATGTCCAGTGCGTAGAACTCGTTGAAGAACTCGACATCGTGTTTGACGCAGTTCTGGTACAGCGTCTGCAGGATCATGTGACCCGTGCGGTCGGCGGCATAACAGGCACGGCGCACCGGGGCCTTGCCGTGGTCGCGGGTGTGCCCGCCGAACCGGCGCTGGTCGATGCGGCCCTCGGGCGTCCGGTTGAACGGCATGCCCATCTTCTCGAGGTCGAGCACCGCGTCGATGGCCTCCTTGGCCATGATCTCGACGGCGTCCTGGTCGGCCAGGTAGTCACCGCCCTTGACGGTGTCGAAGGTGTGCCACTCCCAGTTGTCGTCCTCGACGTTGGCCAGCGCGGCGCACATGCCGCCCTGCGCCGCGCCGGTGTGCGACCGGGTGGGGTACAGCTTGGTCAGCACGGCGGTCCGCACCCGCGGCCCGGCCTCGACGGCCGCGCGCATTCCTGCGCCACCCGCGCCGACGATGACGACGTCATAGCGATGTTCTTGAATCATGGGAGCCTCACGAGATATTTGCGTCGAACGTGACCAGTACGTAGCTGCCGAGGACCAGGGTGAAACCGGTGGCCAGCAACAGCACGGAGTTCAGCCAGAACTTGGTGACGTTCTTGCGGGCGTAGTCGCCGATGATGGTGCGCATTCCGTTGGCGCCGTGGATCATGGCCAGCCACAGCAGCGCCATGTCCCAGATCTGCCAGAACGGGGAGGCCCACCGCTGCGCGACGTAGTTGAAGTCGATGCGGTACACCCCGTCCTGCCACATCAGCATGATGAACAGGTGGCCCAGCACCAGGAACACCAGGGCGACACCGGAGAAGCGCATGAACAACCAGGCGTACTTCTCGAAGTAGGGGATGCCGCGGGGCCTGCGGGGCGCGCGTGGGTGGTCCAGTGCGGCCGGACGGTCGTATTCCTTCTCCATCACCGGGGCGATGCGGCCGTCGCGGTGATGCGGGGTCCAGGATCCGGGGGCCGTCACAGGAATCGCTCCGACATGTGGATGCCGACGACGACCAACGCCGGCACCATGACCAGCAGCCAGATCACGCCGATGCCGACCAGCATCTTGCGCTGATGACGCGGGCCCTCCGACCAGAAGTCGACCAGGATGACCCGGATGCCGTTGAGGGCATGGAACAGCACGGCGGCCACCAGTCCGACTTCCATGAGCCCGACGATCGGGGTCTTGTAGGTCTCGATGACCTCGTTGTAAGCCTGCGGGCTGACCCGCACGAGCGCCGTGTCCAGCACGTGCACGAAGAGGAAGAAGAAAATGGTCGCGCCGGTGATGCGGTGCAACACCCACGACCACATGCCGGGATCACCCTTGTAGAGGGTGCGTCGGCGCGGTCTGGTCCGCTTGGCCAGCTCTGCCGGTGCCGCCGTTGTCATCAGCGCCTCCAACGCCATCGGTGCACGCCGGGGGATGGTTCAGGGCTGCCGGCGTGGCGGTGAATGACTATCGGGTGGACTTTAAACCCATTTGCAGACCACAACGAACCTCCGCAGAGCGGGCATTAGGCTGGGTACGTTCCCGCCCGGCGGCCGGACAGGTGGTTTGTGAATGCATTCAGCGACAGGGCGGGAACGTTGACATGACCGCAGAGATTGACTGGAAACTGTTGCGGGACAAGGCATTAGAGGTCAGTTTCCTTGCCTACGCGCCCTATTCGGGCTTCCCGGTGGGCGCAGCGGCGCTGACGGCCGACGGGGCCGTCATAGTGGGCTGCAATGTGGAGAATGTCTCATATGGCCTAGGTCTCTGCGCCGAGTGTGCTGTGACCTGCGCCCTAGTTTCCGGTGGTGGCGGACGCCTGGTCGCCATTGCGGTGGTGGATCGCCTGGGTGCGGCACTGATGCCGTGTGGCCGGTGCCGGCAGGTGCTGCTCGAACACGGTGGCACCGATCTGCTGGTCGATCACCCAGGCGGACCGAAACCGCTGGGCGAGTTGCTGCCCGATGCGTTCGGGCCCGACGATCTGGACCGGACGGCCCGGTGACCGACCGGGGTGATTTCGGTGCATTGACCGTCGGTCAGCGACGGGAAATGCACCGAAATCCCGATATGCCGACGGTCATCAGGGCCAAGCGCGACGGGCACCGGCTGACGGACGTGCAGATCGACTGGGTGATCGACGCGTACACCCGCGGCGACGTCGGCGACGAACAGATGGCCGCGCTGCTGATGGCGATCTTCCTGCGCGGCATGGACGGGGCCGAGATCACCCGCTGGACCGCGGCCATGGTCGATTCGGGGAAGCGGTTCGATTTCACCGACCTGGGTCTGCCGCTGGTGGACAAGCACTCCACCGGTGGGGTGGGCGACAAGATCACCATCCCGCTTTTGCCGGTGGTGCTGGCCTGCGGCGCGGCGGTTCCACAGGCGGCCGGCCGCGGGCTCGGGCACACCGGCGGAACGCTGGACAAGCTGGAGTCCATCGCCGGTTTCACCCCCGAGCTCTCCGAGGCCCGGATCCGCCAGCAACTGCGCGACGTCGGCGCGGCCATCTTCGCCGCGGGCGACCTGGCCCCGGCCGACCGCAAGATCTACGCCCTGCGCGACGTCACCGGGACCACCGAGTCGCTGCCGCTGATCGCCAGTTCGGTGATGAGCAAGAAGCTGGCCGAAGGCGCCGGCGCGCTGGTGCTCGACGTGAAGACCGGCCGCGGGGCATTCCTGGCGACCGAGGCCGAATCCCGCGAGCTGGCCGGCGTGATGGTGGCCCTGGGTAACGCCTATGGAGTGCCTACGCGCGCACTGCTCACCGATATGAACCGGCCGCTGGGCTGCACGGTCGGCAATTCCGTGGAAGTCGCGGAGTCGCTGGACGTGCTCGCCGGCGGCGGGCCGGCCGATGTCGTGGAGCTGACGTTGGCGCTGGCCGCCGAGATGCTCGACGCCGCGGGCCTCGATGGGGTCGATCCCGCGCAGACGCTGCGCGACGGGACGGCGATGGACCGGTTCCGCCGACTGGTCGCCGCGCAGGGCGGCGATCTGACCCGGCCGCTGCCGATCGGCGGGTGCACCGAAACCG
>JAKIXW010000291.1 GCA_022708865.1 Acidobacteriota bacterium
TCGCGACCGTGGCCGACGACCATGGTTCGGTGGACGGCTACCTGCGGGCCGCCCGCGTCACCGACGAGGACGTCGCCAAACTACGCATCGCGCTGCTCCGCTAGGAGCCGGCGGCTACTTCCCGTCGCCCGAGTCACCGCCCGATGACGGCTGGTCCGACGTCTGGTGGTCGTCGGAGCTGCCGGCGACCTTGACCTTCGTGGCCCCGTCACCGGACTCCGCAGCGCTCGGGACCTCGGGCGCGTGCGTCGCCGCGGTGTCCTCGTCGGCGGAGTTAGCGGGCTCTTCCGCGGGTTCCGGGTCTGCCGACGGCGTGGGTTCCTCGGTGGGCGTCGGCTCCGTCGTGGGCGCTGGATCGACGGTTGGCTTCGGATCTGTCATGGTCGGTGTCACGGACGCGGTTCCACCGTCGCCCGCTGACAGGGCGGCGACCGTCGCCGGCATGGATGCCGCCACGCGATCGGTCTCGGCCGGCGCGATCTTCTCCGGCGCGACCGGCTGTGCTGGTGGGGGCCCACCGAACAGGTCGGACCACTTGAACTCGGGAACGCCATACATCCCGGCCGGTTTTCTGCCCAGCGGCCGGAAGGCCGGATTCCCGAACATCGTCGACAACGCATCGTCGATCCCGGTGGCCACCGCGATGCCGATGGTGATGAGGTCGCGCACCGGCGAGAACCGGAACAACTGCGCGGTCACCGGCTTACCCGGACTGGTCGACCGGTCGTATCCCATCTCGATGATGGTGCGCAGCGGCGCATCCAGCAGGGCGACCAGCGCGTCCGGCATCAGCCAGGAGATCGGTTGCAGCAACGGCAACGTGGTGGACGGAATCATGTAGTACGTGGTGTCGCCGTAGGTGCCCTGCGGTACCGCGTCGGTCAACGGGTGGTCGGGGTACGTACCGTGGACCAGCGCGATGCCCAGCAGGGCATTGAGGTCGGCCAGCAGGTTCAGTGGATGCGACGGGAAGTCGGCGAACCCGTCGTACTGGTAGGCGATGTCGGTGGTCGGCAGGTGGCAACCGGCGGTGTCGCAACTATTGGTCGGTGTCGCACCGTCGAAAGTGACGTTCAAGAACGGGATCCACAGTCCGGCAAACCTTTCCAGGAGCCCGCCGTTGGGCCGGTCCGGGTTGCCGACGATGATGAACGAGGTATCGGGCGCCTGGTCCCAGCCGAGGTTCGAGTAGGCGTCGATGAGGCTGCGCTTGACGTTCGTGACGATCCGGCCGCTCTGCGAATAGCCGAACACCACGAAGGTGTCGCCGGCCGACGGTGTGCCGAATGCCTCGTTGCGGGGACAGGTCCCGCCGGCCAGGCACGCGCTGAGGTTGGCGATACCGATGGCCACCGATTCGTCGAACGTTCTTGTCCCGTAGGCGGGCCAGAACTCTTCGGGGGTGTACACCGCGACCTCGTTGACGGTGGTGCCCCCGGGGACGGTGAAGTTGATGTAGTTGTCGGTGACCAGATCGAGGTAATTGCCGACGGCACTGTTGGTTTCGGCCAGCGGTCCGAACCCGACCAGTGGATGCTGGGTGCCGCCCATGATCAGTGCGGTCACCGACGCCAGCGTGACGACAACCGGATTGACGGCCGCCCACAGCGTCGCGAGTGCGGATCCGATGACCGCTAACGGAACCGTGATGACCCTGACGATCGAACCCATACCGCCACCGACCTGACCCCATCCGGACGCGGATCACCGGCCGGAACATGACGTAGCTCAGCCGCTACACCTTGGTTCCTACCACAGGCCGGTACGCCCGGTCGGGATTTCTCGAAGGGTCGCCCGCACCGAACATCAGGACGCGATAACCGCAACCGCCCACGTGAGAGCCGCCAGCAGCGCGCCGGTGAACTCGACCCCGACCAGCAGGGCGACGCCCTTCAGCGCATGCACGGTCGACGTCCAGGCCCGCCCCGGGTCGCGGCAGGTGACCAGTTCGGCGACGAACACCCCGAGCACGAAGCCGATCAGCAGTCCGATGACGGGAATGACGAAGAATCCGACGATGCCGCACAGCGCACCCACCACCAGGATCGACGTCCGGACCTCGGCGGCGCGCATGCGTTTGACCGGCCAGCTGTACTTGATCACCTCCGTGGCCACGAACAGCGCCGCGGCGATACCGAGGGTGATCCAGCCGACGGTGGACTTCTCGACGAACGCCCACACCGCGATCGCTGCCAGCACCAGCAGGCCACCGGGCAGCACCGGCACGATGATGCCGACCAGTCCGATCGCGATCGCCAGGGCGACCAGGGCCAGGCCCAGGGGGCTCACGGCTCCAGGACCAGCTTGCCGTAGACACCGCCGTCGTCGAGCAGCTGCAGAGCCGCCGCGCCCTCGGACAACGGAAAGCGCACCGGCGGAGGTGGTTTGAGCCCGGCTGACACCAATCGCGCCAACCCTTCGGTGAACTCCACCCCGGCGGCGGGATCCCGGTTGATGTATTCGCCGTATCCCACGCCGAGCACGCCGACGTTGCGCAGCAGCAGCCGGTTGACCTTCACGGTCGGGATCGCGCCGGCGGCGAAGCCGACGACCAGCAGCCGGCCGTCGGTGGCCAGCACCCGGATCGCGTCGTCGAACGCGGGGCCGCCGATCGGATCGACCACCACGTCGACGCCGCGGCCGCCGGTGGCGTCGCGCACCGCCTGGGTCCAGCCGTCCGCCAGCGGGATCACCGCATCGGGGCCCAGCCCGGCGACGAATTCCGTTGCCGCCGAACGATGCACGACGGCAATCACTCGGGCACCCATAGCCCTGGCCACCTGGATGGCAGCCACGCCGATGCCGCCGGCGGCGCCGAGCACCAGCACGGTCTCGCCGGGCCGCAGCGCCGCCCGGCGTTCGAGGGCGAAGTACATGGTGTGGTAGTTGACCAGCAGCGAGACCGCCTCGGCGTCGTCGAGTTCAGTCGGGCTGGGTTTGACGTTGGCGACGGGCGCGACCACCTGTTCGGCGTAGCCGCCGAGCACCGAGGCGCAGACCCGTTGCCCCACAGTAAATCCCGAACCCTCCGGGGCGGCAGCCACCACGCCGGCCACCTCCATCCCGGGGATGAACGGCGGCGGCAACTTCAGCTGGTACTCACCCTTGCTCAACAGCAGGTCGGGGAAGCACACCCCGGCAGCCCGGACGTCGACGAGCACCGAGTCCGGGCCCGGGGTGACGTCGGGCACGTCCGTGTAGGACATGCCCGACGGTCCCGAAAGCTCCTGTACGACACAGGCTTTCATGAGAATCAGCGAAGATTGAACATAGCCTGCTTGGCGGCCGACAGGTCGTCGATCTCCGACCAGCGGTCCGCGACGTCGTCCACCGACGGCGGCGCGGTGAAGGTGACGCCCTCGTTCTGGAACAGCGCGGTGCGCTGCACCTTGCCGCCGCCGACGATGAACACCGAGCCGGAGTCGGGCACCTCCTCGGTGCACAGATAGGCCATCACCGGCGCGACGAACTCCGGGGTCAGGTTCTTCAGCACCTCGGGCGGCAGGATGTCCTCGGTCATCCGGGTGGCCGCGATCGGCGCCAGCGCGTTGGCCTTGATGTTGTACTTGGCGCCTTCCTGGGCCAGCGTGTTGATCAGGCCGACCAGGCCCAGCTTGGCCGCACCGTAGTTGGCCTGACCGAAGTTGCCGAACAGGCCACTGGTGGAGGTGGCCACCACGACCCGGCCGAAGCTCTGCTCGCGGAAGTGCGGCCACGCCGCCCGGATCACGTTGAAGCCGCCGTACAGGTGGACCTTGAGCACGGCGTCCCAGCTCTCCGGCGTCATTTTGTGGAATGTGCCGTCGCGCAGGATGCCCGCGTTGGAAACCACACCGTCGACCTTGCCGAACTCGTCGAGGGCGGTCTTGACGATGTTCTCCGCGCCCGAGGTCTCGGCCACCGAGTCGTAGTTGGCCACGGCCCGGCCGCCGGCTTCCTTGATCTCGGCGACCACGTGATCGGCCATGTTGTGTCCGGCGCCGGTGCCGTCGCGCGCGCCGCCGAGGTCGTTGACCACGACGCAGGCGCCCTC
>JAKIXW010000292.1 GCA_022708865.1 Acidobacteriota bacterium
CAGGTGTGCCGCACCCTGGAATTCGGCATCCCCGTCGACAGCCCCGGACTCACCACCATCTGGGCCCGCATCTTCGCCGGCGACGCCGCAGCCGCCCAACGCCGCATCGACGACATGGCCCACAGCGTCTGCCCCGACGACCCCCGCACCCTCGACGACCGCCGCATCGAGGCCTACACCGCCCTACTCGCCGGCATCACCACCCTGACCTGCCACTGCGGAAACGACGACTGCGAAGCCACCGCCGCGCCCCGACCCGGCCGCGACACCACCATCTACGTCCTCACCGGCAACACTCCTGCTGCCGACCAGGCCGACCCGAACACCCGCGATCGCAACGAGGCTGAACCGGCCACCGACACCACTGGCAAGGCCAAGAACGAGAACGAGGCTGCCCGTGAGGGCGAACGCGAGGACGCGGCTGCCTCCGAGGACCGCGACGGGACCGAGCAGACGCCTGCGGCAAAGCAGAACGTCCGGCCGCACACCGCGCAGTGCCGGTCGGCCTACGTGTTCGGCGCCGGCCTGGCCCCCACCGCGCTGCTGGAGGCCATGTGTGAGGGCGCCACGATCCGCGAGATCACCCACCCCGGCCCCGACTCAGCCCCCGAACCGCGCTACACCCCCTCACCGGCGCTGGCCGCGTACATTCGCTGCCGCGACCTGACGTGCCGCTTCCCGCACTGCGACACACCCGCCACCCTCGCCGACATCGACCACACCGTGCCCTACCCGGTCGGACCCACCGGGACTGTCCGATTAACGGTGTAAGCGGCGTGTTCTGTTAGGCGGTTTCGCTTCCCGGCATCCGGTCGGCGAAGGTGATTGCGAAGGCGTTCAGTGCTGGTTTCCAGCGCATCGTCCACCGCTTCTGGCCGGTCCCGGTCGGATCCAGTGACCGGGTGACCAAGTATAGGCATTTCAGTGCGGCCTGCTCGGTCGGAAAATGACCACGAGCCCGGATCGCGCGGCGATAGCGGGCGTTCAAGGATTCGATGGCGTTGGTCGAACAGATCACCTTCCTGATCTCGGTGTCGTAGTCCAGGAACGGGATGAACTCACTCCAAGCGTTGCGCCACAACCGAATTGCTGCCGGATAACGTTGCCCCCATTCCGCTTCGAACGCATCTAGCCCGGATTTTTCGTGAAGTGTTGTGATTTTCGGGGTGTAGATACGCGAAAGTGCCTGTCCTGCAAGGAATAATTGGACTTCTCTACGGTTCAATCGTTCCTACGGGAAGGCACCTCGCAGGTGAAGAATATCGTGGCCGCAGCGCGGGTGAAAGTGTCCGCCGATGGGCAGGGCGTGGTGTCGCATGCCGGGATGGGCTTGCTTCGTGAGCTTGCCGATCTGACGGGGTTATCGTCGCAGGTCACCGCCGTGCTGGCTGACACCTACCGGGGCCCGTGGGTGTACGCACCCGGTGAGGTGTTCGCCGATCTGGCCGCAGCGGTCGCCGACGGGGCCGATTGCATCGATGCGGTCGGCCAGTTGTGTGGGGACCGTGAACATGTGTTCGGCGCGAAGGCCTCGACAACCACGATGTGGCGGTTGATCGATGAGCGCATCGACGCCGCCCACCTGCCCGGGGTGCGGGCTGCACGAGCCGGCGCACGGGCCGCAGCATGGGCGGCTGGAGCCGCCCCCACTGGTGAGGGCTGGCTGCACATCGACCTCGATGCCACCCTGGTCATCGATCACTCCGACAACAAGACCGGCGCCACCCCGACCTGGAAGAAAACCTATGGTCACCATCCGTTGCTGGCGTTTCTGGATCGTCCCGAGATCGCCGGTGGGGAAGCGCTGGCCGGGCTGCTGCGCACCGGTAACGCCGGCTCCAACACCGCCAGCGACCACATCATCGTCTTGCACCACGCGCTGGCCTCGCTGCCGCCGCGATGGCGGCCCCGCCCAGGTAGTCCACCAGATTCGGATGCCTGCCGGGTGCTGGTGCGCTGCGATACCGCTGGAGCCACCCACAAGTTCGCCGACGCCTGCCGCACCGCCGGGGTGGGATTTTCCTTCGGATACCCCGTCGATGCGCGGGTCCAGGACGCGGTCGACACCCTCAACCTCGGCCAAGCCTGGTATCCGGCGATCGACACCGACGGCGGCATCCGTGACGGCGCCTGGGTCGCCGAAGCCACCGGCCTGGTCAACCTGAGCAACTGGCCCGCTGGCACCCGGCTGATCCTGCGCAAAGAGAGGCCCCACCCGGGTGCGCAGCTGCGGTTCACCGATGCCGACGGGATGCGGGTCACCGCATTCATCACCGACACCGAACCCGGCGTCATTGCCGGTCAGGTCGCCGGATTGGAGCTGCGGCACCGCCAGCACGCCCGCGTCGAAGACCGCATCCGCGAACTGAAAGCCACCGGGCTACGCAACCTGCCCTGCCAGTCGTTTTGGGCCAACGCCGCCTGGCTGGAAATCGTGCTGGCCGCCGCCGATCTGGTCACCTGGGCCCGGCTGATCGGCTTCGGTGACCACCCCGCACTGGCCCGCGCCGAGATCGCCACCTTCCGCTACCGGATCCTGCACGTCGCTGCCCGTATCACTCGCAGCGCCCGCCAGGTTCGCCTCCGTATCGACGCCACCTGGCGATGGGCATCAGCGATCGCGACCGCCTGGCAACACCTACGCACCGCTTTCGGATAACCAGCAAATCACTCGACCCACCGACCACGAAAGACCAGGCCCTGGGAAAGCCCGCCCCACCCGGCGACACGGGACACCCCACCACGCCCGCCACCCGACAACGACCACCCAGCAACACAATTCAGTGACCGAGCGGACCCGTCATCAACTCGATGCAAAATCGAGGCTAGCTTGGGCATATGAACAGACGCGGTGCGATTTCGGTCGCGGTCATCGTTCCCACGCCAGAACTACTCGAGCGGATGCTGGAGGAAAAGCCGGCCTGTTGGACCTGGGCCGCCTTCGCATCGACGGTGTTTCAACGCTGGGCGGCCGTCGAGCAACGCAAGGTCGACCAAGTGCTCGGCTCACCCGTGACGCCGACGCACAAACTCGGGACGGGTTCGGACGTCGCGCAGTTCGTCATCGGGCACATGCGGGACGTCGACGGCATCGTCGCGCAGGTGAGCGCTTTCCTGAGCGGGCCTGCGTTCAGGGAGGCATTCGGGGCTCCCGACGACGAAGACTCTGCCGACGCAGAGGGCATCATCCGGGCCGCGCATCACCTGGGCGATTGCTACGAGCGGCTGCTCGAACTTGCCGAGGAGTGCCGAAGATGCTCCGTGTCAGCGCAATACGCGGAGTTGCTGCACGACTGCGTGCGGTTCGTGAACCAGCACCTCCAGGACTTCGGAGGCTTCGTCAACGACATCCTCGAAAACCTGGAAGACCTGCAGAAGCGGGTGATGTTGGGCGAGCGCCTCATACACTGTCAGCGTCCAGCGCTGCACACCAACACCGACGATCGATTGATCTGGTCGATTCTGGATCGCGTGCGCACGATCGAGTAGACCTCAGCACCTGCAGAAGCGCCGCGCCTTCCGGCGGGGAATACCGCACAATTCGAAGACGGCCGTCCGTCAGGTGGGCCCCGGCAACGAAGGCAGGTTCGGGATGGATTTGTCGAGAAGAGCGTTCGGCGGTATGGCGGTGGCTGCGGCGGTCGGCGTCGCCGCCGCACAGATCGGGCCGCGGGCCCGCGCTGCACCGGCTGGGGTCCCGGTCGCCGAAACGCAGGCCCGCAGCGTGGTGCTGGTGCACGGCCTGTATGCGGACGGCTCGTCGTGGATCGACGTGATCCCGCACCTGCAGAATGCGGGTCTGATGGTGGCGGTGGTGCAGAATCCGCTGACGACGCTGGCCGACGCGGTCGCCGAGACTCGCCGCGTGCTGGCTCTGCAGCCCGGCCCGACGGTGCTGGCCGGTCACTCGTGGTCGGGCACCATCGTCAGCGAAGTCGGTGGTGACGCGTCGGTGAGTGCACTGGTCTACATCGCCGCGCGGGCTCCCGACGCAGGTGAGGATTT
>JAKIXW010000293.1 GCA_022708865.1 Acidobacteriota bacterium
CTGTCGACATAGGCAATGTCGGCGTCGAGGACGACGTCGTAGCCGCGCCGCACCCCGCCGGTCTCCAGGACCACCCGGTCCGGCCGCTGCACGAGCACGCTGACGTCTTCGACGGGCTTGCCGTCGACTTCGACCTCGACGCCGTCGCGGAGCAGCGCATAGCCCACCCGACGCTCGCGGCCGTCGGCGGTCAGCCATCCGGTGGACTGCAGTTGGGACGGGTTGTTGCGCCACCCGGCAGGCAGCGTCGGCTGGACGGGGGCCGCCGCGCGGCGTCCCGCGACCTGGGCGAGTGTGGCCGCGATGGCGTGCAAGCCCTCCCCGTCGCGGTCGATGAGGGCTGCGCCGAGGTCGGCCACGTCGTGGCGGTCGAGGAACCCGGTGTCGGTGCCGCGTCCGGCGAACTCGTCGTGGCGCAGAACGCGAACCAGCAGATCCCGGTTGGTGGTGAGTCCGTGGATCCGGGCGCCGGCGAGCGCGGCGGACAGCGCGCCGAGCGCCTCGGCGCGGGTGGGCGCCCAGGCGATCACCTTGGCCAGCATGGCGTCATAGTGGTGGCTGACCACCGAGCCGTCGCGCACGCCGGAGTCCACCCGGACCCCGACGTGGTCGGGGATCTGCATCGTGCGCAGCGTTCCGGTCTGCGGCAGGTAGCCCTTCGTGGGGTCCTCGGCGTAGAGCCGGGCCTCGACCGCGTGGCCGGTGATCCGCGGCTTGCTCACCTCGGCAGGCAGTGGCCGACCCATCGCCACCAGCAACTGCAGGCGCACGAGGTCGAGCCCGGTGACGAGTTCGGTGACCGGGTGCTCGACCTGCAGCCGGGTGTTCATCTCCAGGAAGGCGAACGTCCCGTCGTCATCGCCGCCGTTCGCGTCGAGGACGAACTCGACCGTTCCGGCCCCGACGTAACCCACGGCCTGTGCCGCCGCGACCGCCGCCGCGCCCATCCGGGCGCGCAGGTCGTCGTCGACGACGGGCGAGGGCGCCTCCTCGATGACCTTTTGGTGGCGGCGCTGCACCGAGCACTCCCGCTCGAACAGCGAGACAACCGTGCCGTGCATGTCGGCCAACAGCTGGATCTCAACGTGGCGGGGACGCTGCACGTACCGCTCGAGGAACACCGTGCCGTCGCCGAAGGCCGACAGCGCCTCGCGCGAGGCCGAGGCCACGGCTCCGTCGAGGTCGTCGGCCGACTCGACAACCCGCATGCCGCGCCCGCCGCCACCCGCGCTCGCCTTGACCAGCAGCGGGTAGCCGATCTCGGCGCCGAGCTTGCGCAGCTTGTCGGGGTCCAGGCCGGTCGCGTCGCCGCCCGGGAGAACCGGCACGCCCGCATCGGCCATCATCGCCTTGGCCGTCAGCTTGGAACCCATCGCGTCGATGGCATCCGGCGGCGGGCCGACGAACACGAGCCCGGCGTCGGCGCAGGCCCGCGCGAAGCCGGCGTTCTCCGACATGAAGCCGTAGCCGGGATGCACGGCGTCGGCGCCGGTGAGGAGGGCGGCGGCGATCACCCGGTCACCGTCGAGGTAGGTCTCCGCCGGCGAGGAACCCGGTAGCCGGACGGCCTCGTCGGCATCGTCCACGTGCCAGGCGTCGGCGTCGGCGTCGGAGTACACGGCGACGGTCGCGATGCCGAGTTCGCGACAGGTGCGAAACACGCGTCGGGCGATCTCTCCCCGGTTGGCCACCAGCAGCTTCTTGATCACGGGCATCGCCATCACATCCGGAACACGCCGTAGCCACGCTGGCCACGGATCTCGCTGTTGTGGACCACGGAAAGGCAGAACCCGAGAACGGTACGGGTGTCGCGCGGGTCGATGATCCCGTCGTCGTAGAGCCTGCCGCTGTTGGCCAGCGCCAACGACTCACGCTCGATCTGGCCCTCGACGGCAGCGCGCATCTGGGCGTCGGCCTCCTCGTCGAACGGGAGCCCCCGGTCGGCGGCCGACTCGCGGGCCACGATCGACAGCACGCCCGCGAGCTGGGCCGGGCCCATGACGGCCGAACGCGAGTTGGGCCAGGTGAACAGGAAGCGGGGAGAGTAGGACCGCCCGCACATCCCGTAATTGCCCGCACCGTAGGACGCGCCCATCACGATCGTCAGGTGTGGGACAGCGCTGTTGGAGACGGCGTTGATCATCTTCGCGCCGTCCTTGATGATGCCACCCTGCTCGTACTCCGCGCCGACCATGTAGCCGGTGGTGTTCTGCAGAAACACCAGTGGCGTGTCGATCTGGTTCGCCAGCTGAATAAACTGGGCGGCCTTCTCCGCCTCCTCGCTGAACAGGATTCCGCGCGCGTTGGCAAGGATCCCTACCGGGTATCCGTGGATCGAGGCCCAACCGGTGACCAGCGAGGTGCCGTATAGCGGCTTGAACTCGTCGAAGGCGGACCCGTCCACGATTCGGGCGATGACATCACGTGGGTCGAAGGGAACCTTCGGGTCCACCGAAGCGATCCCGAGGAGTTGGTCGGGGTCTCGCAGCGGGGGGGTCGGTGGCTGTGTCGGGCCGGGCCCGAGCTTGCGCCAGTTCAGTCTGGCCATGATGCGCCGCCCGATCCGGATGGCGTCCTGCTCGTCCTCGGCCATGTAGTCGGCCAGCCCGGAGGTGCGGGCGTGCATGTCGGCGCCGCCGAGCGACTCGTCGTCGGACACTTCGCCGGTCGCCATCTTCACCAGCGGCGGACCACCGAGGAAGACCTTGGACCGGTTGCGGACCATCACCACGTAATCACACATGCCGGGGATGTACGCGCCGCCTGCCGTCGAGTTACCGAATACCAGCGCCAGTGTCGGCAGGCCCTGCGCGCTGTGCTGGGTGAGGTCGTTGAATAGCTGGCCCCCGGGCACGAAGATCTCGGCCTGCGTGGGCAGGTCCGCCCCGCCCGACTCGACGACGTTGATGATGGGCAGCCGGTTCTCGCGGGCGACTGCCATGCCCCGGAACACTTTTCGGAAGGTGTAGGGGTTCGAGGCTCCGCCGCGCACGGTCGGGTCGTGCGCGATGATCATCGACTCGACGCCTTCGACGATGCCGATGCCGACCACAACGCTGCCGCCCACCGGAAACTTCGTGCCCCACGCCGCGAACGGACAGAGTTCCAGGAAGGCCGTGTCGGGGTCGATGAGCAGCTCGACGCGCTCCCGAGCCAGCATCTTGCCGCGGCTACGGTGCCGGGCGACGTACTTCTCGCCGCCGCCACCGTTGGCCAGCGCCAGCTGTTCGGCGAGCGCATGGAGCTGCGCGATGAGTCCCTCGCGATTCTCGAGGTATACCGGCGCGCGGGTGTCGACCCGGTCGGGCAGGACGTCAATCAACTTTCCTCCAGGTGACATCAACGTCGATCTCCTGACACGCTACGTTATCGGTCATTAACATTCGACGACAATGGGGTCGACGTGGCAATCGTGCCGTCCCCGAGTGATCACAGCAGGAGCAACTCACATGAAACAGCCGGATCAGCGGGAAGCGGAGGCGGCCGCAGCCGACCCGTGGATGACGCCCGAGCGCATCTCGTTGCGCAACCTCGCCATGTCGTTCACCCAGAAGGAGATCGTTCCTCACCTGCAAGACTGGGAGGACGCCGGAGAACTCCCTAGAGAACTCCACCGCCGCGCAGCCGCAGCGGGGTTGCTGGGCATCGGGTTCGCGGAAGAGATCGGTGGCTCCGGCGGTGACCTGCGCGACCTGGTGCTGCTCACCGAGGCCGTGATGGAGGCCGGCGGCTCCTCGGGCTTGCTGGCCAGCCTACTTACGCATCACATCGCAGTGCCCCATATGGCCGCGCAGGGCGATCCCGAGCAGATCCGCAGCTTCGTGGTGCCGACCCTGGCCGGGGAGAAGATCGGCAGCCTCGGCATCACCGAACCCGACACCGGTTCTGACGTCGCCGGCATCCGTACTACCGCACGGCGCGACGGCGACCACTACGTGGTCAACGGTGCAAAGCTGTTCATCACCTCGGGTGTCCGCGCCGATTTCGTG
>JAKIXW010000294.1:0-3581 GCA_022708865.1 Acidobacteriota bacterium
GACCGCCTCGGCCTCGACGCCATCGCCCAGGTCAACCTCGGGATCCGGGCGCATCGCAACCGTCCGCTGACCGAGCTGGGGGCCATGAGCCGGCAGGTGATCGCCACGCTGCTGAGCCGCTGCGGAGTTCCCGACTCCGGCGTGGGCCTGACCCAGTTCACGGCCGACGGCGGTGACACGTTCGCCGCGCGCACCACGAACGTGTCGCTGGCGGACCGGCCCCCGATGAACACGCTGCGTTAGACCGTCCGGGCGGCCCTTGGCGGCATTGTCGGTGCCGTCGGGCAGGATCGATGGCGTGACCCTGATACTGCTTTATCTGGTCGTACTCGTTCTGATTTCCGTGGTGCTGTTCGCCGTGGCCAGCGTGGTCTTCGGGCGCGGTGAACAGCTGCCCCCGCTGCCCCGCGGCACCACCGCCACCACGCTGCCGGCCTACGACATCACCGGCGCCGACATCGAGGCGATCAGATTCACCCAGGCGCTGCGGGGCTATCACACCGGTGAGGTCGACTGGGTGCTCGACCGGCTCACCGGGGAGATCGAGTCGTTGCAGGGCGAGCTGGCCACTCTGCGGGCGCAGGTCGGCGAGCAATCGCGGTGAGTCACGCCGACGGGCTGATCCGCTGCGACTGGGTGCCGGCCGGGGCCGGTGCCGACGACATCATGTACCGCGCGTACCACGACACCGAGTGGGGCCGGCCGCTGCACGGCCGGACCGCACTGTTCGAACGGATGACCCTGGAGGCCTTCCAGAGCGGCCTGTCGTGGCTGATCATCCTGCGCAAGCGGGACAACTTCCGGCACGCGTTCGACCAGTTCGACATCGAGAAGATCGCACGTTACGGCGATGGCGACGTGGCCCGGCTGATGGCCGATGCCAACATCGTCCGCAACCGGGGGAAGATCGACGCCACCATCGCCAACGCCCGGGTGGTCGCCGATCTCGACGACGACCTCGACGAACTGCTGTGGTCGTTCGCCCCGCCGGCCAGAGCGCGGCCGGCCGCGATCGCCGACGTCGCGGCGGTCACCCCGGAGTCCACGGCGATGGCGCGCGAACTCAAACGCCGCGGATTCCGATTCGTCGGCCCCACCACGGCCTACGCGTTGATGCAGGCCACCGGGATGGTCGACGACCACGTCGCGCACTGCTGGGTTTCCTCCGCCCCGGGCTGCTAGCACCCGGGTCTTGCACACGCACGTGGCGCGATAGGGAACAATGGTCGGGGAATGAACGACGCAGACCGGCTCACACGCGGAGGGAGCACTCGATGGCGGCGATGAAGCCCCGAACCGGCGACGGTCCTTTGGAGGCGACAAAGGAGGGGCGCGGCATCGTGATGCGGGTTCCGTTGGAAGGCGGTGGCCGCCTCGTGGTCGAGCTGACGCCGGACGAGGCCGCCGCGCTGGGCGATGAGCTCAAGAACGTCACGAGCTGAAGTACGTCGAGAGCTGACCGTTACGTAGTGACCGCGCGGTAGATCTCCAGCGTCTCTTCGGCGATGTGGGCCCAGGAGAACTCGTCGATGCAGCGCTGCCGGCCCGCCCGGCCGTAGGTCTGGGCCCGGGCGGGATCGGCCACCAGGGCGTTGACGGCGTCGGCCAGTCCGGCCTCGAATCCCGCGGGCTCGCTGCTGTCGTAGTGCACCAGGGTTCCGGTGCGGCCGTCGTCGACCACCTCGGGTATCCCGCCGACATCGGAGGCCACCACCGCCGTCGCGCAGGCCATCGCCTCCAGATTCACGATCCCCAGCGGTTCGTACACCGACGGGCAAACGAAAACGGTTGCTGTGGTGAGGATTTCGCGGATCTTCGCACCGTCGAGCATTTCCTGCACCCAGAACACGCCGCTGCGGGCCTGAGACAGTTGCTCGACGGCGGCGCCGACCTCGGCGGCGATCTCCGGGGTGTCCGGCGCGCCCGCGCACAGCACCAACTGGACCTCCGGAGCGAACCGATGGGCCGCCGCGACCAGATGCGCGACCCCCTTCTGGCGGGTGATGCGGCCGACGAACGCCACGATCGGACGACCCGGGTCCACGCCGAGGCGGGTCAGTACCGAGTCGCCCGGATCCGCGCTGACGGGGTGCCACACCCCGGTGTCGATCCCGTTCTTGACGACGTGCACGCGGGCGGGATCCAACGCGGGGTACACCCGCAGCACGTCCGCGCGCATGCCGGCGCTGACGGCGATCACCGCATCGGCCGCCTCGACGGCCGTGCGCTCCACCCAGGACGAGATGCGATAACCCCCGCCGAGCTGCTCGGCCTTCCACGGCCGCAACGGCTCGAGTGAGTGCGCCGTCAGGACATGCGGGACGTCGTACAACAGGGCGGCCAGATGACCGGCCATCCCGGCGTACCAGGTGTGCGAATGCACGACGTCGGCGCCGGCGGCCGCGTTGGCCATCACCAGGTCCGCCGACAGCGTCGACAACGCCGCATTGGCGTTGGAAAGCGCGGGATCGGGCCGGTGCACGTAGACGTCGGCCTGGTCGGGCCGTGGCGCTCCCATGCAGTGCACATCCACAGTGCACAACCGGCGCAGCTGGGCGACGAGTTCGGTGACGTGTACGCCCGCGCCGCCGTACACCTCGGGCGGATACTCCCGTGTCATCATCGCCACCCGCATAACGACCGACGGTAGTGCCCGCGGCGGGCGACCGCAGGGATTGCGATGTGTGACACCGGCCCCAATCCCGGGTGGAATTCCGAAAACAGCGTCATTGCGCTGGCCACCTCTGGCGGGTGTCGATAGGTTTGTCTCCATGAGGGAAGCGCCACACGTGCTGGGCATCGTCCTCGCCGGCGGGGAGGGCAAGCGGCTGTATCCCCTGACGGCGGATCGGGCCAAGCCGGCCGTTCCGTTCGGCGGCGGTTACCGGCTCATCGATTTCGTGTTGTCGAACCTCGTCAATGCGCGTTATCTGCGCATCTGTGTTCTCACGCAATACAAGTCGCATTCGCTGGACCGGCACATCTCCCAGAACTGGCGGCTGTCCGGGCTGGCCGGCGAATACATCACGCCGGTCCCCGCGCAGCAGCGGCTCGGGCCGCGCTGGTACACCGGGTCGGCGGACGCCATCTACCAGTCGATGAACCTCATCTACGACGAGGATCCCGACTACATCGTCATCTTCGGTGCCGATCACGTGTACCGGATGGATCCCGAGCAGATGGTGCAGCAGCACATCGAGAGCGGCGCCGGTGCAACGGTCGCCGGTATCCGCGTGCCGCGCGCGGAGGCTACCGCGTTCGGCTGCATCGATGCCGACGAGTCGGGCCGGATCCGCAGCTTCGTGGAAAAACCAGCGGACCCGCCCGGCACGCCCGATGATCCGGACCAGACGTTCGTGTCGATGGGCAACTACGTGTTCACCACCAAGGTCCTGATCGACACCATCAAGGCCGACGCCGACGACGACCACTCCGATCACGACATGGGCGGCGACATCATCCCGCAGCTCGTCGCCGACGGGATGGCCTCGGTGTACGACTTCAACAACAACCAGGTGCCCGGCGCCACCGAGCGCGACCACGGATATTGGCGTGACGTCGGCACGCTCGACGCGTTCTAC
>JAKIXW010000294.1:3662-3987 GCA_022708865.1 Acidobacteriota bacterium
CCGGCGCTGGCCGATCCGTGGCGGCACCGAGAACCTGGCGCCCGCCAAGTTCGTCAACGGCGGCTCGGCCCAGGAGTCCGTGGTGGGCGCCGGCAGCATCATCTCCGCGGCGTCGGTGCGCAATTCGGTGTTGTCGTCCAACGTCGCGATCGACGACGGCGCCATCGTCGAGGGCAGCGTGCTGATGCCCGGGGTCCGGGTGGGCCGCGGCGCGGTGGTGCGCCGGGCGATCCTGGACAAGAACGTCGTGATCGGGCCGGGTGAGATGGTGGGTGTCGACGTGGAGAAGGACCGGGAGAAGTTCTCCGTCAGCGCCGGCGGCGTC
>JAKIXW010000295.1 GCA_022708865.1 Acidobacteriota bacterium
GATAAAGGGGAGCGCCGTCGTGCAGGTGGCCCGGTGAGCGCGCCAACGAGCGACGTCACCGGCCTCGGGATGACATTCGGGACCTTCGACGAGGGCCGGGCGTGGGTCGGCCATCGCACGGAACCGCGGCGTGCGTGGTTCCCGATCGACGGCTCGATGGTGTTGTACTACTGTTCGCTCGTCGAGGATGCCAATCCCAGCTACTGGGAGGGTGAGGACTGCCCGCCCGGGCTGTTGATGACCCTTGGCTTCGCGCCGCAGTGGGCGCCGGAGCACCTCACACGCACGGACATGCTGCTGGCCCTCAGCGTGCCGCTGCCGGGCCACCACATCATCAACGCCTCGACGACGACGGAGTTCGAACGCCGGCCCCGGGTGGGCGATCACGTGTCGATCGTGGAGGAGGTGGCCTCGATCTCCGAACCGAAGACGACGCGGGTGGGCACCGGCGTGTTCATCACCACGGTGAGTACGTTCTCCGATCAGCACGGCGAGATCATCGGGCGCAACACCAACGTGCTCTTCCGATACGACACCGCCGATAGTGAAGGCGCATCATGAACGACTCCACCGAGCACAGCATGGTCCGCGTCCCCGTGCGGTTCGAGGACATCGCCGTCGGCGACACCCTGACGCCCGTCTCGATCGAGATCAGCTACAAGCGCATCTGCATGAACGCGGCTTCGACATGGGACTGGTTCCCCGGTCACCACGACCCCGACTACGCGCGCAGCCAGGGCCAGCGCACGATCTACCTGTCAACCCTCTTCTTCCATGGCTTCATCGACCGCGGCCTCAACGAATGGGCCGGACCCGACGCGCTCATCCGGCGCCGCAGAATCTCAATGATCCGGTCGATCTATCCGGGCCAGACCGCAACCCTGAGCGGCAAGGTCGTGGCCAAACGCGACGATGGCGGACGGCGCCTCGTCGACCTCGAGTTGCTCGTCTCGAGCGAAGATGGTCCGTGCGTGCCGAGTGAAGCCACCGTTGAGCTGGCCGACCCGTTTGTCGAGGTGCCGGGGTGAACTGCCACTCACATGCGAGGCGACGGTGAGGGACGGAGGCTCGGTGGCCGAGCAACCGATTCGCTACGAGGTCGTCGACAGCGTGGCCTGGCTGACGATCAACCGGCCCGAGGCGCGCAACGCGCTGAACAACGCTGTGCGCACGGGGCTTTTCGACGCGGTACGCCGCTTCAATGACGACGACGCGGCGAAGGTGCTCGTCCTCACCGGCGTGGGCGATAAGGCGTTCTGCGCCGGCGGGGACTTGAAGGAGATGGCGCAGAACGCGCTCAAGGTGCCCCCGAAGGACTTCGCTCCGCAGTTCGGCCGCAACATCGATGTCGCGAAGCCGACGATCGCGGCCGTCAACGGTGTCGCGTTCGCCGGGGGCTTCCTGCTCGCGCAGCAGTGCGACCTGGTCGTGGCTGCCGAACACGCGACCTTCGCCGTCAGCGAGGTCAAAGTCGGCCGCGGGTCGCCGTGGGCGGCACCGCTATCGTGGCTGGTGCCCCCACGCGTTGCCATGCAGATCCTGCTGACCGGCGACCCGATCACCGCCGAGCGCGCCCACCAGGTCGGCTTAGTCAATGAGGTGGTGCCGGCCGATCAGTTGCGCGAGCGTACCCGGCAGTTGGCGCTCAGCATCGCCGCGAACGCACCGCTATCGGTGCTTGCGTCCAAGCGCACCGTGTACCTCTCGGCACAGCACCACCTCGCCGCCGCCTACGACCTGGCCGACGAGATATGGGAGCCGGTCTATCTGAGCGACGACGCGCAGGAAGGCCCGACGGCGTTCCGCGAGAAGCGCGCACCACAGTGGAAGGGACGCTGACATGGCGGTGACCATGCAGTCGGTAATCGCCGACATCGAAGCCGAAACGGCCGCGTTGCGCGAACTCATCGCACCGCTGCCCGAAGGTCCGCGCGGCTGGGACGCGCCGACTCCGGCCGTGGGCTGGGCGATCCGCGACCAGATCAGCCATCTGGCGTTCTTCGACGACGTCGCGGTGCGCTCGGCCACCGACCCCGACGGGTTCAGCAGCGACTACCTGCCGATGATGGCCGACGGAAGCATCTCACCCGACGTCATCGCTGAGCGCTACCGTCAAATGCCGGCTGCCGACCTGCTCGCGTGGTTCGACACGTCGCGTGCAGCCCTCGTTGCGGCGTTCGCGGACATTGCCCCGGCGACCCGCCTGCCGTGGTTCGGGCCGACGATGAGCGCGGTCTCGTCGCTGACAGCGCGACTCATGGAGACCTGGGCGCACGGCCAGGACATCGTCGACGCGCTCGGCGCGACCCGCGAGGCCACGGCACGGCTGCGGCACGTGGCCCACATCGGGGTGGGTGCGCGCGCTTTCAGCTACCTGGCCAACGGTCTGGACCTCCCCGCGGACCCGGTACGCGTCGAGCTGACCGCTCCGGACGGCAGCGTCTGGACGTGGGGGCCAGCCGACGCCGCCAACCGCGTGAGCGGGCCGGCGCTGGACTTTTGCCTGTTGGTGACCCAACGCCGCCACCGCGACGACACCGCTTTGGTCGCCGACGGACCGCTGGCCGACCAGTGGCTCGCGATCGCCCAGGCCTTCGCGGGGCCCCCTGGCGGCGGGCGCGTGGCGGGCCAGTTCGCAGGGGGTCAGCGGTGAGCGTCCCGGTCCGCATCGGCAACTGCTCCGGCTTTTACGGCGACCGCATCGCCGCAGCCCGCGAGATGGTCGAGGGCGGACCGATCGACGTCCTGTGCGGTGACTATCTGGCCGAGCTGACCATGCTCATCCTGGCCAAGGCCCAGGCCAAAGACCCGTCCGGCGGGTACGCGCGGACTTTCCTCACCCAAATGGAACAGGTGCTGGGCACCTGTCTCGATCGTGGCATCAAGGTCGTCGCGAACGCGGGCGGGCTGAATCCCGCCGGCTTGGCCGCCGCGTTGCGCGAGCTGTCCGCACGTCTCGGCCTCACCGCGCGCGTCGCGCACGTCGAGGGCGACGACCTACGTGGCGACCTCCACGCAATCACGCCGCCCGTCGGCGACATCAAACCGGTGTCGGCCAACGCCTACCTCGGCGCCTGGGGCATCACCGAGGCGCTGCATTCGGGCGCCGACGTCGTCGTGACCGGCCGGGTCACCGACGCATCCCTCGTGGTCGGTCCCGCGGCCTGGTGGCACGCCTGGGCACGCGCCGACTGGGATCGGCTCGCGGGTGCGGTCGTCGCCGGGCACGTGATCGAGTGCGGCCCTCAGGCGACGGGCGGCAACTACGCGTTCCTCGACGAGATCACCGACCGCCGCTACCCGGGGTTTCCGATCGCCGAGGTCGCCGAGGACGGCTCTTCGGTGATCACGAAGCATCCCGGCACCGGGGGACTGGTCTCAGTCGGCACGGTCACCGCCCAGCTGCTCTACGAGATCGCTGAACCTGCCTACCTCGGCCCCGACGTCGTCGCCCACTTCGACACCATTCGCCTGGCTCAACAGGGTGAGCACCGTGTCGCGATCAGCGGTACGAAAGGCAGTCCGCCGCCGGACACGTTGAAGGTGGCGCTGAACGAGGTGGGCGGCTTCCGCAACACGATGACCATGGTGCTCACCGGCCTCGACATCGAGGCCAAGGCGGCCTTCGCCGAACAGCAGCTCTTCGACGTTCTCGGCGGACGCGACGCCTTCGACGAAGTCGACGTGCGACTGTTGCGGTTCGACGTCTCCGATGCGCCGACGAACGAGCAAGCCTGCGCGCACCTGCGTGTGACGGTGAAGGACGCCGACCCGCGAAAGGTGGGCCGAGCCTTCTCCGGCGGGGTCATGGAGATCGCCCTGGCTGGTTTCGCCGGCTTCCACACCACCACGCCACCGTCCTCGGAGACCGCGTTCGGCGTCTACCGGCCGGCCTACGTTCCGCGCTCGGCCCTCACGCACGTGCTCGTCGACGCCGACGGCA